>CAZKVU010000034.1:0-1943 GCA_964556475.1 uncultured Gammaproteobacteria bacterium | reverse complement strand
ATTATGAAATTGATAAAGACAGCCTGAAAATTACTGAAAAGCAGATAAAAACCCAAACAGTTGCATTTGTAAAATCGGGCAAAATAAATATCGAAAAAAAATTAACGATGGCAGAAGGAGGTATGCAGAAGATTTCCGATCAGGAAGTTGTTGCAATCGCAAAGTTGGTTAAGAAAATAGAGCACCATTATGGCAAACCCCAAGATATTGAGTGGGCAATTGAAGGTGAGAGGATTTATATTGTTCAGTCGCGCCCAATAACGACTGTTGATACATTTAGACACCCTGCTCTTGATCTTCAGGGCTCTACAGAAGCCCTTTTGATTAAGTGTGATCCGGCATCTCCAGGTATTGCAACCGGTACTCCGAGAGTATTATCCTCACCAAAGGAAAACGACAAAGTGAAACAAGGTGATATTTTGGTTGCAGCATATACGAGTCCGGATTATGTGCCGGCTATGAAGCGCGCTGTTGCGATCATAACTGAAATGGGTGGACGAACATCACATGCAGCGATTGTATCGCGCGAATTGGGTATACCGGCTGTGGTCGGTGCTGCGAATGCGACGAAATTATTAAAAGACCTTAAAGAAATTACGGTTAATGGCTCGCGCGGCGAGGTATTCAAAGGTAAGCCGTATTCTCAAAAACAGCTCGATAAACTGACAAAGGGCCAGCTACGTGCAGCAAATACGAAAACGAAAACGCGTATTTACGTGAATCTTGCTCAGCCGGAATCTGCAGATCGTGTTTCGCAAATGAACGTTGATGGAATAGGGCTTCTGAGAGCTGAGTTCATTGTGGCGCATATAGGTATTCATCCGAAAGAAGCAATCGCTCAAGGTAAACAAAAACATTACATCGATGAATTGGCAAAGAAAATGACGATGTTTGTAAAGCCTTTTGGGAAGCGTCCAGTCGTTTATAGAGCAACAGATTTCCGTACAAATGAGTATCGACATCTTGAAGGCGGAGAAAAGTTTGAACCGCATGAGGAAAACCCAATGATAGGATACCGCGGCGCATCGCGCTACATTCGTGATAATGATGTTTTTGCCATGGAGCTTGAGGCAATTAAAAAAGTTAGAGCAGCCGGTCACAAAAATCTGTACTTGATGATTCCGTTTGTCCGAATTCCTGAGGAAATCCGTCAGATCCGAGAAATGCTTACAGATCACGGATTAAAACAATCAAAGGATTTCAAATTATGGATGATGGTCGAAGTGCCGTCATCAGCGATTATGGTCGAAGAGTTCATCAAGGAAGGTATAGACGGCATTTCGATCGGCACAAATGACCTCACAATGCTCCTTCTCGGTGTTGATCGCGACAATCAGGAAATCGCGTATATTTATGATGAGCGGCGTTCGGTGGTTATGTGGGCGCTCAAGCGAGTTGTTGAAGCAGGTAAAAAACACGGAATTACCGTTTCAATTTGCGGACAGGCACCATCAGATTATCCTGAAATAGCGAAGAAATTAGTCGAATGGGGCATCACCAGCATTTCAGTAACACCAGATGTTCTGGATAAGACACGGTATATTGTGGCGGAAATTGAGAAAGAGATGGGGAAATGAATAGAGACGAGGCTACTGGCTACCCGACGATCTATGGGTTAATTACTCACAGTTTGAGCTTGCTACAGTTTCGTTTACCCATCCAGTTTCGCCGTTAAAGGGAATGGCGAACCATGTATTTGTTCCAGATGCATTTGCGGCGTTCGCACCTTGACCATCATAATTAACGCCAATTCGAGGATATGATACGCCTCCTGCTGCAGAACCTATTACGTTCCAATATGATGGCATCCCATTCGCATCTAAAACTTGAGCTGAAGAGCGGATGTTAGCTGGATTAGCTACTATAGTAACCATACATCCTGAGGTTTCAGCTCCACCGACACCTGCATTAATATCACCAACATTTGCTGATGTACCATCACA
>CAZKVU010000033.1:0-2294 GCA_964556475.1 uncultured Gammaproteobacteria bacterium | reverse complement strand
ATTTCAAAAGTAATCGCATTCAGGTATTACTTGCAACCGATATTGCTTCACGCGGTCTTGATATTGATAACGTTACACATGTCATCAACTTTGACCAGCCGGAAAGCTACGAAGATTATATTCATCGTATCGGTAGAACAGGCCGTGCTGAAAAAAAGGGTAAAGCGCTCACGTTTGTGGAGTAAAGTATTATATATCTGTAAATGCCTTTGCCTCGTCATCTTTGAACCAGTTGTAGTACATAACCGGTACAAAGAAGAGCTTGAGTGCTCCTGAGAATATGAGTCCTGCAATAATGGCTCCACCCAGCCCTCTCCACAACGGATCAGCAAGGGTGACTGGTATAAGACCAAGAATTGTAGCAAGCGATGTTAACATAACGGGCTCCAGTCTATTTTCAGCCGCATCAACGATTGAGTCGATTAAACCGATTCCTTCTTTTCGATTATCATTAATTTTTTCAATGACGACGATTGCGTGCGTTACAACAATACCGAATAGTGCGAGTACTCCGATAAGCGCCGGGAACGACAATGGAATCTGAGCAAGCGCAAAGATATATAAAACTCCAGCGATTGAGACCGGAATAATCATGAGCGCGATTGCAGCTTGTCTATATGAGCCGAATTCTATAACCATAGTGATGAGAATCAGCAATCCAGCGACAATCATCGCTTTGAGAATTGACTGCACTGATTTATTATTTTCCTCATTTGCACCGCCAGTTTGCCACGTGTATCCTTCAGGCAAATTCATCTTAGAAACATAGCTAGCAAGTTCCTGATTTTTTTCTGGAATATTGAATCCTTTCTGAACACCAGCAGTGACAGAAATTGTTCGGTTTCCGCCCTCTCGTGTAATCGCCGTTGGATTATACATAAGTTTGAAATCGCCTAATTCTGTGAGTGGCACTGGTCCGTTATTTGTTCCAACTGACAGCTGATAAATATTTTGCAGCCTTTCCTGTTCGGCAGATGCACGATAGACAATTTTTTTCTCATTATCACCCGAACCTAGCGTATCTAATTCAGTTCCACTCGCAAATGTACGCAGCGAAAATCCTATCTGGTCAATTCCAACGCCATATAATGAAAGTTTTTCATTGTCAGGCACAAAGGTAATTTTTCCAAGACCAGGCTTGACTGTTTTTTGTGGATCTATAATGCCTTTTTGTTCTTGCAAATGTGTAACAATTCGGTCAGCCTGTTTGTTGAGTTCTGAAAGCTCAGGCCCGATGAGTTTGATTTGAACATCTGCGCCTGCTGGAGGTCCACCTGTTTCTTCAAAAACCGTTAGTTTACCTGCGTGATACTGAGCGAATTTTTGTCTCAGATTTTCAGCGATTTCCTGTGATGTGATATTCCTTTCCGCCTTAGGAGTCAAATGCACTGTGTACATGAAGAGATTTTGTTCAGTCGATCTGCCACCCTGCGAATCAATATTACGTCCTGATTCTGCGATAACAAATTCGGTTTCCGGTGTTTTTTCAATTTCCGGCAATAATCTTTTCATTTCACCCTTAACAATTTCAGATCTTGTACCTTTTGGCATTTCGACATTGACATAAAAAAGATCCTGGTTTGTTTTCGGGAAAAATTCATTTTTTACAAAGCCAAGTGGCACAAGTAAGTACCCTACCAACACAAAAGCAGCAATTACAATGAGCGTCTTTCGTCTGTTTTGTTTTGATATGAGAATTGAATGAATGATATGAGCATATTTCTCGCTGAGCCACTCAGTATTAATTAGTCCTTTATTCGCAATAGTTCGTAATTTTTCAACAGCGGTTTGTATGTATTTTTGATGGTGATACATGTCAAGGATTTTTTGCGCAAGTGAGTTTTTTACGATATAGAAAATAATTGATAGGACAACAAAACTCATGATGATGAGAGGCTTTACAGGTGATGATGGAGTTACGATAATAATCAAACCAACGAGCGATATATAAAATACTGTCTTTAAAAATGTCGTTAATCGTGATGGCAGCTGCGGTTTCAAAAGAACCACCATCAATGGAATAGTTATTAGTACCGCAATACTGGTTGAAGAAAGCATTGTTGCTGTTACAACTATTGGTATCGGCTTAATAAATTCACCAATAATTCCTGTTGATAACAAAAGTGGAACAAAAGCCCAAATTGTTGTAATTGTTGTTGACCACAAGGGGACGATAAAGTCTTTCCATACAAGAATACCTGTTTGATAGGGTGTAAATTTTCCAGAATTGTAATAGCGCGTCATTGCTGCGACAACCACAATCGTGTCATCGATCAATAAACCAAGTGACAATA
>CAZKVU010000032.1:0-4068 GCA_964556475.1 uncultured Gammaproteobacteria bacterium | reverse complement strand
GTATGGCTGCACTCAAAAAGAAAAATCATGGTAGTAGCAGCACCATCCATAACCTCGATACAATTTCTCCTTTAGATGGTCGATATTGGCCAGATGTTCGTGAACTATCAGAATACACATCGGAAGCAGCGCTGATGAGAACTCGAGTTGAAGTAGAGGCACGATATTTAGTTGCTCTTTCAGATGAAGGGGTTGTGCGTGAGATGACACCTGACGAACGCGATTTCTTAGCACAGCTTGGTCCTGGTCTTACCCACGAACAACTGAAACAGATAAAGGAGATTGAAGCAACTACCCGTCATGATGTTAAAGCCGTTGAAAGAGGTATGTGGGGATATCTTGCAGACACAAGTCTGGCTGATTTGACCGATTATGTCCATTTTGCGCTAACTTCCGAAGATGTAAATAATCTTGCATACCGCTTAATGGCGCAGCGTGCAAAAGACAGAGTTCTTGTTCCAGCGCTTGATCAAGTAACTGATGAAATGGTCAGGATGGCTGAAGAATCGCGGGATGTTGTGATGATTGCACGAACTCATGGTCAGGCAGCGATTCCTACAACGCTTGGCAAGGAAATCGTGGTTTTTGCTGCTCGATTAAATCAACAGATTCGCCAGCTGCAAGCATATACATTAACCGGAAAACTCAATGGCGCAGTTGGTAACCTAAATGCTCACCGCTTTGCCTATCCAGATGTTGATTGGATTGCATTCAGTGAACGTTTTGTAGCAAGTCTTGGGCTACGTCCGAACCTTATTACAACTCAAATAAATTCCTATGAAGATTTCGAGGAAATGTTCCATATATTCCTGAGAACTCATGGCGTAATGATTGATTTTGATCAGGATATGTGGCGATATATCAGCGATGGATGGTTTGGACAAAAAGTTGTCGAAGGAGAAGTCGGTTCATCTGCAATGCCGCAGAAAGTTAATCCAATCAACTTTGAAAACGGCGAGGGGAATCTTGAATTAGCTAATGCCTTATTGGAGGGAATGGGTCGAAAATTAGCACGTTCTCGATTGCAGCGCGATTTGTCAGACAGCACAACGATAAGAAATGTTGGAGTCGTTTTTGGACATTCATTATTAGCATATAAGAATACAGTTCGGGGCCTCAGAAGAGTGACTCCTCACCCAGAAAATATACACGCTGCTCTACATGCAAATTGGGCTGTGCTCTCAGAAGCTGTTCAAACATTGTTACGAACCAAGGGAATAAAGGATCCATATTCTTTGGTAAAAACACTTACCCGTGGCCAAACAATCGATGAAGCTGTGTGGCAAGAATGGGTTGATGGATTGCCAGGCGATATTGATGATGAAACCCGTGCTCAATTGAAATCTCTAACACCAGAAACATATATTGGATATGCTGTTGAATTATCAGATAGGGCAATTGAAGAAATCCAACAATCAAGATTGTAAACTAAGTTCACACTCAAAATTTCATACCTATATTATACCCATATCGTCACCGCCCCTTTGAATACGCGTGGATGAAGCTTCTGGAACACAGCTTGAGAGCGGGAGAGCGAGATGACCTGCCATTATTGTTGCTTGATCTAGCTCACCAAAATCTTCCATGGTTCGATCATTAGCTCCGCGAGCTATATCAAGAGCTTTACGATAAACTTTTTCCCCCATTCGTAAACCTGTTCTGTATAAAACAAATAAATCCAATCCTAAACTTGCTCTTCTTCCGTAGAGACGATCATAATGTATTCTTCTCAAATCGTTTTTCCGACTATTGTTTACTGCTGAATTCAAACTAAATAAACCTGGTTTACCCTCCAAGCGATTGTCATCCCAGTCATTAAATATCTCTGGTCTGATATTCTGATGCATATATTCATGCGCATACGGTGCGATTGCGCGAACATCTACAAGCGACATCTCACCAGCTAGGACTGAACCGAGCTGCGGTAATTCTTCAGCTTCAACTCTCCTCATAACCCTTCCTACTCGCGTATTTCTCGGATCATCATACTCAGCTTTAACTTGATTCCTATCATGAGTTACACTCCATGGTTCCTGATTTGCATCCACCTTCATACATCTAATTTTTGTGAGTTCAAAGGTTCTTCCTTTATCGCCGAGTCTCCTCTCTTTGTAAAAAGCAGGACCACCGTCTTCAATTTTCGCCATTAAACCTAATGCGCCTATTACCGGTAAAGCGATAGCATAAGCTGGACCCGCTATGACAATTTCGCTGGCTCGCTTGGCTCGACTCCGTCGATAATCATCACCCTCTTGAGGGCTTAGCCATTGAAGGGTTTTTGCTAAAGGGGTATCTTCTCACCTAAGATATCGATCAACACGTGTTCTGAAGTTACGTTCAGGCATGACCTATTATACCAACTCAATGAGCTGATCTTTTGCTACACTAAGTTCATGAAAATAAGTAAGGAACGAGAAGGTGAACTGTTTATTCTTATCGAGTTAATTTTGTGGGGATCTTTTCCTGTTCTAACTGTAATTACGTATAAAAGTCTCCCACCTCTTGTTTCACTTGGAATGAGTACTTTATTTAGTACTATTTTTTTTGCATTCCTCATGTTTCTGAGGAACAAGTGGTATGAATTACGTAAAATCAATGTCTATAAGGACATTTTTATAGCGACATGCCTTGTCGTCTTATTTTACATTCTCTACTACTCCGCTTTAGAACATACAAATCCTGGTAACGCGAGTATTATCGCTTTAACAGAAACATTTTTCTCGTATCTTTTCTTTAATGTCTGGAAAAAAGAACATATGAGTGTTATTCATATGTTTGGAGCCCTTTTCATGATCCTCGGAGCAATTATTGTTTTATTCCCTAATACTAAAGCCCTGAATATTGGTGACATGTTCATTTTAATAGCTGCTGCAACAATTCCCATGGGTAATTTCTATCAAAGAAGAGCTCGGAAAAATGTGAGCAGTGAAACAATTATGTTTGTCCGAAGTATTATTGCATCAATAATGATTTTCGCGGTTATCTACGTTCTTAAAATCGAGATGCCAATTATAGAAGTTAAAAAATCGTTTTTATTCCTAGTCGTTAACGGCGCAATAGTACTCGGTTTATCAAAAATTTTCTGGCTGGAAGCAATTCATCGGATAAATGTTGCAAAGGCTGTTTCACTCAATGCTGGCGCACCGCTTGTCACCATGTTGCTTTCATGGATACTTCTTCAGAATGCACCAACTATATGGCAAATGCTTGCGATCATTCCAATGCTTTTTGGCGTCGCAATGCTGAGTAGACAGAAATAAATTCTAAAATCCAGTCTCCTATTTATATTTCAACTTCATGAGAACAATATACAGACTGAGTACAGTAAGAATTGCATTAACAATCATCACGGGCATTGCATGAAGCAAAAATCCGTAGACAAACCATAAGCAGGAGACAATCGTAAGCATGATAAACGACATAAGAGAAATTCCTTTCGTTTGTTTAGTTTTCCAAACTGTTATTGCCTGAGGCATAAACATAGCAGAACCAAGAATTGCAGCGGCGTATCCTATGATGTTTGCGATTGTTTCTATATTCATTGAGTGATTATATCAAAATAAAAAATGATAATCTTACGCCTATTTCACTATCCCGACAAGCTCGATTATTACATTTACCTTCTGTCCTTCAACAATATTTTCAGCTTTTCTAACTGCAGACTTTACCGGCAATATATACTGTCCATCTTTAGTTTCTGGAAAAACCGATGTTCTCCAGCGAGTTCTACCAATTGTTACCAGGACCGGAACAGAACCAAAACCTTTTCGTGGTTTGCCTGAAGTTAATAAACGTATCTTCTGAGATATTGATTTTGGTACGGTAAAAAAATACCACGACCCTTTGTCAGATCCGTCTTTACCTGCCCATTTCCACAATTTGGAAGAAAATGATAATTCATAAAAGGATGGACGCGGTGTGGCTGAATTTTCTTTACTCATAAATAACTTACAGATGCTATCTGTCCAAAATTATTCTTTCATGCACGATGTTATTTCTCCTCTTAAACTGTGCCAAAAAATCTGTCTCCAAAATCACCTAGTCCGGGGACTATATATTTATTTGCGT
>CAZKVU010000031.1:0-4335 GCA_964556475.1 uncultured Gammaproteobacteria bacterium | reverse complement strand
AAGAAGTCGAAAAAAAAGGTGTTGACGAGGTTCTAGGAAAGCTCGATATTGACGGAATAATAGTTCCAATTGGTTGGGGTGAACGAGGTGCAGAGGGAATGATCAGCGCTGCAACATATGCTCGTGAAAAAAAGATTCCTTATCTCGGGTTGTGTTATGGAATGCAGCTCGCAGCAATAGCCTTTGCACGAAGCGTTATTGGTATCACAGACGCCAATACTGAAGAAAATGTTAAAGATGGATCAGATCCTGTTATTCACATTATTCCGGCACAAAAGGATATTATTGCACGTAGGGCTTATGGCGGAACAATGAGACTTGGTTCGTGGGATGCATTCATCAAGCCAGGTACATATACTGACGAGATATATGCTAAATATCACGGATATGTTAATGAGGGAGAGCATCTCATTAGCGAGCGTCATAGACACAGATACGAATTTAATGATGATTACACCGATCGTTTTGAATCAAAAGGCATGACAATTTCAGCGCGATCTAAGGTAGAAGGTTTAGCAGAGGTAGTAGAACTCAGTAAATCTGATCACCCATTCTACATTGGAATTCAAGGACATCCTGAATATAAAAGTCGCCCTCTGAAGCCACATCCGTTGTTTATGGAATTTATTCAGGCTTGTATTAAAGCCTCCTAAATGTTACAATAATCACTTATGGCCAACACATTGACCGTTAAAGAAGTTGCTTTTTCAGTAGGCGATACCATTCGTCTTCATTATTCTTTGCATGACAAAGATAAAAAGAAAAACCAGATCTTTGAAGGTATTGTTTTGGACATAAAGGGTAGAGAAGAGAATAAGATGTTTACCGTTCGTAAAGTTACCAAAAGTAATATTGGAGTTGAGCGTATTTTTCCGGTAATCTCACCTTTCATTGAGAAAATTGAGATTGTCAAGAAAGGTTCTACTAAACGATCGAATGTACAATATATTCGAACACGATCTCGAAAGGAAATTAAGGATAAGCTCTACCGACATATTTAACTCTCTTTTTTTAATTTTTTCTTCACATTTGACTGCTACAATGACTGATGTATTCTTTTTTAGGTCAACTCGGTGAGAATAAAGCATGTGAATTTTTGATCCGAAATGGATTTAGTATATTAGATAGAAATTTTAGAACCAGATATGGTGAAATCGACATTATCTGTAAAGAAGGTGTTCAATACGTTTTCGTCGAAGTAAAAACGCGATCAAGCATCCTTTCAGGCTATCCATATGAGGCTGTCACACTCACCAAGCAAGCTAAAATTATAAAATGCGGATTATTCTATTTAAAAAGCCATCAGCTACCAATCGAGAATATACGCGTTGATGTTATCTCAATCGTTGTAGATGGTAATTTGAGTAATAAATATTCACTCGATCATTATAAAAATGTACTTGCAGTTAATTATTGATGTATAATATTTCATATGTCTATCCTGGATGCTACAGAACCAGTCCTCATCTCGTTTTTTAGTACATTTGTAAGATATATTCCAAGTTTTATTGGCGGAGTACTGATCCTTTCTATTGGAATAGTACTGTCTTCAATAGTAAGGGGACTTGTGCGCACATTATTTAGATTCTTTAGATTGTCGAATTTTCTTCAACAGGCAAAATTCGGCACTGAGCAGGATATTCATATCTGGGTTAATATTTTGAGTCAAATAATTGGTTGGGCTGTTGTTATCCTTTTTTTGATTCCAGCGTCTGAGGTATGGGGTTTACCTAAAGTAACAGAGGTTCTAAGACAGCTGCTATTCTACATTCCAAGCGTACTTGCTGCTGTTATTATCGCATTCGTTGGTATTATGTTCTCCAATATTGCATCAGATCTTGTTAAGCATGGTATTAACCGTGTAGACAAGCAGACTGCAGCAACACTTGCAGCATTAGCAAAGTATTCCATAATATTCTTTACTGTACTTATTGTTCTTGATCAGCTCAGAGTAGCTCAGGACTTAATCAGAATTCTTTTTACCGGAATTGTCATCATGATTTCCCTCGCCGGTGGGCTTGCATTTGGCCTTGGAGGCAAAGACCTAGCAAGAGATCTTCTTGAAAAAATGCGAAAGCGAGTATGAAGAAACACTATGTGAATGTCTCTGACTATCGGAATACTTTCAGTGCCTCTCGAACAATTGGAACATTTGGCTCGGCTATTGGAGCAATCATTTTGAATGAGGAAAATAATGTGTTACTTACCAAAAGAAAAAATGATAACGAGGTTAATCCAGGAACATGGGAAATTGTTTTTGGTAGATTGAATCAGAATGAGGGCTTTGAGGAAGCACTACTTAGAGAAGTGAGTGAGGAGGTTGGACTAGACGTTGCTCCAGTTGCAATGATTGGCTTAATGCACTTCATGAGGATCGATATTGAATATAATGGTGTTATTTTTTTATGTCATGCAACTTCTCAAAATGTGAAAATTCAGCCAGAGGAGATCGATGAATTTAGATGGTTATCACTTGATGAAGCTGTCAAACTCGTTGAGCCCTATGTTGAACCCCACCTTCAACATGTGAAAACACTTATCCTACAAGCCTAGACACTTGCATGGTACAATATATGATTGAATTTAACTGTTATGTACAGTTATTTGGCCCTATCGTCTAGCGGTTAGGACGCCACCCTTTCAAGGTGGAGATCACGGGTTCGAATCCCGTTAGGGTCACAATATTAGTCCGAAATTGGTGTATCTATTTTACGAAGTCCCAGGATAATATATCTATGGCGATCGGGTTGAATTGAATATCCAGTTCTGCGATATTTATTCTCTTCTTGGACTTTTATGTCATAATATGGGAGTAATTCTTTGCGAATTGCAGCCATCTCTGCCTCAGTAAAAACAGTTGCGATTATAAGACCACCTCCGTTGTGAATTGCTGCTGTTTCAGCAAAGACTTTTTTCCATTTTTGGCTATTATGAAGTACTTCAGGGTGAGCAAAAACTACAATATCAAATGAACCATGAACAAATCTTTTTAAGTCAGTTGCATCTCCAGTAATGAATAATTGGTGTGGGTTTGGGATTCTTACTGGGGGATATTGACTATGATCAACGACTGAATGTCTTCTTTGAGCACCTTCAATAAGTGCCGGATCTATATCTATACCAATAAATTCAACACCCTTTGTTACGGTTTTAAAAAAACCATCATCAAACTGCTCATTGCCGAATGCTGATGAGAGAGCATGTGCTTCGGGTGCGACTCCGCATCCAACATCTAGTATCCTAGTATCCTGTTCCAAAGGGTTTTTTATCTCAAAGCCTGTCTGTGGCACATAATTTGCTAGCATGTTTTCCCATACAGCATTTTCTTCTGTCACATATTCAAAAGGTAATGTAGCCACTGGGCTCTCTTGAAGCACATTTGGCCCAGGATTTGCTTTTGCGTCAAGTTGATCAAGCATAATTATATTATAGTATATATACTGACTACGTACTAAATTCAAATTTACCCCCCCGATATATCATGAGGTTAGATATTTGCAACTTATTAATCATGCTATTAAAATGATAGTAGTATCATTTTAATATGGCAAAGGGCTATATAAAACTTCTTATTGCGGTTTTCACCTGTGAACTTATTGGGATTATAAGTACTCCTTTTACTATCGCTGCAATTCCCACTTGGTATGCAACACTAAGCAAACCAGTTTTTTCACCGCCAAATTGGATCTTCGGACCAGTGTGGACGGTACTGTATGCGCTCATGGGAATATCTCTGTACCTTGTCTGGATGAAATCCACAAAAAATAAAAGAGTAAAGCAAGCGTTAGCCTTATTTGCTTTTCAACTGTTACTTAATTTTCTATGGTCATTCTTGTTCTTTGGACTTCAGAACCAACTGCTAGGATTTATCGATATCATTTTGTTGTGGATAATTATTGCGCTGACCATTCGTGCATTCTACTCCCTATCAAAACCTGCTGCATATCTTTTATTTCCTTACATTATCTGGGTTAGTTTTGCTTTCTTATTAAATCTATCGATAGTCTTTCTCAATTAAAACGATCTTACCAAACCAAATTAGGCGTATAATGACACTATGACAGCCTCAAATAATAGAGAATTTATATAACTATGCGGCCTTGAGATATTCTTCGGTTCTGGTATCGCATCGATCCAGAAAACTCACGAGATTACTATCTACAGCATCCGGAGAGCCTTCTTCAACATCATTTGTGTCGTCTAAGCTTACTTTAAAGGGAATAAGATCATTTGGCTTTCGCTCTAAACTTGACAAAGAGGGAATTTTGTATTGCATTCTAAATGCTATTTCCATTTGTTTTCCTAATTTTCTCATAAGCCATCGTGCAACGCCAA
>CAZKVU010000030.1:0-4375 GCA_964556475.1 uncultured Gammaproteobacteria bacterium | reverse complement strand
AGTATGATCCGGCGCTTATCATCAGCGTAGATCACGGGATCGTTGCGCATGAACAAATTGAATATGCAGCGTCAGTTGGCATCGATATTATTGTGACAGACCATCATCAAAGAAAGGAAATTGATCCTGAAAAAGCCTTTGCGATATTTCATACAGACAAAGTTTCAGGAAGTGGAGTTGCATATTTTTTTGCAAAAGAAATCGCGAATTCAATAGATAGTGCAAATAAACAATTGTTGAGGCGTTTTTCTTATGATTTTCTTGCTCTTGCGAGTATTGGTATCATTGCCGATCTCGTTCCCCTTCTTAATGAAGCACGAAGCGTTGCGCGACATGGATTAGAAGTACTCAGTCATCCTGAAACTTTTGTAAAAGAAAACCCCGGATTGTATGCGCTATTGCAGGAATCAAAAATACTCGGGAGGAGTATATCGGCATATGATGTAGGTTTTATTATAGCTCCTCGTATTAACGCATTTGGTCGTATAAAAACTGCAATGGATGCGTTACGGTTGTTATGCACACATGATAAGAAAAGAGCGCAGCAGCTCGCGGTAGAAGCGTCTATTACAAACAAGGAGCGACAAGATTTAGTTGAAGTTGCAATCGATCAGGCCATGTCAGTGGTTGATTCAAAAAACAAAATATTACTTGTTCAATCAGATGACTGGGAAGAGGGTATTATCGGTTTGATTGCAGGGAAACTTACACAAGAGTTTTATAAACCGGCTATTGTTTTGACCAAATCTGATGGTCATTATAAAGCATCAGTTAGATCTATACCTTCAATTGACATTACGGCTTTTTTGCGCGAATTAGAGGATTATTTTATTGATCTCGGTGGTCATGCCGCTGCTGCGGGTTTTAGTATAAAGGGTGAAAATCTTGAAGAATTTAAAAAAGCACTTGTAAAAAAAGCTGATTCAAACATATCAAAGGATATGCTTAAACGAGAAATGCACGTCGATATAGAATGTCCCATCGAATTACTAACATTTGAGCTTGCGGAACAATTGGGGAAACTTGAGCCTTTTGGAATAGGGAACAGAAATCCGACATTTTTAACGTCAGGATACATTAAAGATATTATTTCGATGGGCACTCTCAAGCAACATGCAAGAATACTTTTCAAATCACAGACGAATGACCCGCGTAACGAATTTATTGAAGGAATTTTTTTTAATGGAGTGGAAGAAGTAAGTAAGTATGTACATAAAGATATCCAATTTACTTGCTCAGTTTATAAAGATTCTTGGAATGGAAAATCTTCGAGAAAATTGAGAATACAATCGATTGTGTAGTTTTACATTCCTCGTCTTTTTCGAGCCCTCATGACTTTATGCTTGAGGCCTCTACCGTTGGGTCTTATTGGAGTTGCCCAGACAACACCTTCTTCTACATCTTCATCACTTTCTGTTGTAGACTGACGTTTTGATAATCGGGACCTTAGTACTTCAGGTGACTGATAATATAAATGAGGTGGATGAAGAAGTCCATATAGAGATGGGTAACCAACTAAGCGTTCACCTTTATCCGTTTGAGGATTGTAATGGGTTAAAGGCGCTGTTAAGCGTTCAAAGAAATAATCAGTATCGGCGATTTTATCAATAAGCGCAAGGAAATCATTATCGAGTTTTAGGAACGGATAGCATGCTAATTCGCAATGAGCTGCAAAGTCTCGTCCTTTTTCAGTTTGTCCTTGAACAATGAGTATTAATTTTTCCCGAACAATGCGTCCACCTTTTGATGCCGTTCTTTCACCTTCTCGTATTTCAATTCGTTCATCTTCAGGAGGTTGATTCATATGAGATTCGAAGGCCTCGTAGTAATCACGGCGGTCCGCAACAGATACTGCATAGCTCGGTCCAACCGTTTCTTGAACAAATCCCGGTATACCTTCATCTTCATCTCCGACGAGATCATTTACAAGATTTCTCGCTCTTTGAATCTGATATGCGGTATAGGCAGCAAAATCTTCAGTCTTTAATCGTTCAGCTTCTTCATCATCAATCAACCCAATGTTGTATCGTGTAACATCTCTAATCATTGCAGCTGGTTCTTCGAGGCTTTTTCGCAAAAATGACTCGAAGTCTTTAGGCGGCACATTATCAATAATAACCCTCCCATATCGAGAGCTCTGACGTATTGATAATTCGCGATTTTGTGGTCTGCCATCTGGAAGTGTGACTTGAATATTGCGAACATCAACTGGTCGTCCAAAAATTCTCCCTGTCAGATCGGCAAAGAATTTATCACTACGCAGCTTGCGCTCTTGCCATACGTCGTGTATAGATAGGCCTTTTAATAAGAGGGCAAGGCATTTAGATGCTTCAAATCGATAAAGACGTAGTGTTTCATCGTCCATGTCTGGATATTGGGTAATACCCAAACTAATAAGCATGAGCTGGCCGATATTTGCATTACGAACGTCGTTGAGTAAATCATGCCATTGTGCAGCTGCTATATCTGGGTGCGCCTTTGTTGCTTCCTGATCGATTGTCTGATCAGCAAGCCTGATAGCCGATTGGTGTATAAATGTAAGTTGCTCAGGAGTTACATCAAAATCTTCACATAGACGCGCTTCAACAGACTCGCTTAATGTTCTATCAAAATATTGCTGCTGCTCAAAGTCATAATGAGCATATTCATGTTGTAATGAGGCGAGCATAAATTGTGTCCATCTTTTTTGCTCTCGCGAATTTTGTTTAACATGTGCCCCTGGCATCGACTCTTCCCAATGTTCGCGATAATTGTATTTCCCATCCATAGCGAGAAATGAACCGCGCAAAGTTCGTTTCAAATAATTCAGAGTTTTTACAACACTTGTTGTTGTCCGAGCAGAAACAGCCCCCAATTGAGCGACATCTAAGTCTGCAAATAACTGTGCATAATATAGAACGTCTTTTCCTAATAAGGCGCCAAGGTCTTTTCGTAAGTAGGCTACTCGATTGGTTGGCGCTTCTATACGTTCTACGGCTGATCGAAGCGCTAGTCGATCCCTTTCTTCTGTTCTAAACTGCTGCATTAAATCAGCTCGACGCAAGGTTTCATAAGCCTCTAAAATCTCGCCAACCTGTTCTACATCGTCAAGAGCAGCAATGTGATTATTGTTACCAAATTGAACTCGGCTTTTATTTATCAAAGCAATAAGTCGCTCATGAAATGAAACTTCACGCTGTCTTATCGCTGCCACTGTTTGATCAATAACAGCGTTTTTAATTTCAGTTTCGTGTTCATCGGCAAAAGTATCAGCTGATTCTCCTTTACGGGCTCCTCCAACAAACCCATTCGGGTCGCTTCCTTCAAGTAGCACCTCTAACGAACTTGTCGTATAAAATTCGATACCTTGCGCCTTATCTATAGATGGTTGTAAAATATCCGGCTCTCTCCCTTGAAGGTTGCTTGCGTCAATAACAACAGAGTAAGCACGGTTGACCGTTCCCGGTTTGTATTCTCTATATTCACCTGATTCGTCTTGTCTCAATATTGTATAGACGTAGCCTGTTGCTGTATCTGTTGTACATTGGGTTACCTCATCGCGAGACCACCTGTTGATTGGGTTAATCGATGTCGTTTCCTCTTCAAGCTCACGGATTGTTGCTTGAGCCAGTGACTCACCGGGTTCGATTTTCCCACCAATTGGAATAAGTTGTCCATGGCTAACAGTACTGTCAGCGCTTTTCCTCATTAATGGTATATGCATAAAATCCAATTCAGAAAGCGAAGCACCTGATCTTTTTAGGGTAGCAATATCAGCTGCAATTGCTTCTACAGGGCGATGACATACTGGAAAGATTCGTACAACCGGAATGACGGTTCGATCATCCTCAATTATTTCAGTTGGTGAAAGCTCTTCAGCTAGGTGAATTGGCTCAAAACCAACAAGTTCAATCGGAGTGGGTGTTGGTCTTTCAATGACTGCCATGTGCGTTGATTATTCTAATGTAGTAAATAATATAGGCTTATATTGTACATAAAACAGCCTCTTAGATCAATCTCACCACAAATAATGCAATTTTGATACAATATCACCATGAACTCGCCTATGAAGAAAATATTCATTGATGAAACCCCTACTCATATTGGAGAGGAAGTAGATGTATATGGATGGGCTGATACGATCCGAGATCATAAAAAGGTCGTCTTCATTGATTTGAGGGATTCGTCAGCAAAAGTTCAGGTGGTTGGAGTTGGTGATTTAGGTAGAGAAATGGCGTCAGTGTCACCTGAATCCGTCATTAAAATTCATGGTTTAGTTAAAAAAAGACCCGAGAACTTAATAAACGATAAAATTCTAACAGGAGCAATAGAAATTGAGGCACAGAGTCTTGAGGTTATATCACCGAGTGCAACCTTACCTTTACCGATCGACTCG
>CAZKVU010000029.1:0-4823 GCA_964556475.1 uncultured Gammaproteobacteria bacterium | reverse complement strand
AAAGCTCTCGAGCCACATTCGTAAACAATTCTTCTGCTAGTTGCAGAATGTCTTCTTGCGTAACGAACGACATTTCCATATCTAATTGAGTAAATTCTCCATATGCACGATCAGCGCGCGGGTCTTCATCACGGAAACATCTCGCGATCTGAAAATAGCGCTCAAAACCTGCCACCATTAACAATTGTTTGTACTGCTGTGGAGATTGCGGTAACGCATAAAACTTCCCTTGCTGCAAACGCGAAGGTACAAGAAAATCGCGGGCACCTTCAGGTGAAGTCTTTGTCAAAATGGGAGTATCAATTTCATTAAAGCGACGCTCTGTTAAAAAATTGCGGATATACTTGACTGCTTTTGAGCGGAGTTTAATATTTGAGGCCATCCGCGTTCGGCGCAAATCAAGATATCGATATTGATTTCGAATTTCCTCATCAATCTCATAGCCTTCGGAATCGATCGGCATTGGCAAGGTAGCGCTTGGAGAGATCACCTCAAGGCTTTGAGCTTCAATTTCAATTGTTCCTGTTGGAATTTTGTCATTAATTAAATTCTCAGGTCTTTTTTTAACTAAACCATGTATTTTTACAACGGATTCAGGTGATACCGACGCCATTTCTCTCCCTAAATCTCCAATTCCAACCACCTGAACTTTTGCTGACGAATCCCTCAAATCGATGAAAACGACCTTTTTATGATCTCTAATCGTATCAGCCCATCCATATATATCTACTTCCTCTCCGATATGAGTAGGAGTTTCGTCAACGAATATTTTCTTCATAGGTGAGCTCATGGTGATATTGTATCAAAATTGCTTTATTTATGGTGAGATTGATCTAAGAGCCTATTTTATGTACAATATAAGCCTATATTATTTACTACATTAGAATAATCAACACACATGTCAGTCATTGAAAGACCAACACCCACTCCAATTGAACTTGTTGGTTTTGAGCCGATTCACCTAGCTGAAGAACTTTCACCATCTGAAATAATTGAGGATGACAGAACCGTCATTCCGGTTGTACGAATCTTTCCAGTATGTCATCGCCCTGTAGGGGCAATTGCAGCTGATATTGCTACCCTAAAAGGATCCGGCGCTTCACTTTCTGAGTTGGATTTTATGCATATACCTTTGATGAGAAAAAGCTCCGATAGCACCGTCAGCCATGGACAACTTATTCCAATTGGTGGAAAAATTGAACCTGGTGAATCACTGGCTCAAGCAGCAATCCGTGAGCTTGAAGAAGAGACCACATCTATTAACCCAATCAACAGATGGTCTCGCGATGAGGTAACCCAATGTACAACAGATACAGCAACAGGCTATGTCTATACAATATTGAGGCAAGACGCATCGGGTGAATATAGAGAGTATAAACCGGGAACGGTCAACCGTGCTTACTCTGTTGTTATTGACGCAAGCAACCTTCAAGGGAGAGAGCCGGATATTTTACAACCATCTATAGATAAGGCGCAAGGTATCGAATTTTATACGACAAGTTCGTTAGAGGTGCTACTTGAAGGAAGCGACCCGAATGGGTTTGTTGGAGGAGCCCGTAAAGGAGAATCAGCTGATACTTTTGCCGATGAACACGAAACTGAAATTAAAAACGCTGTTATTGATCAAACAGTGGCAGCGATAAGACAGCGTGAAGTTTCATTTCATGAGCGACTTATTGCTTTGATAAATAAAAGCCGAGTTCAATTTGGTAACAATAATCACATTGCTGCTCTTGACGATGTAGAACAGGTTGGCGAGATTTTAGAGGCTTATGAAACCTTGCGTCGAGCTGATTTAATGCAGCAGTTTAGAACAGAAGAAAGGGATCGATTAGCGCTTCGATCAGCGGTAGAAGGTGTAGGAACGCCGACAAATCGTGTAGCCTATCTACGAAAAGACCTTGGTGCCCTATTAGGAAAAGACGTTCTGTATTATGCACAGTTATTTGCAGACTTAGATATCGCTCAATTAGGGGCTATTTCTGCTCAAACAACAACAAGTGTTGTAAAAACTCTAAATTATTTAAAACGAACTCTGCGCGATTCATTTCTCGCTATGGATGGGAAATACAATTATCGCGAGCATTGGGAAAAGTCGATGCCAGGGGCACATGTTAAACAAAATTCGCGAGAGCAAAAAAGATGGACACAATTTATGCTCGCCTCATTACAACATGAATATGCTCATTATGACTTTGAGCAGCAGCAATATTTTGATAGAACATTAAGCGAGTCTGTTGAAGCGCGTCTATGTGAAGATTTTGATGTAACTCCTGAGCAACTTACATTTATACACCAATCGGCTATCAGGCTTGCTGATCAGACAATCGATCAGGAAGCAACAAAGGCGCACCCAGATATAGCAGCTGCACAATGGCATGATTTACTCAACGACGTTCGTAATGCAAATATCGGCCAGCTCATGCTTATTAGTTTGGGTATTACCCAATATCCAGACATGGACGATGAAACACTACGTCTTTATCGATTTGAAGCATCTAAATGCCTTGCCCTCTTATTAAAAGGCCTATCTATACACGACGTATGGCAAGAGCGCAAGCTGCGTAGTGATAAATTCTTTGCCGATCTGACAGGGAGAATTTTTGGACGACCAGTTGATGTTCGCAATATTCAAGTCACACTTCCAGATGGCAGACCACAAAATCGCGAATTATCAATACGTCAGAGCTCTCGATATGGGAGGGTTATTATTGATAATGTGCCGCCTAAAGACTTCGAGTCATTTTTGCGAAAAAGCCTCGAAGAACCAGCTGCAATGATTAGAGATGTTACACGATACAACATTGGGTTGATTGATGATGAAGAAGCTGAACGATTAAAGACTGAAGATTTTGCTGCCTATACCGCATATCAGATTCAAAGAGCGAGAAATCTTGTAAATGATCTCGTCGGAGATGAAGATGAAGGTATACCGGGATTTGTTCAAGAAACGGTTGGACCGAGCTATGCAGTATCTGTTGCGGACCGCCGTGATTACTACGAGGCCTTCGAATCTCATATGAATCAACCTCCTGAAGATGAACGAATTGAAATACGAGAAGGTGAAAGAACGGCATCAAAAGGTGGACGCATTGTTCGGGAAAAATTAATACTCATTGTTCAAGGACAAACTGAAAAAGGACGAGACTTTGCAGCTCATTGCGAATTAGCATGCTATCCGTTCCTAAAACTCGATAATGATTTCCTTGCGCTTATTGATAAAATCGCCGATACTGATTATTTCTTTGAACGCTTAACAGCGCCTTTAACCCATTACAATCCTCAAACGGATAAAGGTGAACGCTTAGTTGGTTACCCATCTCTATATGGACTTCTTCATCCACCTCATTTATATTATCAGTCACCTGAAGTACTAAGGTCCCGATTATCAAAACGTCAGTCTACAACAGAAAGTGATGAAGATGTAGAAGAAGGTGTTGTCTGGGCAACTCCAATAAGACCCAACGGTAGAGGCCTCAAGCATAAAGTCATGAGGGCTCGAAAAAGACGAGGAATGTAAAACTACACAATCGATTGTATTCTCAATTTTCTCGAAGATTTTCCATTCCAAGAATCTTTATAAACTGAGCAAGTAAATTGGATATTTTTATGAGCAAACTTTCTTACCTCTTCTGCTCCATTAAAAAAAATTCCTTCAATAAATTCGTTACGCGGGTCATCCGTCTGCGATTTGAAAAGTATTCTTGCATGTTGCTTGAGAGTGCCCATCTCGATAATATCCTTAACATCTCCCGACGTTAAAAATACAGGATTTCTATTACCGATTCCAAAGGGCTCAAGTTTTTCTAATTGTTCTGCAAGCTCAAATGTGAGTAATTCGATAGGACATTCTATATCGACCTGCATTTCGCGCTTAAGCATATCCCTTTTTATATTTGAATCAGCTTTTTTTACAAGTGCTTTCTTAAATTCCTCAAGATTTTCGTCTTTTATGCTAAAACCCGCAGCCGCAGCATGACCGCCGAGATCAATGAAATAATCCTCTAATTCTCGCAAAAAAGCCGTAATATCAATTGACGGAATAGATCTAACTGATGCTTTATAATGACCATCAGATTTGGTCAAAACAATAGCTGGTTTATAAAACTCTTGTGTAAGTTTCCCTGCTATTAAACCAATAATACCCTCTTCCCAGTCGTCCGATTGAACAAGTAATATTTTGTTTTTTGAATCAATCATTGACATGACCTGATCTATTGCAACTTCAACTAAATCCTGCCGTTCCTTGTTGGTTATAGATGCCTCTACGGCCAGCTGCTGCGCTCTTTTCTTATCATGTGTACATAACAACCGCAACGCATCCATTGCAGTTTTTATACGACCAAATGCGTTAATACGAGGAGCTATAATAAAACCTACATCATATGCCGATATACTCCTCCCGAGTATTTTTGATTCCTGCAATAACGCATACAATCCAGGATTTTCTCTTGCAAAAGTTTCAGGATGACTGAGCACTTTTAATCCATGTTGTGCTACGCTGCGGGCTTCATTAAGAAGGGGAACGAGATCGGCAATAATACCAATACTTGCAAGTGCAAGAAAGTCATGAGAAAAACGCCTCAACAATTGTTTATTTCCACTGTCCATTGAATGTACAATTTCTTTTGCAAAAAAAAATGCAACTCCACTTCCTGAAACTTTGTCTGTATGAAATATTGCGAAGGCTTTTTCAGGATCAATTTCCTTTCGTTGATGATGGTCTGTCACAATAATATCGATGCCGATTGAAGCCGCATATTCAATATGTTCATGCGCAACGATCCCGTGATCTACGCTGATGATAAGCGCCGGATCATACT
>CAZKVU010000028.1:3642-6524 GCA_964556475.1 uncultured Gammaproteobacteria bacterium | reverse complement strand
CAGCTCCACCGACACCTGCATTAATATCACCAACATTTGCTGATGTACCATCACATGAAGAAGCTGTGGTCAAAAGTGCTGCGGCGGTGAGAGTAGCAGCTTTTAAAATACCCTTGTATTGCGCCAATTTTGCAACAGTTCGATTTCGTACGTCAACAATTCTATCTTTAAGACTAAGGGTTTGTGGGGAGATTGATGTTTCTATCATAAAAAATAAAGCTATGAATAAAAGCTTATAGTATAAATTATATAACAATCTAGGGTTTTTGTCAAATTACCTGACGTACGACATTACCCTGTATAATATCCCTATGCAAAAGGCAAAAACCTCGATCTGGCAAAGACTGAAGTCCGAACTAAAAGACGCTCCAATTTTTGTACAAGCACCAATGGAAGATGCAACTGATACCGTGTTCCGGCAAATGATTTCTTCAGTTGCAGCACCTGACCTCTTTTTCACTGAGTTTACGAATGTTGATGGCCTTGCATCTGAGCGTGGTAGAGCACATGTTGAGCATAGACTTCAATTTGATCAAACGGTTGAGCGGCCAATTATCGCTCAGATATGGGGAGAAAAGCCAGAGCACTATTTTGAAGCGGCACGTTACATTCATGAACTTGGTTTTGATGGTATTGATATTAATATGGGGTGTCCTCAACGGGATGTTGTTAAGAAAGGTTTGTGTGCTGCCTTGATTGATAATCATACTCTTGCTGGTGAGATTATCAAAGCAACTCAGGAAGGTGCTGGAGATTTACCAGTGAGTGTAAAAACTCGAATCGGGATAAAAACGATTAATACCGACGAATGGATCCCGTTTCTCCTCAGTTTTAATCTTGATGCACTTATTGTTCATGGTCGAACGGTAAAGGAAATGTCTAAAGTACCTACACATTGGGACGAAATCGGCCGAGCGGTGGAAATGCGGAACACATTGAGTCCGAATACGCTCATTATTGGCAATGGCGATGTTATAAATCGTCGAGATGGCCTAGAAAAAGCAAAAAAATACGGTGTAGATGGTGTTATGATTGGTCGGGGTTTATTCAATGATATCGGAGCGTTTGCTCACGATAATGCTCGAAATAGTGATGGAAATACGGATCTGAGCATAAAGCAGCGGCTCTCATTACTTCTGCGCCACCTTCAGTTATGGGAACAAACCTGGAATGGATCAAAAAATTTTAACGTTATGAAAAAGTACATAAAGATCTATATAACAGGCTTTTCTGGTGCAAGCGACATGCGTGCACAGCTTATGGAAACGAAAACATTTGAGGAGCTCATTTTATTAGTAGAGAAAATGATGAGCGAATCACAGTAGAGGTTCCATTGATCACACATTTCCCACAAAAATGAGCGATAACCCCAACGATAGGAAGATACCTGTTTCGATAGACTGCATATAATATCCGGCAATTCCTCCAAGTACAAAAACTCCCATCATTTGAAAAAGACCAAAATTTTTCGGAGCTGTATTAAAAGCCATATGCCAGATCATAATAATGACAGCAGAAACGATGACATAGTGGAGGATGTTCATAATAATTGAGTATAGCAGATTATTATAGTTGAAAAAAATGACTCATAGTATATAATTGGCCTATGGGAACAGTGGATCATATGTATGGACAGGCATTTCGTGAGACATTTGTATTAGGTCAGGCTATTGATGACGGATCACGAGATATACTTATGGCTGACCGTCAACCTCTGGGTAACTATGCTGAAGCGACTGCTTTGTATTATACTGCATTTGCCCATACACTCGATTCTCTACATATTCAGCATTCAGATTTGGTCGCAGAAGCAAGACCTTCATACGACGAGCGAGTCTTTCAATTAATTCAGGCGCTTGAATATAAGCCACCCTTCGTTAGGCACGACTCAGACCCTGAAGTTAGTTCTACTGCACTTAGGGCGTCTTTATCTGAAGCGCTACGCCTTGCTGTTGAACGCGTTACGCGTGTTCAACTTCAAGCTCATTCTGAGGAATCGATTGTCCTTGCTATGCAATTGTCTCGACGTATTGCTGAAATTTCGAATTCAATCATGGATTACGGTTTAACAGAAGATAGTTATGAGTTACATAGATTTATCGCTGTCGTATCTGAGAATGTGAATGACATATTACAACCAGATGAAACTGAAGATATGAGCGATGATCGTTACTGGTCAACCCCAGCATTAGCACCAATACCTGATTCGAGCCTTGAAACCGTTGGCTTAGGTGATCAAACTGATATTCAAGAAGGTGGCATAGACGCTGCTGAAGAAATTTTATTACCTGAGACAAATTGGACTGCTGATCAACTTGAACATTTGCGCTCGGTAGTTAATGCAGTTTGTAAACGGGTTATTATTTACGATGGTGACGATGTTGTTTATGATGGGCCTTATCCGCATAAGCCTTTTGAATCGAATCCTGCATTAACACGAGCTATTATGGATAAACTTGGTTTTACATTTGACACGCTTCGAGAATTGGCTCAGTCGTCAACTGATCCTCGCTTTATTCAATTAACTCTTGAAAGACAACTCAGACAATGGATTGATCAAGTTGATGAACGTTATCAGAATGCAAATTCAGATGGTGGTAATTTTGCAGCAGAAATTCGAACTCAAGCAAAAGTTGTTATCCTTAATGCTACTTCAAGTGTCCAAAATGCCTCTCAAACAAAAAATATGATGAGAATTGCCCGAAAAAAATCCATGGATAGATATATTCTTGACTTGAATACGAGAGTAAAGACATTAAGAGAGGCACATTAAAACTCAACACAGCTTTTCAGTTGTTTTTTAAATTCTTCCGGAGCGAAAGCACGACTCCGAACAAGTGCTTCATCAGCAATTTTCCTGCAGATTTCAGGGCTGTTTTGTA
>CAZKVU010000028.1:0-3542 GCA_964556475.1 uncultured Gammaproteobacteria bacterium | reverse complement strand
ATACCTCTCATTTGAGCTATTTTGAGTGCTTTTGCAAGGGTTGTAATATTTTTGTTCCAGTTAATATCACCAACATAAAGTACGACATCTTTCGACACATTTTGATTTGTATTGTAATTGTTTGATGAATCGTTCTGAGGCGAAAAGGCTTGGGCGTACGTTGGGTACACGACTTTGATTTTCTCAACCGGAATATCCAGATACGAAGAAATATCCTTTTGAGCGTGTTGTGAGATCGTGAGAAAGAGATCAAAAAATTTGAATGCTTGTTTATTCTGCCAGAGATGGATTTTTCCCTTAATGCCTGCCGGGAAATGTTGAGGGTATTTCAGCGGAATTACATCGAAAATCATCAGAATTTGTCGCTGAGCAATGCGTTTTTTTAAAATCGGAGGCTGAAAAGGATCCCAGATAGGCAGGAGTAGTGTGTCGGTAGGCTTAACATGCTCGAGCGAATTCACAAAACGAACACTCGTTTCAGCATCAAAATTTTCATGAAGAATTTGCATGATGCGCCCGCCACCTCTGAAAATACCTCCGTTTGGACGGTTCTCATGAGAGCGATCAATAAACGGATCAAAAATAACAAGTTGGTTATCTGTTAGCATACTCTAATAATAGCAGATGAGCGCAGCAGTCTATTATCTTGGATATTATTTAGGAACCGCGTCTTGAATGCTGCTGAGCGAGAATTGATCTGCTAAAGTTACGGTAGCTGAGCGGAAGCCGGCGAGATCTTCGCCGTGTTGAATGCCGAGCATAAGCACATGTTCTGCAGGAACATATACCATTTGACCAGTAGAATTGTTTGCAGGTACCCATTCAGGAAGCGTTCCTTCATGCGCATGAAGGGTGACAATATCTCCAAATGCCTCCAGGACAGATAGAGCAATACGCGATACTGCTCGATTGTGTGTTTTACCCCGAACCACTAAAAGAGGAACTGTGTCTCCAATAACTATATAAGGCCACAGCTTAAGAAGTTCCTCAAAATTTCTCATTGCTTTATCAGTTTCTTCAGAGGTCATTGCACTTGCATCATCCCTTTCTGTATCACTTTTAAGAAGAATAGCGATCGGTTCATCTGCTTCAACTCTTTTTGAATGGAGAAGAACGCCGCGTTCTGTAAAGATTTCCTCAGAGTCAGGTGGCATTAAGTCACCTTGACCAAGTGGCAAATGACGTTTGATACCAATATCACCTGATTCACCGATAGCAAGATGGTCCTCGAGATGATCCTGCAATGCATGACCTCGATTAAATGTATCTTGTTGCCATGCATAAGCAAGGACTTGGAAAACATGATGAATTGCTCTGCGACGAATGGTATCTGTATTAACATCGCCACGCTGATTTGCATCTATTGCGTCGAGATCTGGCCGAGCTGTTGCAAAGGCATTTTGAATATATTTATCAACAAAGGCCCTAACTGCAGCATATGTAGTTGATTCATCTCTATACATTCGCCATAAATTTTCTGTGATGGTCAATCTTTCTTCTAGGCAGTCGACATAAGAAGTTTGAAGATCTTCAATTGATCGGGCTCCCTGTTCAACTCCAAGCTCGACACCCATATCAAGTTCAGCTGCAATGTGCTGGAATTCATGTTTTAGTGAAAAAATACGACCTTGTGTATTGAGAGTCTCAATTGCCTCATCGGTATAGCCTCCTTGATCAAGCACTTCTGGGGCAACAAGACATTCGGCCTTATCAAGTCCAACAATTAAATTGGAATCTCTTTTGTCATAGAGTTCAATGGGTAAGGCAAGGTCAATATGTGGAAGGCGTCGATACGCAGCCCTTTGCGCAATCTTCGAAACTATGCCAATCCATCGTCCGCCATCCTGGGCCATATGTCTTTTAGCCTCGTGTGATTTTGTCCATGCATCTTTCATGGTCTCGATAGGTGTAGAGTCGTCTTCAGTACCGAGCTCTCCATCTAATCCCTCAAGATTATGAAAAACAGTTTCAACGACGCCGGCAGCTTTATTATTTGCATCAAGATTAGCAATAATTTGTCCTCTACGCCCGCAATCTGTATGTTCAACAAGAGGTTCGAGTCCTTTGGAACGGAGCGTGCGTCCTGTGTGGATGAGTCGTTTACCAATTAAGGAATGAGCAAGAGCGAATTGTTGTGATGCGGAAACATATACAAGATTATCATCACCAGCAAGACTACGACCAAAATTACCATCAGGACCGACTACTGCTTCAAATGGAATCCCTTGATCAATACAGCCTCTAACACCATATTCAAGTTCATCTGCTTCAGCTGAAGATGTAGACCATTGTGCCCGATCACGCAGAACAAGGTCTTTGAATCGGGTTGACTCAGAGCGTACCGCAATGAGGCCATTAATTTCATGTATGACTGATGTGGCGCGGTCTTCAACTCTTCTGAAGCGGGCATGAACAACTTCTTCAATATCTCGTAATGGAGCAAGAGTTGTATCGGCATCAAGATAATCTGGAAATACAAAATCATGAAGTCCATGAGTCCATGCGCTGACTGCTTCACTTATGCGCTCTCTATCAATAGTTCCGGCAATAACGGTTGATAGTTCAGAATGACCATTACTCGGAATAGGATATCGTCCTCTGGTTGTTAGAGTATCTTCTATCATTGTTTTTTTCTTTTTCGTATACACGATTAAAATAAATTGATTACCGAGAGCGTGATTAAGAAAAGCTTATTATATACCTTTGATATAGTTTGTTCAAGAAGGCCGTGATGGAGTTACTGTGATAATTTATTTTGTATTCAGCTCCACAATTCTCAAATATTCTACCCAAAATCTGAGACCTGATAGAAGAGAGAAGAAAAATCCTGCGAGGCCATCTTGGAATCCTTTGTGTCTGAAATATGTGAGGACAAACCAGTGTAATGGCTTCCAGATTATATGATTGCAGAAAAGTCCGATGGATGGGCGGGTACCTTTCGCGTACAATTCATCTCCTTCATACATTGCGTATTGTGACCATTTGCGGAAAAAAACACCGATATTTTTGTATGGATAGTGGAGGAGATGATGTTCAAGTTTTCCCAGTTTCTCATTTGTATGAAAGTTCCCCTTCGTCGTCTTTTCTCCATCAATTTCAACTTGATCATGGATGCTTTTTACGGGAAATCGAGCGTGGGATTTTTGATAAAGGCGAATCGTATAATCAGGATATTGTCCGCCTTTGCGGAGCGGTCGTCCGAGAAAATGATTCAGACGGGGGATCCAATAGGCAACGGGTTTTTGACTCGGATTTGTGTCAGCCTCGAGAATACCGAGAATTTCTTCCCTGAGCTCAGGCGTCACTACTTCATCATCATCAAGCTCCAGAATCCATTTATGTGTGCACCGTTCAATAGCTTTTTGTTTGTTTGCGATAAAATTAGGCTGATTTTTTTCGGTGTGGATCGTTATTTTATGAGTAGTATCAAGTTCACGAATAAGCTGAACGGTGTTATCGGTTGAGGTTCCATCAACAATCACTATTTCATCCACCCAGCCATATACCGACTTCAATGTACGCTCAATAACTTCTTCAGAATT
>CAZKVU010000027.1:0-6832 GCA_964556475.1 uncultured Gammaproteobacteria bacterium | reverse complement strand
GCGGACTTCAGGTCGATCCGAAGCAATATTCTTACCTTTATATATGATTTTGCTTAACTTTGATAGTCGGTATGCCGAATGGCCCATAATCGCCGCGGCCAATGTAGATTTGCCCGAGCCATTTGGGCCCATAATGGCGTAGATTTTACCTTTCTTAAACTCGTGACTTATCTTATTAAGGATTTTCTTATCTGTAAATGAGATTGTGACATCCTGAAGTTTCAGCATGTGGACATTATAACATTACGAACTCAATAATAAGAAAATTCTTGGACTCGGGTGACCGATTATTCAATTATTGAGAGTGCAAGATCCACGGCAGAATTGATGTTATCTGCTTCGACAACTTTAACATTCCTCCGGGAATCAAGATAAGAATTCCTGAGCTTCTTACCCCACCCACCAAGACCTGATACAACAATGATCGGTTTTTTGCTACGATACGCAAGGGTAATTTCCTGCAAAGTGCCTGCTCCTCCGCCCAAAACTATAACAGAGTCTGACATTGAAATAATTAAACCTTCTTCTCCAAAGTTTACAAAACCAGATACAACCTCAACATCAACATAACTGTTTGACTTCCCCCTTTTATTACCTGAAATAACTCCAACTGTTATCCCATTTTTCTCTTGAGCACCTTTGCAGACCGACTCCATGATCCCACCCTTACCTCCACAAACTACAATTGCGTCACGAGATGCAAGCAACTTACCAATTTGATAAGCTGCTTCATAAATTTTCACTGAAGGTTTTTTTCTAGGATATTCCTCCAAACCCGCCGACCCGATTACTCCTATCTGTTTTCTTTTCATATAATTTAAAACGCACTAACTTGTAATTCATTAATAGCACGCATGAATGCCTCGACATCCTGAACATGCTTATCTATAAACTGTTGTCTAACGACTTGTCCCTTCGTACTATTCGAAACAAGTGTTGACAAGCTATTAACCGGTGGAATTCCTGCTTGGCCTTGATAAACCAAAGGAGTTAAAATTCGACTATATCCTCTTACTCCAGCTCTGCATGGTTCTTCAAATCCTTGAATATTTTGCCAATAAGGATTCTGCACAGGCGAAAGCATCATGAGTGGCATAGCTATATATTCAGCATCAGGTATGTCTATGAGGTCTTTAATATGTGCAGTGGTATAGCCTGTTGCAATAACATCATCGATTACTAGAACTACCCTCGGATCAGATTGAAATCTGATCGACTTAATATCTGTTAAGACGCCTGTCACGACACCATCATCATTAACTCTCCTTCCGATATCAAATTGGAATATTTCCGCTCCCACAAGACATTGCTGATCTAATGATCGTTTAACACCTCGAGCACCTTTTCCCGGGAAGACACACGCAACATCTCCAGATGTCATTTCTCCAAACATGCCTTCTAGCCTGATCTTTAGCCCATGTGCTAATTGATCGCATGTATAAACATAGGAATATTCACTACATGAACCAGCGAGCACACCTACTGCCTCTTGCATCACCTCAGGGCTTTCGGGGGAAGTTACATCATCGAGAATAATTCTACTTCCCTGCGGAACAAGAAGGAACTCGTCATACTGAAGATTAGGGTAGTCTCGATCTAGTCTCATTTTGTACCCTTCAATCTTCCCAAGAGCCTTTTCTGATATTTCTGGTGTATTCATACAGTTTTTTCCACAAAAAAAACCCGCCTGCTGGCGGGGTTCATGATTTGTAATAACAACACAAATACCCCGCCTAGGCGAGGTTGTGGTGATTTTTAAATATGTTGTAACATATTAACATGTTAGTATGTTAATACATTGATAAATATTTGTCAAGTGGTATAATATAAACATGTCACAAGTACGAAAATCTCAAAAGAATATCTTTAACCAGAAAGAAAAATATGTTCCCGCGAGTAAGCTAGAAAAAAATCTCGTAAATGCATTTGCAAAAATCTCTAGCGAAAAGGATGCAGCAGCTCTGGTGCGAGATCTTATGACCCCACAAGAGATTGAAGAATTCGCTCATCGTCTCGAAATCGCCCGACTACTCTATAATGGCCACTCATATCAGGAGATCGCAGAAAAAATTGGAGTGTCAACGACAACGGTTACACGAGTTGCGCACTGGCTCTATAACGGATGCGGAGGCTACTGGAAGGTTTTGAACGAAAAATAAGCTATTCCTTCGTATCTAGTATAATGGTAACTGGTCCATCGTTCTCTATCTTTACATTCATATAGTGCCCGAACTTTCCTGTTTGTACACGTATTCCCTCTTTCTCAATTTCTTCTTTCATCAATTCGTATAGTTTCCTCGCACTCTCTGGTTCCATAGCTTTAATAAATGAAGGACGGCGACCGAAGGTTAGATCTGCACAGAGGGTAAACTGGGAGACTAATAAAATTTCGCCATTCACATCTTTGAGTGACCTATTCATCTTATCATTCTCATCAGACATAATACGAAGATTCACAAGTTTTTGTACGGCCTTCAGAACATCATCCTCGGTATCATTTTGGAATATTCCCACGAGAAGTACATATCCTTTACCAATAGCGCTTATTTGCGAACCTCCAACTTCTACAACACCGCTTTTCACTCTTTGTATGAGAACCTTCATGTTAGCGATTCTCCATATCTGGGGAGTATTGCCCTAAGGTTGCAAGACTATTCATTTCAGCACGATGCAGGAATGCGGCTTGTGCTGCGGGAACATTTTCTTCAAGTCCTCTCCATGCATCCAAAACCGGTGCTTGTAATGCTCTTCCAAATGAAAAACTCAAAGCCCATGGGTGTGGACCCATTGCATTAATTTCATTCATATTTGTTGTTGCCTCTACATCGCCCTGACCGCCGGAAAGGAAAACACAACCAGGAACTGCCTCTGGGACAGTCGCTCTATATACTCGTAGCGTCGCTTCTGCTATATCATGTGGTGAAGCTTTTTCAGCCTTTTTACCTGGAATAACCATGCTGGGTTTTAAAATCATTCCTCCGAGCTCTACACCATGAACATCAAGCTCTTCAAATACCGCTGCCAAGGTGCGGTGAGTTACTTCTTCTGCACGCGCTAGATCATGATTCATTGCTCCACCATCCATCAAGACCTCAGGCTCAACAATAGGAACAATGCCAGCTGCCTGACATTCGGCCGCGTATCGGGCAAGCGCATGTGCATTGGCATGAATAGCCAGATCACTCGGAGTCTCAACACCATCAATACCAATTACAGCTCGCCATTTGGCAAACTGAGCACCAAGACTTCGATATTCATCGAGTCGTCCCCTTAAACCATCTAATCCCTCGGTAATAACTTCACCTTGTCGAGCTCCTGCTAGTGGCTGGACTCCGCGGTCTACCTTAATACCAGGGATAATTCCTCTTTCATGCAAAAATTGTGGGAATGGTACTCCATCTTGTGTAGCTTGACGCAGTGTTTCATCAAAAAGAATGACTGCTGAAACAAATCTCTCAGCGCCAGCAGTTGTAAATAATATCTCTCTATACCTTCTTCTCGTTTCTTCAGTGCTCTTAACACCTATTGTGTCAAATCTTTTCTGAATGGTTCCGGTACTTTCGTCGGCAGCTAAAATTCCTCTGCCTCGCGCAACCATTGCATTGGCAACTTCGGCTAAGTGAGATGAATGTTCGGGGAACGGCATAGTAGTTAATTGAACTTACAATTAGGAATAGTGTAGCACAATATAGGATACAATTCGGACAAAAATTAAACAAAATACTATAGACCCTTTCTTTGAAAAATACTGCTGTATACTTGAAACTATACATGTATAACAAAGTAACAACTCTAACCGAATTTGTTATCCAGGAGGAAGAAAAATTTCCTGAAGCTTCTGGGTCATTCACTCTCCTTATCAACTCAATCGGTCGAGCAACAAAAATCATTGCTGCGCATGTTAAGCAAGCAGGACTGGCTGATGTTATTGGTCAGACTGGTAACGTTAATGCATCAGGCGATCAGGTAAAAAAACTCGACGTTCTGAGCAACGAAATTATGATGGAAACGTTACGTGGATCTAGGCAAGTTCACATGATGGCGTCTGAGGAGCTGGAGGAAACTATGATGGTTGATGATAAAGCTCATTATGATGTGTTTTTTGACCCGCTTGATGGATCCTCAAATATCGATGTTAATGTCAATATCGGTACGATTTTTTCAATTTATAGAAAGGGCCAATCAGCATTACAGCAAGGTAATAAGCAAATCGCTGCAGGGTATGTTGTGTATGGCCCGAGTGTTATGTTTGTGTATTCTTGCGGTAATGGTGTTAATGGATTTACGCTCGACCCATCAATGGGGAGCTATCTGTTATCGCACAGCAATATCCGCATTCCTGAAGAACAGGGAATTTATGCTTTTAATGAGGTTTATGAACCGGTTTATACCGAGCAAACAAAGGCTTTTCTTCGTGCAGCGAAAACTGGTGATAAAAAATATACTGCCCGTTACATCGGCTCAATGGTTGGCGACGTCCATCGGACTCTGATTAAAGGAGGAATTTTCGGCTACCCATCTGATTCAAAGCGCCCAGATGGTTTTCTGCGTCTTATGTATGAAGTTAACCCGATGTGTTATCTTATTCAACAAGCAGGAGGGTTGACTGACAGTAACGGCAAAAACCCGCTTGATATTCAGCCGAAAGAATTACATCAGCGTGTCCCAATTGTACTTGGAAGCAGAAAGGAAGTAGAGCTTTACCAATCTTTTGCACAAAAATGATTCAACTATTCAATATTAAGACTATAGATGACGTCGATATTCGTAATAAAAAAATTTTAGTGAAAGTCGACTGGAATATTCTTGATTTACATGATGGAAAGAGCCTATTAGATACACGTAAGGTTGATGATACGCTCCAAACACTGCAGTACCTTCTCGATAGGAACAATAAGCTCATTTGTGTTTCACATATCAGTAAAACTAAGGGTCGTGATCCGATGAGATCAATTAAGCCGGTTGCAGAATATGTTCAATCACGATTGAATCAATATTCAGTAAAAGTCGTCGACGACTTCCTTGACCCACAACAAGCTCAAATATTAGCAAACCAGAATTCGAAGGAGATCCTTGTTTTGGAAAATATCCGCTACTATCCAGAGGAAAAGAAAAATGACCCAGATTTTGTGAAAAAACTAAGTGGACTTGCTGAAATTTATGTTAATGATGCTTTTTCTGCAGATCATCGAGGGCATGCGTCTGTCGTAGGCCCAGCACAATACCTTCAGTCATATGCTGGATTTTCACTGAAAGCCGAGGTTGAATCGCTTGGAAAGTGTATAAAGAATCCTGACAAACCCTTCACCTTTATTGTTGGCGGATCAAAAATTTCGACAAAAACTGATTTAGTTAGGAAAGTTATGTCCAAAGCTGACACGATTGTTTTAGGCGGAGCGCTTGCAAATACATTTCTTCACGCACAGGGTTATTCCATGGGCAAAAGTTTATATGAACCAGATCAGGTTGAAATTGCAAAAGAAATCCTTAACGATGCATCACGCCAGTCATGTACACTTATCATGCCACTTGATGTTATTGCAGCAAAACCAGATAGCGATGACTCCGGCAATACCTTTTCGATTGATTCAATTCCGGATGACTACTCAGCGCTTGATATCGGGCCAGAGACAATCAAAAAAATCCACGATGTTATTCAATCATCACGAACGATCGTCTGGAACGGACCCGTTGGTTATTTTGAAAAAGATGCCTTCAGAAAAGGAACAGACTCAATTTATGACTCAATGACCCATACGCAATCTGCTATGACAATTATCGGAGGCGGTGATACATTAACAGCAATCAAAAATAAACAAAACCAGGATAAAATCTCACACATCTCTACGGGAGGTGGGGCTATGTTGAGTTTTATTGAAAAAGGTACACTTCCGGGAATTGAAGCGCTCGTAGATGCGCAAACGCATTCATAAATTCAAATAACTCAGAAGAGTTGATTAAAAGACAGGCAATAAACACAGGTATCAATTCGATTTCTTCTTTGGGGTACCTGTTAAAGCATCTTCATCAGGCTTCCCGAAAATCGTCACATTCACATTTGGCTCATTTTCATGAACACAATCTAAACAATAGTTTGATAAGCCATCCCATATGAGCGTTTGCTCACGCATCTCCATTGCCGGATCATCTGCTTTTGTCATAACACCTGTATCGCGATTTATGGGAACCTGCTCCTTCTTTATATCTGCCGATCCGATATTTTCAGTGCCTTTGATAACGTATTCAAAACGGGTTTGACAGCCACCTTCACCTTCAAGTGCAGGATTAGTTCCTGGTGTAGCGCCTGAGACCGTGCATACATTCACACCATGAACACCGTCAGGCATACGGGGTTTAAGATCAGTTTGATCGGCCAATAACGCGGTCATAATCTTATTCCATATTGGACTTGCGCCAGTCACACCCGAAGCTACGTATGACATCCGCGAATTATCATTGTTACCAACCCATGTAGCCACAAGAAAGTTTGGTGTATATCCGATTGTCCAGTTGTCTCTTAGATCATTTGTCGTCCCTGTTTTAACCGAAACTGTCTTACCTTTGATATTTAGGAAGCTTCCCGTCCCAAAGGCCATTGCTCTTGCTCCATTGTCAGAAAGAATATGCGAGATGACAAATGCTGTTTCCTTTGATATCGCCCGCTTACCGTCTATTGAAAGGTAATTAGGATAATCAAGTTTAGTATGAAGATCTTTTACAATGTTTGGGTCCTTATATTCATATAAAACTTTGCCATGTTTATCCTCAATACGCAAAATTGCATTAAGTTTCCTTGGTATCCCTTCATTAGCAAACGCAGAGAATGCTTGTG
>CAZKVU010000026.1:0-7321 GCA_964556475.1 uncultured Gammaproteobacteria bacterium | reverse complement strand
GGAGCTTTAGACTTTTATAAGGCTCCATATGGGTGAAGAGGATATAAAGCATGACAGCAATTATTCTGACAATATCAGAGTAAAATACCAAGCTGCAATTACTCTGAAAGATTCGGAAAGTCAAATTCAGTGGAGTAGATACAGCGCAATACTTGTTATCAACACCTTATTGATCGGACTTATAGGACTAAACGACAATGAGAAGAATATTATCCATACTGACTTCGTCGAACTTCTTCAATATATACCGCTCATAGGAATTTTCATTTGCATATTGTGGTTAATTACAACTTGGAAGGGATTCAAATGGAGTCAATTTTGGATAAAAAAAGCAAATGAGATTGAAAACGATTTGCCCGGAGGAATAAATCCCATTCAGGAAGGGGCCCAAAAACAGAGCAAATATTTAAAAACCGAGTATGCAGCCTATTTAATGATATCAATATTTATAGCCATATACTCTTATTTTCTTTCTTATAGTCTTACTAAACTTCCTATAAGTGTTTCAATAAATTTAACCACATTGGAATTCTCAGAAATTTTCAGCAATTACACTGTCGGATTCGGTGCATTGTTGGCTGGTTTGGGAGGTTTAAAAATTTTAAACGAATGGGGATCAAATATAAAAGAAAATAATAGACGGAACAAATTGCGTGATGAATTAAAAGTCAGGTACCCCTCGATTGCCCAAGGTAAGAAATTTCGGCTTATTGAGACGAAGTTTCCCCCGGGTTGGGTTTATTTACATGACAAAATTATGAACGAAAAACACCATATTGCTTCTATGTTGACAATGATTAAATTAGGTTTTAACAGAGATGAAGTTGATATCATATCTCAAATTGAATTCAACGCTATTCCTGAAAAGCAAGAGTTCCTAACGGACGGAGAAAGATATAGCTGATTTTGAAAAAAAACTAGCTCCCTAACCTTATTTTCAAACCCTGATATATACTTCATATATGGTCAGGAGAAATATCTTCATACTTAGATGGTTCACTTTTTTTACATATTTTAGATTATATTCTGCTATTGCCATAGTATACTTCGCTACTGTGACAGGCTCATATGCTTTAGGAGCAGCTATTTTTTCAATAATTACTTTATCAACCGCCTTGTTTGAAATCCCTACCGGCATTTTTTCCGATCGAATCGGCAGAAAGAAAACGGTAATACTTGGTGCGCTGTCGGCGGTATTCGCTGTCATCTTTTTTGCCATTGGGCACTATTTTTGGATATTAGCAATTGGAGCTGTTTTCCAAGGTTTAGCATCATCATTCTATAGTGGTAATAATGATGCGCTTATTTATGACAGCCTTAAAGAAATCAACCAAGAAAACAATTTTGCTGACAACAGAGGCAAAATAGGTGTTATGTTTCAAATAGGACTTGGTATATCGACACTTTTGGGAGGTTTTATTGCTTCAGAGTCGCTCTCACTTATTATGTGGCTTTCTGTTATTCCTCAAGTAATATGTCTTGCCTTATCGTTTTTTCTTATTGAACCACACATTCATTCAAAGAAAAGCGGTAACATATACTCTCATCTCGGGGAAGCATTCAAACAATTCTCTCATAATAAAAAGCTGCGTCTCATCAGTATTTCCTCAATCTTCAGAAGCCAATTTGATGAAGTCGCATATGCTTTCCAGGCAGCCTTTTTTCAAACATTATTGCCGTTTTGGGCAATTGGGATTGTGAAAGCTTTCTCTAATGTAGAAGGTATTCTTAGTTTTCACTTTAGCGGAAAAGTGATTAAGAAATTTAATAGTATCAAAATTCTTGTCGTTGATAATATCTATAGTAGTTTTGTTAACATTGTTGCGGTAGCGTTACCAACAATTTTATCACCCCTACTTATGACAACTACTTCAGCTTTTTACGGAACCACTACTGTTGCAAGGAGTTCCTTGATGCAGGAAGAGTTTACAAATGAACAACGATCAACTATGGGGTCACTGATATCATTCGCTGGAAACATCTTCTTTGCTATACTTTCAATTTCCATGGGGTTCCTTGCAGATGTGTTTTCTCCGTCAAGAGCATTTTTGATTCTCATGGTAGTTCAACTTGGAATATTATGGTTTTATTGGAAACTTAAGGAAGCGAGCTGAACAATACGAATCCTGCAAAAAAAGCTACAATCAATTACAGAATAAAATCCGAGCTTGATCCAACCCCAGAGCCAAAGATCAGCCTTATTTCAAAAATAAGTACAATCCACTATAATTCGTATCAGCTCAATCGTTATTTATAGCTAATTATGTATGGAGAATGGTGGGGGTAAAGAGCATTCAGGGAATATCGATGCATTTACTGGTAGATACCAAGCTCAAATGTCGCAACCGTTTGTCGTAATAACAGACGATGGTAAAACTCTTTGGTTTACATCAGATCAGGAAATTCTAGGAGCAAATGTAGACTTACTGGGTGGATACCTTGCCGATCCTTCAAAAGACTACTTCGATGCTGGAAGGTCTATATTTGCAGAAATAGTCACTACAGATATTTTAAGGGCATCTTATCCTGATCTTGGAGAATCAGAGGATTTTGTACTTGTGCCCGATGGAATTGATGCATCTTCAGTAAGGTCTCAGTCACACGGTAGAGGGTACCAAAAGGGTTCTGATATTTATGTGGCAAGGGTCGACCAAGTGGGTGGTGGAGATTATCCTGTTCATCATCCTCAATTGGGAATTGATGTAACTCTTGGATCTCAGAGGCAAATAGAAAAAAAACAAAGAAGATGGCTTCCAGTACAAATCCCTACTGCAACACCAGTTATTATTTTGGACTTACATACACTTATGAGCACTGGACAAGTACATAAACGATTTCCGTCTTTTCGAGAATTTTTGGATGGTCCTGCACGAGGTGAAGTATTAACCACTGGATCTTATAGACCTTTAGCTGGTCTTAATGAAGCAGAACGCCTTTCCCTTCAAACCAACTTAAATATGGGATTACTCAGTGCTATTGAAACTAGTGTGCGAGCGTTAACATTTCAACGCCGACGTGATGGCTCTGAGCTCGACGACAGGTCGCTTAGTTTGTATATTAAGAAACTTCGCGAAGTACAGGAACTATTAAGGACGCAAAACCGTTGAAATAAAGCATCACATCAAGTCGATTAGGAGAGCCAAACAAACCCTCTTCCTCTCCTTACCTGAATCTGCTATTATTACTTCATGCCAACACTACATCCCTGGATCAACTTTAATGGTAATGCAGAAGAAGCATTTACGTTTTATAAATCAGTATTTGGCGGAGAGTTTGTGAAGGTGGTGCGTTTCAAAGACCTCGCGAGTGATGAATTCCCCGTGCCAGAAAAAGAAGAGAACAAAATAATGTACATTGCTTTACCTATTGGCGCAGATTGCATGTTGATAGCCAATGATGTTCCGGAGGTTCTGGGAAAAGTAAATGAGCGTGAAAATCGAAGTAAAATTTTGGTACGCGCGGAAAGTAAAGAAGAAGCTGATAGATTATTTACTGGGCTTTCTGCAGGTGGAGAAGTAGAAGGAGCTATCGGAGACAGCCCGTGGGGCACATATGCGGGTATGTTTCGAGATAAATACGGTATTGAATGGATTATAGAATTTTCACCTAATAAATAAGCTATGGCAAAATATGTAGACGGTTTTGTGCTTGTAGTTCCAAAAGATAAGAAAGAAGAATACATGAAAATGGCCGAGGAGGGCCGTGATATATGGATGAAGCTTGGCGCATTAGAATATTATGAATGTCGTGGAAATGATTTGTCTCAAATTGACATGGGCGATGAAAAGTCACGTTCTTTTCCTGAAATGACGGGAGCAAACTCGGATGAAGAAGTATGGTTTTCATTCGTTGTCTTCAAATCAAAAGAGCATCGCGATGAAGTGAACAAGAAGATGATGGAAGAAATGAATGAAAAATACAAAGATGCTAAGGATTTTTCAATGCCTTTTGACATGAAGCGAATGGCTTACGGTGGTTTCCAAGTAGAAGTGGAGGGCTAAAAAAAGAAAGTAGATTTTTGACCAAATATATTTACCCATACTCTTTGCTATAATATTCATATGGACCTACAGTTCAAGCCAGCTACATTAGAGGACAAAGACATTATTGCATCGTTTCTCAAAAAAGCTGAAGAAACATCTGGTGGTAAATTTAGCGCAGACGAGGAACTTAAAGATTTGCCTTCATATATTACCGATAACGAAGCTTTTCTTATTCTGGGTAACGGCACACCTGTCGGGCTTGTCACCTATTCATATACCGAACCTGAACGTGCTTATATTAATGACCTTGTGATCCATCCTGAGCATCAGGGTAAAAAGATTGGGAAAACTGCAATGAAATGGGTTCTGGATCGGCTGGAAAATATAAAACATGTTGATTTAGTGACTCATCCTCATAACACCGTTGCCATTATTCTGTATTCAAAAAATGGATTTAAAGTTTCAGGCTGGAAAGATGACTATTATGGCGATGGGGAGCCACGAATATATATGACCTATACTCGGGAATAACATTTCTTCTTCAGCATTCAAAGCCCTGCATTCTCAAACCTGCGTCTTGATTAAAATCTGAACCTATAGTATAATAATTCCTTCATATGACAAAACGCGCAAAATATATCGGTATGTCTGTTAAAAAACGACTTAATAACGTAAAGACATACATTAATAATAATCCTTTCAAAAGTTTCTTTATTGCACTTGGCATTTTTGTACTACTTATAGTAGTCAGCAGCTTCTTACAAAAACCAAAAACCGAAGCTACACAATCAAAAGTTGAGCCTAAGAAGGTCAACGTCTATTCAATTGGTAAGGCTCCACAAGTGAGCGTTCGCGCTGAGGTTGAAAAGCCTGGACTTGTAACCGTTGTCTCGCTCGCAAGCGGCGTTGTGCAAAGCATTACTGCTCAAGAAGGTGCTAGCGTGTACAAAGGTCAGGCCCTTGTAAAGCTTTCTTCCAATTATCAAGGTGGTAACGCTGCTGGTGTACAGAGAAACATTGCAAAAGTGAGCTACGATAACATCGTTGATACGTATGATTCACAAAAGCAGATCATTGAAAGTCAAAAGGAAATCGCCAATAAAGCTGATTCGAATGCAGATGATTTGCGAAGCATCACGGATAAATCATTAAATGAAACACGAAGCCTGATTTCATTAAATGATTCGATTGTCACATCGCTTGATTCAAAGTTACAAGATCTTTCTGTAGATCCAATTGCTAACAAAGATCTCATTCTCTCAACAAACCAAATTAAGAGTCAGTTTGTTGCCGCAAATAATCAGGCCAGGAATGCCTTACGCAGCAGCGAATATTCAGCTAATGGCGACAATAATCCCGCCCAATTGTCTGACTTGCAAAAGGATATTACCCTGAAACAGCTTGATAATCAGCTCAAAGCGCTTGATATGAACAAGGAAATCAGCCGTCTTCAAGTTCAACTTGCTGGTATCCAGTCATCAATGATGTATCCTGCAACACCGTTCGCAGGAACCGTTCAAAAAATCTTCGTTAAGAAAGGTCAGGTTGTTTCACCGGGTACTCCGTTGGCAATTGTTTCATCCAGCAAAGTTCAAAACATCAAAGCTACCATTTATGTAACCGCAGATATTGCCTCTCGCATCTCAAAAATAGAACAGTGTGTATTGCATGTCGGAAATAAAACATACAGCGCAATGCCTTATTTCGTCAGTTCTGAAGCTGTCAATGGAAATCTTCATGCGGCATATTTCTCCATCCCAGCTGAATATGCGCAAGAGCTCGCTCACAATGAATCGATTACCGTTGATGTTCCGCTTGGATATGCAGATACTATGATTTCTGCTTTATATGTTCCACTCGATGCAATTTATCAAACTAATGACACCGCCGTGCTGTTTGTATTGGAAAATCACAAAGCTAAGGCACGTGTCGTTGAACTTGGAAATGTGTATGGAGAGCTCATTGAGATTAAGAAAGGATTGAATCTTGGTGATACCGTGATTTTGAGTAGGGATATTCTTGATGGTGATCCTGTAGCGTTATGATGAAAATCTTATGATGAAACGTACTTCATATCTTTCACAGCTTCGTTTTGATGAATCCTTATTAAGGAGTTGGCAGGCTAAGGTCATCGCGAATATTCGTATTGTTGTATTACTGGTCATTTCGATCATCATTCTCGGTTCTGTTAGTTTTTTCACCATTCCCCGAAGACTTAATCCTGAAATAAAAATTCCTATTGTTAATATTGTCACTGTTTTACCGGGAAGCGCTCCTCAGGATATTGAAAAACTGGTCACTATTCCACTTGAAGAAAGTATTAAGGATATAAAAGGGATTGATACCATGCAATCTTCATCGGCAGAAAATGTATCTGTTATCACCGTGCAGTTTGTCAGCAGTGTTAATGGAGATAAAGCAAAAGACGATGTGCAGTCTTCGGTTGATACAGTCAATACATTACCTGATGATGCAAACACGCCGAAAGTAACGCTTCTTGATTTTGAAGATCAGCCTTTCTGGATTTTTGACATAACAACAGATAAAGACATCGCATCACTTATGCGATTTTCTAAGAAACTGAAAGAAAATATTGAAAAACTGAATAAAGTTGATCGTGTTATCTTGTCTGGTTTAGAGCAACAGGAAGTTCATGTGACAGTTGATCCACAGAAAGCGCTCGACTATAACATTAGCCCAATGCAACTTTCTCAGCTTGTTAAAAAAGCAACCGCTTCTTACCCTGCTGGCATGCTCAATACTGAACAATCGTCTTTTTCCCTATCGATTGATCCAATGGTTACGAATGTTGAGGATATTCGAAATCTTACACTGCAAATCAATCACCAATCTATTCATCTTGGAGATGTTGCAATCGTCGCAGAACAATCTGAAGTAAATCAAGATCACACACTCCTTGGCAAAAAAGGGCAAACGCCTTCACGAGCAGTTCAATTTATGGTGTTTAAATCATCCTCTGCTAATATTGATGCTGCAGAAAAGGATGTGCATGATTTGGTTGAAAAAACAACTCGATCGCAAAATAATGAATACAAAGTTACATCAATTTTAAATACATCTGATCAGATCACAGAACAATTCGACGATCTTTTTAGTGAATTTCGATCGACAATAATACTCGTTTTCCTGCTCCTACTTGTTTTCCTTGGGTTAAAACAAGCGCTCATCTCGACACTCACTATACCGCTCACATTCCTTTCAGCATTTGCCATTATTCAGCAGATGGGAATGTCATTAAACTTCCTGACCATGTTTGCGTTTTTATTGTCACTTGGTTTATTGATCGATGACACGATTGTGGTTGTCGCAGCAATGAC
>CAZKVU010000025.1:0-8500 GCA_964556475.1 uncultured Gammaproteobacteria bacterium | reverse complement strand
TATGACATATGTATATCCCCCCTATGGGGATATATTAGTACGTTGTTTATCTTTTGTCAAGAGATGCATGGTGGAAGACGTACTGATAGGCTCCTGGATTTTTACTTAATGATGCCGGACAGCAATATGAAAATCAGTATTCCGACGATTCCAGCAAATGACCCGACAGTTTGCACAAATAATTGCACTGCCTGCTTCTTTTTTCCATCAAGATACATTTGTAATGGCTGCGAAAGAAAAATATACCCCATGATAGATGCGGATAATGTAAGGAGCGAGAGCACAAATATCGGAATAAAGATTGTTTTTTGTGGTAAAACAGTTTGCTCTGTGATGCGTATCATGGTGAATGCAACAACAATGATGTATGCCAGTGCAGAAAGAGCATTGAGGATTGGATTTTTTGTCATACATATATTGTAGACCGTCCATATGGAGATTTCAAATTATCGCTTATTTGAGAAGAATCAGATGGGGAAGGAAAACACGGCGCTCGTTCAGCAAAAGATCATTATCCAGAAGCAAGCTCTGGTACGATTTTTTTGCTGGACAGTGATTTCCCCCACCATAAAGATGTTCTAGGCATGCGATTATACGCAGCAGCACCCCCTTTTTGTCAGGAAGTTTACAGGCAAGTTTTCTCTTGCATGCAGAGCTTCCTTTGGAGGACTGCGTAGTCTTCGCCATCTTTATGGGATTTCGCAACCGCTTGAGCTGCGTGTGGAATCACACCACACATACCGGTAGTCAACCGGGTCAGGTTCCACGCCCCGTGGGGGTGAGTGGGACGCCCTCCAGGGCGCTTTCCCTGCCTCTCGAGCGGGTGGTCGCATTACAGGTTGCTAAGCCTGCGATCGACGACCAATGGGTGGCCAGGTTCCGGCCTCTTCTCCATTTGCGAAGTGCGTTTCAACGTGCTTGATGATCCACACGCCAAGTGGCACAAACGCTCCGGAGAGGAGAATCGTAGCAAACATCGCGTCTGCAGCAAGGCGATCGCCATGTGACGCGAGATGCATTGCAACGATAGCCGGTACCCCAAGTCGGGTCGAGCCGCACAGCCAGTTGACAGTCGCTTCCTCTACTGCGAAAGCATGACCCCTTCGGGCGAGCAAGGCCTTGAGAACAGCCTTGTGACCGAAGTCGACAAGCAGTCGCGAGAAGCTCACTGCAACAAGCAGTGCAATCGCAGCAACCATGACCTGCTTACTGGTGAAGATCGTCCTGACCGGAGCCAGAAACGTTACGACTACCAGAATGGCAGCGAGGCCAAACTGATTAAGCCGTTCCCAGTAGTGGCGTAATTCTTCTGCTCGGTGTGAAGTAACCGTTGGAAGAAATGCACCCAGAGCATTGGTTGTGAGTGACCCGACACCCGTCAGCAAGATGAGGCTCATGTGGTGCTGCATACCGTATGCAACGAACACGACGTTCGCAGCGAGTACGATGTTAAGCTCCACGATGGCCGAAGCCTTGAGCTTCCTGCTCACGAGCTGAACCACGAGCTGAACTGCTGCCAGCAAGAGGCCAGCAACGACTGTGTTTGCTACAACAGTCATCGCTTCCACTACTGTCTGGCCCTGAGCCCATCCATAGACGCTTATTCCAACTGCGTCATTTAATATGGACTCAACTGTCATCTGCCAGAAAAGGCCGAGGAGATGCTTTCCCTCAACCAGTCCGAGCGCCAATCCCACCGCGGCGGGGTCGGTCGCCAGCAATCCGGCAGATACAGCCCTGGGGTTCTCAAAGCCCAGGTAGTGTGCAGTAATCGCAACTGCAACCCCTGTGACAGCGAGACCCAAGGTAAGCCAGAACACCAGTGCGATGGCTCTTCGCGACGACCAGTATTGCCAGGCTGAACGGAATCCGGTTCCGTAAGCCTCTGGAATAATGGTTACCGCAACCATCGCCTCAAGTGTCAGAGCCCAGCCTTCCAGACCTGGGAGATTGTGATACCCGTCGATACCTACGATGAGCGTAATGAACAGCGCCCACGCAAGTCCAGACAGGTATAGCACCTCTGGTCTGAATGATGCTTTGTGTCCTGAGCTTATGTCCTTTTCCTCTCTTTCTCGTTCCTTGTGGTGAAGTTGGACATGTGTTTTTCACGGATGACGAGTCCGATCGTGAAAAGTGCTCGAAAGCACCCTTCCACAAGTTTACCTTCACCTGTCTCTTGCCAGATAGGGTAAACGAGCCCTATTTCTACCCCGGATTGGGTAGCTGGCTATCTCGGAGAATTTCTCCGAGGTTCGATGATTTTCACCATCAAACTTCTCAGTCACTCGAGGATTACCTCCTTTGGTGAGTTCTGAGATTTCGAGAACATGCCTAGAAATCCGCTATCAATTATTAAGAGATAACACCAATAAGCATCAATATGCGAGGATGTACCTTAATAACTCACAGCAGACTTCTAGACAATCCAGAAATTAAGAAAGCCTATATTATGATAAGAAATCAAAAATGCGCCGTGTTATCAAAGTGCGTAAAAATTCCATTTTGTGCTTGCAAACGCACGAATGGAAACATTAATTATACAGAAGTAGGCGTATTTCATCAACCTATAGAATTTTCAGTCTACAAATGAGCCCTATTATATATATTGAGAAAGAAGGTTTTCCTGATACTGATTCACGATACGAGGATATTTTTTTTGAATAGAGCTTAATTCCTTATGATTCTCTTTCAGAAAATTCCGATAAATTTTTTCTACCTCTACAATAGTCTTTACAAGCTTATCATTTTTGCTGAATATAACCTTATTTCTTTCAAGAAATTCTATGACCTCATTATTTGCAATAATGCGGGACTTAATGAGTGAAAATCTTTCATGAATAACATCCTCTTCTGAAATCGTGAGCACATCCTCTAGGAAAGGCAAAGTACTCATGATTCTTCTGATATTTTTCAGCCTTTTTCGATATGAAATTCGTGAAGAAGTTACGCCAAGCCGTTCTTTTCCATATAAATGGCCGAATGTTCGTGGATATTCAATTGAATCTTGTTGCAGGTCGAGCTGTGCATCATATTCATAATATGCATTTTCATTCAAATATCCTTTTTCAAACAAATCTTCAATAACATCGCGTTGGATCTGAATGGCCTGAAGCTTTACGCTATTGAGTATGTTCTCAGAAGTTCCGAGGTGTGCTAGTTCTTTTTTGTGATCTTTAATTTCTTCATGCAAATCAGCAACAAAACCAGCAATTGTTTTTTTATCGAATTCATCAGTACTGAGCTGTTTTAAGTTCTCAATTTTCTTTTCCGTTTCAAAAAGTGAAACTTCCAGTTCAACAATTTCCTCTTCCTTTGAAGGCTTATTCAGACCGAGTTTCAAAAGGAGTGTTTTAATGGTCAACCCATTAATAATTAAAGTAAACAGGAGCGCGCCAAGTGTAAATGCGAGCATTTCTTCACGATATTCGTATGTCTCCGGTAAAGAATAGACTAATACAAGGGGAATAACTCCTCGTAAACCGCCCCAGTTAAGGATATGTAGCCATGACATTGGCACATTCGGTTCATCTTTAAAGAATGGTAATTTATTTGTGATAACAGCAGTTCCATATACAGAAATTGCACGGGCTACAAGCACCATAATAATTGCTGAACCAATCAGTGGTAAGTTTTCTGTGAAAATACTGATATCAAGATTGTATGCTGCAAAAAAGAAGACTAACGATACAGAGATAAATCCAAGGAATCCCCAGAGCTCTTCAATAAAATGAATTACAGGACGCGAGATGCGTGTCCGACCTACGTGGCTTAAGGTGATTCCTGCCATAACAGTGCTGATAACTCCAGAGAGATGGAAATAATGTTCTGCAATAATGAACGATCCAAGCGCTAGTGCAACAGTCAATGTTGATTCAATAAGTGGTTCATTTTCAATTTTAGCAATGAAGAGTGATGTTATATATCCAAGGGCAACTCCAAGAATAATACTCCCAATAAAGATGTATATAAAACTACCAAATCCACTTAAAACTGCCTGCGTGGAGAAGGCTTTACCAGCAATAATAAATGCAGAAATGACTCTGAATGCGACAACGCCGGTTGCATCATTAAACATGCTTTCTCCATCAGCAAGGAGCGCAAGTCTTTTTGGTCCACCTAAGTGTTTGAATAAAGCAAGTACTGCAATTGGGTCAGTTGCTGAAATAATTGCGCCGAATAATAACGAAGCTCCGAAATCAAAACCAACGAGATAACTCAACCCAAATGCAACTACAAATATAGATATTAATAAACCTAATGTTGCAAATGCTGTGATCGTCTTAAATTGTAGCCTGAATTGATGAAAATTTATATGAAATGCACCTTCAAATAAGAGAATCGGCAATAAAACATAGAAAATAACATCTGGTGAAAGAATGATATGTGATTCAACAGAAAAACTATGTGTGAAAAATTGTGCAATAAACCCCGCAAATAAAAGCGCTACTGTGTATGGAAATGAAAGTCTTTTTGTTAAAGGTGTAACAAACGCTATCCCAACAAGGAAAAAAGTTGCAAAGATAACGAGTTCTACAAGTAAATGGCCTTCCATAAATGAAAAGGCTATTATAATCAGAAATTTTTTCAAAAGCAAGGAACAATATATGTTAGACTGGAGTATGCTGATAATCTTAACCAAATTTGCATTCGGATTAGCATTGTTATTATTTTCAACGCAACGCATTGTAACGATTGCGCAAAAAATATCCAGAATTTATAAAATTTCACCACTTGTCGTCGGCATAACTCTGGTGGCAATTGGCACATCTCTTCCGGAGTTGACTGTTTCGGTTATTTCAATTCTGCAGCATGATCCTGGACTGGCTGTCGGAAACATAATCGGGTCCAACATTGTCAATATACTATTAATCTTTCCGATCGGTCTATTTATTGGCAAACTCAGAATAGGTACAACAAAAACACAGCAGAATATTTTTATTCTTGTTGGAGCAACAATCCTTTTTTACTTTATTCAGTCATATTCTGTTCTTGCTAGATATGCAGGTTTGATTTTAGTAGGTTCTGCTTTAGGCGTGACTGTTCTTGAATATCTCATGGCAATCTATGGCAGAGCTCATGAAGATAAAAAACAATTTAGCAAACAGAAAAAGGAATATTTATCGATGGGTTCAATTGTGCTCTCATGTTTATTTGTTGTAGGAATAATTGCTGGCGGTATTTTCGTTGTTGACAGCGTTCAGGCAATTTCAACGGTGAGCGGAATTTCAACAACCATACTTGGTTTCACTTTAACTGCAATTGCAACTTCACTGCCTGAATTATTTACAACCATTTTCAGCCAGGATGATAAGCAAGAAAAAATTACAGTCGGCAATATTATGGGAAGCAATGTTTACAATCTCCTACTGGTAGGGGGAGTTATAGCTTTTGTTCAACATCCGATATCCATTGAGATGAAAGAATGGATTTGGTTAGGAATTTCAACCTTTGGTTTCATTTGCACACTTGTTTATTACAAAGGTAGGAAGCCTCCTCGATATGTTGGCTTAATCTTACTTTCACTTTTTGCTGTTTATCTTCTTTCTCAATAGCTATTAGCTAAGTATTGAAGCGTTCGCCGCTGAGTTATCCCTTGCCTTACAATTCAAATCTCCTAAAGAAAAAATGTTTAGCTATTTCGATCGCACAGAAATATGTTGTTACTACGCAGGCGATCCATATCCAGATATATAAAGGTATTGATGAAAATTCGAAAAATGTTTGACCAAAAATAGTCATGGGTAAAAGTATAACTGCGCCGCACGAGACAACCGTCAGAGCAATAAGAAGTGCGCTTGGCATACTTTTATAAAACGGCAATTTAGTGCGAATGGCAAAGGTTACTACCATTTCAGAAAGTGATGATTCAATAAACCATGCGGTTCTAAAAAGTGGTGGAGATGTATGCCAAAGATATACCATGGGTAAAATCAAAAGTAAATCGAATAGTGAGCTGAGTAAACCAAAATAGAGCATAAAACTTCCGATTGTCCCCATGTTCCAACGTTTCGGCCTCCGGACAAAATCACCATCGACATTATCTGTTGCAACAGCAAAAAGCGGGATATCACTGATAAAATTATTCAACAATATCTGCGATGGTAACAATGGGATGAATTTTAAAAATAGAGATGAAAGCGATACGGTAATCATATTTCCATAATTGGCGCTGATCGTATTAAGAATATATTTCATGATATTACCGAATGTTTTACGTCCTGTTTCAATTCCTTCAGCAAGAACCTGTAAATCCTTTCGGAGCAAAATAATGTCCGCAGCCTCTTTAGCAACCATTGCGCCGCTATCAACCGCAATGCCGACATCAGCAGCTTTTATTGCAGGGGCATCATTGATTCCATCTCCTAAAAATCCGACAATGTGATTTTCCTTGTTGAGTGACAACACGATGCGATACTTTTGGTCAGGTGTAACGCGAGCAAATAAGGTAGTTTCTTTGACAACCTTTTCAAATTGAGCAACGGTAAGTTTCGAAAGCTCATCGCCGGTAACAATTTTATCCTTCTCAAGGTCAAACCCTACATGTGCGGCAACATGTGCCGTTACAATAGCACTGTCTCCACTCAAAATTTTAATATTCACACCAAGGTCTTTCAGCTTTTGTAATGCTTTTGCTGCAGAATCTTTGATCGGATCACTAAAAAGTAAATATCCTAAAAAGTCTATATCTTTTTCATCATCAGACGTTGATTTTTCTTTATGTAATTTTTTTTCACCAATACCAATCACACGAAAGCCTTGATTTTCCAATTCATGTGCCTGCTCGAGGATGTGATTTTGATGAGAATGACCGCCGGTACAAATCGGAGCAATGGATTCAATTGAGCCTTTCACGATAAGTAATTGCTCATTGTGATGTTGTACGAGTACGCTTACTCTTCGCCGGGTAAAATCAAATTCATTTTCATCAAGAATTTTGTATGCGGCAACATCTGATTTAACCTGCTTTGCATCACTGCTATGCCATAATGCTTTATCAATTGGATTTGTCGCAATAAATTGATCGCTTTTTATTCCACCGCTGATACACATAAGAGCCTTAACGAGGACATTTTTATCTGATTCCTTATTAAAATTCTGATAGCCCGAAAGTGTAAATTCCCCTTTTGTGAGCGTTCCGGTTTTATCAGTGCAAAGCGTATCGATATTGCCGAGGCCTTCTGTTGAAATGAGTTTTTTTACAATAACTTTCTTTTTTGCGATTTTAAGAGCACCTTGAGAAAGCGTAATCGTGATAATTGCCGGCAAAAGTTCGGGCGTTATTCCTACAGCGAGTGCAACTGCAAACAGGAATGAATTGAGTACCCCTTTATGAAGTGCTGAATTGACAAGAAATACAAATATCGACATTACGAAAATAACTTTAAAAAGGAATGCACTAAATGTACGGGTCTGTTTTTGGAATTCTGTTTCTGGCTCCTCCTCACCTAAAATGGCTGCCGTTTGACCAAAGAAGGTTTGAGAGCCAGCCGCAACAACAACGCCTTTACCAATACCTTCTGAAACCGTTGTCCCCATAAATGCGATATTTTTCAAATCTTGCGGTTCACTTCCATTTGAAGGATTGATTGATTTCAAAATTGGCACAGACTCACCGGTTAAAGCGGACTCATCAGTTGTGAATCCATCAATTTCAAAAAGACGAATATCTGCGGGAACAACATCCCCAATTCGCAATTCAACAACATCTCCGATAACTAACCTTTCGCTGTCTTCCTCGATCCATTCGTTATTGCGTCTAACTTTTGACTTATTTGAGATGTATTCTGCTAATTTTTCAAGGGCTTTTTCTGCACGATATTCCTGTGCAAAGCCAAGAATAACACTGAAAAACACGAGCCCTATAATGACAAGGGCATCAATCCTATCACCTAAAAAAAATGAAACACCGGCAGCAATAAGGAGCGACACCATGAGCCAATTTTCGAATTGGGCAAGGAGCAAACGGATAGCTGACTTTTTTTTGCCTTTTTCTATAGCGTTCTTACCGTTTTTTTGAAGGCGAATAGCAGCTTCTTTGGTGTCTAATCCATTTTCCGATGTATTCAGCTTCTGAAATAGTTCATCTTTTGAGAATTGAGCAAATGGATATGTCGAATGAGACTTCTGAGCTTTCACATTATTCATTGTACATCTATGCAAGAGGTGATGAAAGAAGGCGAGGGGGACTTTTATGGCTTTACGAGTCTAAAGTAGGCTGTTGCACCAGGATTAGGTGATCTATCACACGAAAGGGTATCACCATCCATAATATATCCTTCGTTTGTCCATTCGAGCCCCAGTGTTACAATGGCACCTTGATAAAGTGCAAAAGTGAGCTGTGCTTCAGAAGGCAAACCCAATCTTTCTCCTGATTGCTGACTCGCCCACCTGCAAAATGCCTGAGCAGTTTCAAATGTTACCGGCATTGGTGCGTCCGGTGAGCCTTCTGGATGTGACATAAGTGGACTATGATACTATATCTGCTGAGGTTTTTCTA
>CAZKVU010000024.1:0-9224 GCA_964556475.1 uncultured Gammaproteobacteria bacterium | reverse complement strand
TTCAGATCGCCAACGAGCGCAATATGTAGATTATCAAGCCTTCCAAAGTGATTATAGATTGTGTAGAGGTCTAGAAGTGCTTGAGTTGGATGTTCAGCGGTTCCGCTTCCACCGTTTACAACAGGGGAATCCTGCATTGTTGCAGCAATCTCGCTTGAATTATCCTCAGGATGACGGAGGACGATTAAATCTGCAGCGGTTGTCATGCGAATTGAGCGCATGGTATCTTCAAGACTTTCACCTTTGACAACAGAGCTAAAACTGGTCATTTCATTGAGATCGATAACATATGCGCCTAGGCGCTTTGCCGCGGCGACAAATGATGTAAATGTACGGGTGCTTGGCTGATAAAATAAAACCGAGATGGTTTTGCCTTTGAGTGGCTCGAATACTTTTCCAGTCTCGACATTTTTTTTCATCTGGTCAGCAACAGAGAAGAGATATTCAATATCAGCCTTCGAAGTTATCTGTTTTATTGCGATAAAACTTTTTCCGAAAAATGTGTTTTTCATATAGTTTATTTTTTTGAGCAAAACTGCGCCTTGCTTAGGCTTTGCTTAAAAAAACTAATAATCCTTTTTGTGCGTGTAATCTGTTTTCAGCCTCCGGGAACACCACGGACTGAGGTCCGTCAATGACGTCGGCGCTTACTTCGTTCCCGCGGTAAGCTGGCAGGCAGTGCATGAAAATCGCATCGGCCTTCGCTTTGCTCATCAGCGCTGCGTCAACCTGATAAGGCTTAAATATTTTCAGACGTTGTTCCTTCTCGGCTTCATCACCCATGCTGACCCAGGTATCAGTAATAACAACATCGGCGCCTGCGACAGCCTCTTCTGGTTTATCAGTCTGTGAAATTGTTACTCCGGTTTTTTCTGCTAAAGCCTCTGCACGCTTAACAACCTCAGGATCCATCCAATAACCTTGTGGAGCGCCAACCTTAAAATTCATCCCAAGCAAACCTGCACCCAGTGCCAAAGAATGAGTGACATTATTATTACCATCTCCAACAAATGCTAGAGTAAGGCCTTCCAACGTTCCTTTCTTCTCCCATATTGTCATAAAATCAGCAAGTATCTGGCATGGGTGTTCTTTATCTGAGAGTGCGTTGATAACCGGAACGGTCGCATGCTCTGCTAAGTCCTCAACGGTCGAATGCTTAAAAGTTCGTGCCATAATCACATTGGCCATACTTGATAATACGGTTGCAACATCTCGAGGCTCTTCGCGATTTCCCATACCAATATCAGAAGGGGCAAGATAAATTGCATGACCCCCGAGTTGTGTCATGCCGGTTTCAAACGAAACCCGTGTACGAAGGGAGGGCTTTTCAAAAATCATTGCCATTGTTTTATTTTTATAAGGCTCGTCAGTGTGAATACCATTTTTTTTAATCTCATCCTTCAGTTCTTTAGAGATTTTCATAACATCAAGCACCTCATCTTTCGTGAGATCGGTGATTGCGAGGAAGTGGCGTGTTTTTTTCATAAATGTAGATTTTTCCTGAAAAACTGTTAAAAAATGGCAAAAATTGACAATATTTACGAAATATTGTTGATATTTTGTAAATTACGTATATAATAAATCTTAATCAAACAAATGTCAAACGCACATTTAGGAGCAACAGGAGAAATAGTAACCGGAGAAAAATTATCATTGGTCAACGTATCAAGTTGTGCGGTTGGGCATTTAAGTAGAGGGTGTAGCCTTGAACAGAAAAGACGGTCCGCTCACCTCAATTTATCACCTCAAGAAGTTGACGAATTACATCAAGCTCAAAGAGAAGCTGATATAGCAGCACTACAATCTTTACGACAGCTTGCACAAAGTGCTGTTGGAAAGGGAAGATCTCTCGGAATAGTAAGCGGCGAGTTTAGACATAGAGATTACGATCCTGCAGAGGCGCGTTGTGGTTTGGTTGGCCATGAAGTATATGTTTCTGGTATGCGATCAGACTCATCCGAAGGTCTAATAGTCTTAGGGATTCCATCATTAACTGAGCAAGCTGATATTCCATATCTAACTCTGAAGCCCATGGGCGGTATGGATACAATTGTTATTCCATTAGAAACTCCACCAGGTGCTGACGATATGTATCTTGATTTTGATATGCTCGGCCCGACAGGAAGAAGAGATTTACGTGATACCGTTACTGCATTTCGTGACATTGCATATGATCGAGGCGTTTAATAGTATACTTAAAACAATGATATGAGCAAAAATATGAATAGAAATTTTAATGATCTCCTTCATGCGAAATGGAGCGCGGGAAAATTTTTAAGTGTTGGTATTGATCCATTTGAAAAAAAACTTCCAGAGCACATTACTTCCAAAACGACAACAACAATCGATAAAATTCTGGAGTTTAATAAAGCCATTATTGATGCCACTGCTGATATTGTGTGCGCATTCAAACCGCAAAGTGCCCATTACGAAGCCTATGGAGCTGAGGGGATTGAGGCTTTGCATAAAACCATAGCATACATTCAGGACCAATATCCAGACATTCCAATTATTTTTGATGCGAAACGTGGTGATATCGGCAAAACAAATGATGAGTATGCACGGTTTGCATTTGAATATCTTGATGTTGATGCGATTACATTACAGCCTTATTTAGGTGGGGAAGCGCTTGAGCCTTTCCTACAGCATAAAGATAAAGGGTGCATTATTTTAGTTCATACGTCCAACCCCGGCGCTGATTCCATGCAGGATGTCTATGTTCAGGAATCAGGATTGCCGTATTATCAGCATGTTGCAATGATGATTGCACAAAAGTGGAATATACATGGAAATTGTGGGGTGGTTGCAGGAGCAACATATCCTGAGCAACTGAAAGAAATTCGAGAAATCATTGGTGATATGCCAATGCTTATTCCCGGTATCGGGTCACAAGGCGGGGATCTTGCTGCATCAGTCCATAATGGCCTAACTCTAAGTAAAACAGGCATTATTATTCATTCGTCCAGCAGTATTATTTTTGCATCATCAGGAACGGATTTTGCCGATGCTGCACGCAAAGAAGCACAGAAGCTGGACACAGATATTCGATCACTTTTATGAACACAATAAACGCAACGCATGAAAGTATTCAACAGGAGGCTGCACATATATTATTGTCAATCAACGCAGTGTCATTCCGATTTGATCCACCGTTTACTTATACCTCGGGTTTGCAAAGCCCTATTTATTTGGATAATCGGCTCGTTATGTCGCACCCCAAAGAGAGAACACGCATTATCGAGCTTTATATAGAAACAATTAAACAGCATATTGGTATTGAAAATGTTGAATGTGTTTCCGGAACGGCAACTGCAGCTATCCCGCAAGCAGCATGGATAGCGGATCATTTATCTGTGCCTATGGTTTTCGTTCGTTCATCTGCTAAAGGACATGGCAAACAGCGAAAACTTGAAGGTTTCTTTCCAAAAGGTGCGAAAGTGGTTATTATTGAGGATCATATTTCAACGGGTGGTAGTGCGCTTGATAATGCTGATACTATTCGTGAAGAAGGGGGAATCGTGGATTATTGTGTTGCGACAACCACATATGAAACCGCAGCAGCACATCAGGCATTTGAGGAGAAAAATGTCACTATTTTTGCACTCACAACAGGGAAATTCATTGTTGAAGAGGCGGTTAAGAAAGGAATGTTAAGTAAGGAGCAGGCTGAATCAGTGCATCAATGGTTTGAAAACCCAACTGAATGGGCTGGAAAGCAATAATATAATCAAAAGCAATTATTATCATATGTCTAATATCACGCGAATTCCAGGACTTATCGACATCCACACACATCTGCGTGATGATGCTACACAGAAATGGTCATATAAAGAAGACTTCGAGACCGGCACGAAAGCTGCAATTGCCGGGGGTTTTACCTTAGTAATGGACATGCCTAACAACCCGGATCATGCTATTACTGAAAAGGCACTGCTTTCGAAGATGAAGCATGCTCAAGGGCGAGTATATTGCGATGTAGGCTTTCATTTCGGCGCAGCAATTGGAAATTATGCTGAATATGAAAAGGCCTTTCCACATGTGTATGGTTTGAAAATTTATATGAATCATACAACTGGCAACATGAAAGTAGAGGATCCGGCCGCTTTGGATGAGATATTTAAAACATGGGGAGAAGTTTCTCAAAAATTCAATCAAGCAAAACCGATTTTAGCACATGCAGAAGCGGAGACTATTAGGTTGGCAATTTCTTTAGGAAAAAAATACAGCGTTCCATTGCATATATGTCATGTTGCGCTTGAAGAGGAAATTATGCTTGTTAAGCAGGCGAAAAAGGACGGAGTGAATATTACCTGCGAGGCAACATGTAACAACTTATTTATATGTGAGGATGATTTAGGACGGCTTGGTCCCTATGGCCTTATGAAGCCACATGTTGGAAAACGGAGCGACATGAAAGCATTGTGGAAAAATCTCGATGTTATTGATTGTATTGCAACAGACCACGCACCCCATGCAAAATCTGAAAAAGATTCAAGCGAACCGCCGTATGGTGTTCCTGGTTTAGAGACAGCACTGCCGTTATTGCTCACAGAAGTTCATAAAGGTATGCTTTCTATGGAGCGATTAATTGATATGACATCGACGAAGCAGAGGGAAATATTTAATCTTCATGATGATGGCAAGACGTACGTTGAGATTGATCTTGATGCGAAATGGAAGTTAACTGCAGAGCACATGTTTTCAAAGTGCGGCTGGACACCATTTGAAGGTAGAGATGTCGTTGGAAAAATTGTCAAAGTTGTATTGCGTGGTAATATTGTTTTTGAGAACGGAAATATTATTGGTAAGCCGAGTGGAAACATTAATAATTTGTCATAGTACAATATGCTGCACACGCCATTTTACGATCCAACAAAATCTTACGAGGAAAATTACGAACATGGGCCTTATGGTGCATTTGCCGAGGTTCTCGCTGATACATCAAAGAGATATATTCAAAAAGGGGAGCCACAGTTTAATTATCATGGGTACCCTGTGTATAAACCAATCGGCATTCCGCCCGGCCCTCTTATAAACAGCCGATTTGTTAAGGCTGCTTTTGATATGGGTTTTGATATTTGTGTTTATAAAACAGTCCGAAGTAATAGCTATCCATGTCATCCGCATCCAAATATTCTAGCGCTTGATTTAAAGGGGGATTTAACGATAAAGAAATCAAAGGAACAGTTGGTTGGGAGCGCAGAATATAACGAACCCCTCTCAATCACGAATTCCTTTGGTGTTCCTTCAAAACCGGTAGATTACTGGCAGGAGGATGTTAAAAAGGCATTATCATACGCTGGAAAGGGACAAGTTTTAGTGCTGAGTTTTATGGGTACAGTGCAGGAGGGCCAGACTGAGCAGGAATTTATTGATGATCATGTGTTCGCTGCGAAAAAAGCATTGGAAACAGGCGCAAAGTTATTAGAGGTTAATTTGTCTTGTCCAAACATTGGGAATGAAGGACTGATTTGTTACAACGCTGAAATATCTGGAAAAATAGTTAAGGCGATTAAAGAGGTGATAGGTGATAGGCCGTTGTCTGTAAAAATTGGATATTTTGAAAGCGATGGTGCGCTGCACAATTTTGTAGATCATGTGGGCGCGTATGTACAGGGAATTGCATCAGTAAACACTATTCCTGCAGAAGTCGTCGATGCAAAAGGGAATCAAGCTTTGCCTGGACCAAACAGATTGAAAAGCGGTATTTGTGGAGCTGGAATAAAATGGGCGGGTTTAGAGATGGCTCGTCGATTATTTGATATAAGAAAGTCACGGGGATTGTCATATACGATCGAAAGTATGGGCGGTGTTATGACTGCTGATGATTATGATGAGTACAGAAAAGCTGGGGCCGATGTTGTTATGAGTGCCACCGGGGCAATGTGGAATCCGTTTTTAGCACAGGAGATTAAAAGTGCTGTCAAATAAGTGCCGGGAGAGGGGCTCGAACCCTCACGATGTTGCCATCATAGGTTTTTGAGACCTACGCGTATACCAATTCCGCCATCCCGGCTTCAAGTCTTTATTATATCACTAAATCAGCTCGCCTAAAAATTCCCTGAAACAAAATCATTTATAACCTATAGAACGTTCAGACTCTCGTAGAAAAAAATTATACAAAAATTGGCACTTATCCTACTACAGAAGAAAAAAAGTTATTAAAATTTTCTGAGAAAAGTATTAAATAACAGCTTTGTTCCTTGTATGCCTTTGAACCCTCTGTTATACTCGGGGTATGAAGCTGCGGGAGCTTTTTAAAACCGAGGATATCATCAAAGTTACACCCGAGGACACACTTGCATCTGCCCTCAGCCTTCTCAAATCTTCACACGACGCCGCATTCGTATTTAAGGATGACAAGTTGGAGGGAATCATCAATCCATATTATGCATTGATCAAAAAATCATATCCAGCTAATACAAAGGTAAAGACGTGTCTTGTTAAGCCGCCGCATCTGAACATATCTGATTCAATTGAAAAAGCCTGTCGGCTGATGGTAGAGTCCAAGATATATTTCTTACCGGTTTACGAGAATGACCGATTTATAGGGATTATATCGGCGCGACGTATTTTAAAATACATCAGCAGTGATGATCGTTTCAACACAACGCTTGATAACAAGACAATTCGCTCACACAGGATCGTAACCGTAAAAGATACCGCGTATTTGTCAAAAGCCCTTGCGCAATTCAAAAAATTCAAAATTTCGAAACTAGTTGTTGTATCAAGCTCGGACAAAATCGCCGGAATGCTTACGTACTATGATCTTATCAATTTACTTTCCCTTCCAGTTGAACGTCAAAATTATGCCTCACGAACAGGTGATAAGCATCCGCTTCTCAAAAAACCGGTTAAGAATTTTATCCATACGCGTGTTTATTCTTTAACAAGTAATCATACATATAGAGATGTTATTGGCGAATTGCTCGAGAAGGAAATAGGAAGCATTGTGATAACAGATAATAATCAGCTATATGGCATTGTAACAGTACGGGACATTCTCGGAATGTATGCTGAAAAAACCAGGATCCCTGCGCTTGCAATGCAATCTTCACAGCTTTCAAAAGGAAGCGAAACGTTGATTCAGCTGTTTATCAGTCGTTTTAATCGGATGCTCGGTAAGCGCAACGATGTTGCACGAGCGCAGGTATCTGTTACCGAAAGCAAGCAGGGTGGAGTATATAAGGCTGTGCTGTCATTCTTCCAGAGAGGGAAACATATGGTGGTTTCAGAAGAAGGAAAAAACCTTCAAGCACTTCTTAAAGATATTAAGCACAAAACGCGAATCTTATTATCCAAAAATAGAAAATCATAAATAAAGCTATGATCTTTGCAGTACATAAGCCTAAGGGAATTTCTTCATATGATGTAATCCGCTCAATAAAGCTCCAACATGAGAAGGGGACAAAAATTGGTCACGGGGGTACGCTTGATCCACAAGCGGAGGGAGTCCTTGTTATCGCTGTTGGTAGGGAATCAACACGTCAATTATCAGCAATTCTTAAAGATTCAACAAAAGAATATATTGCTGAAATAGAGCTTGGAAAAATTTCACATACTGATGATTCTGAAGGTCCGATTACGCCCGGATTATCGCAACGGGAACCATCGTCAGAAGAAATACAGAAAATCCTCACAACTTTTACAGGCGATATTCTTCAAAAACCGCCGGTATTCTCTGCAATAAAGATTAAAGGAGAAACAGCTTATTCTCGTGCACGGCGAGGAGAGGTTGTAGAAATACAGCCAAAACACGTCCATATTGATTCCATTGAAATGCGCGATTACACCTATCCAGTCGTAACAATTCATGTTCAATGCGGCTCAGGGGTGTATATCAGGGCTTTGGCACGCGATATTGGTGAAAAACTCGGAACAGGAGCATATATGAAAAGTCTTATCCGAACACGAGTGGGGGAATTTACTCTTGATGCGGCTGAGTCTTATCAATGAGGCCTTAGAAAGCCCATGATGCAGGTTTTATGATATGATACAATACATTCATACGTATGTTACCCGTATTACTTGATCTTAAAATCATCAAAATTTACACTTTTGGAGTTTTCCTGGTACTTGCTTTTTTCTGGGGTATGTTTTGGCTCTGGAGAAACATCAAGCTCACATCATATAAGGAAGAAGATATCTTTGATGGTTTATTTGCATCATTACTCGGTGCATTTATTGGAGCTCGTGCTTTTTTTATTATATTCAACTTTAGCGAATTTGGTTTCAGTCCACTGAAATACATATTGATAAACGGATACCCGGGATTGTCGCTGACAGGTGGATTTATAGGTGGATTCCTGATTATGACTCTTTACACACGATACAAGCGTATTCCATTTATGCACATTGTTGATTATGTCATTGCTCCATTACTCCTGGCGCTGGCGATCGGGAAGGTAGGCGCCTTTTTTGCAGGGAACGAAATTGGTACACAGACAAACTTTTTCCTGCGGGTTCATTATGTTGGAGCAGAAGGCTTACGGCATGTAGTTGCATTGTATGAAGCTATATTGCTTTTCCTTGGATTTTATATATCTCACATGATTACATTTTATGTGCGACGAGAAACGATTCAGCGAGGATTTTCATTCTTTTTCTTTGTCGCATACTTCTCGCTCGTACAGTTACTGCTTGACTTCATGAAACAAAATCATATATACTTAGCGGGATTGTCGTTCAACCTGATGGTTGGAACAGTGCTTTTCATTGTTACAACAATCTATTTGGCGACACAATATAGGCAAGGATTATTAGAATTATCTAAAAATTTATTAACACCACTTACATCATATGGCAAACAAAGGATTAACAAAACAGGAATTGACAGCTCTGAAGAAAACTCTTCTGGAGGAGGAAACAAAGACTCAGGAGATGATGAGGAAGCTTCAAGCAAATGACCCCTTCAACGACCCGGACCATGTAAACGATAACGCTGCTGTTGATACTGATATTCGCGAGCAACTTGGCCATGATACCATTGAAGCTGAAATTAAATCATTTGAGAAGAGGCTTGAACTGATTCATGACGCACTCAGAAAGATGGACAAAGGGACCTATGGATTGTGCGAACACTCGCATGAACCAATTGGTTTTGCTCGACTCCAACTTGTCCCTGAAGCAAAATATTGCATTGATCACAATAAGCAACTTGTGAAGTAATGAACTTGATATAATGAAGGAATGACTGAACTTCAGCTCCCTCTCATTTTCAATCT
>CAZKVU010000023.1:0-11673 GCA_964556475.1 uncultured Gammaproteobacteria bacterium | reverse complement strand
TGTTCATGCGCAACGATCCCGTGATCTACGCTGATGATAAGCGCCGGATCATACTGGGCTTTCACCAAATCAATACCTATACGCGAAAAGCCATATCCCTCTTTTTTCCGGTCGGGCACATGAGGCATAACATTAAATCCTAAAATGTGGAGTGTCTGCCAAAGAATAGCCCCGCCTGTTATACCATCTGCATCATAATCCATATACACGATGACCATTTTCTTTTTATCGTGGATTTCTTTGAGTAATAAAATTGTTTTTTTCCAATCCTTTGTGAATCGACGCTTATCCTGGAAAAAATCTGTAAATGAAATGTTCACGGGATTTTCGGGCTGCAGAAATTCCTTTTGATCGATGATACGTCTATCCTGAAGAATGGCCGAGATGATATCTTCAGCAGATGTTGGAGATTCTATTTTCCGGACAACCGTGATCTTCATGAGTATGCATATAGTACAATACGAGTATGAAAAAAGCATTGCCACTTCCGGATTTTGTGGTGTCTTTCAAGGATATATTTCGTAAAGCTGGGTTTCAAATTTACCTGGTCGGAGGCCCTGTGCGTAATTTATTACTTAATAAGCCAATTGATAATTGGGATTTCACGACAAATGCTCATCCAGATGACATCCAAAAACTATTTCCCGATTCAGTGTATAACAATGACTATGGCACTGTCATTGTCCCAATCAAAATTAGTGATGATGAAAAAGTCATTTGCGAAGTTACACCATATCGAAAAGAGGGAAAATACTCTGATAGCAGACACCCTGATGATATTTCATGGGCAGATACATTGGAGGAAGATTTGGTGCGACGCGATTTTACCATCAATGCCCTGGCGTACGACGGTGAAGATCTTATTGATATTACCGATGGGCTGCAGGATTTAGAAAAAAAAGTTGTTAAGGCGGTCGGCGATCCTGATATACGCTTTCAAGAAGATGCGTTGCGACTTATTAGGGCAATACGATTTTGTTCCCAATTAGAATTTACACTTGATGAAAAAACGAAGGATTCAATTCAGAAAAATGCACACTTAATTCAGAACGTCTCGTGGGAGCGCATTCGTGATGAATTCTTAAAAATTCTTGCTTCAAATCACCCTGCTGACGGTGTTCTTTTTCTTAAACAAACTGGTTTACTCGGATATATTCTTCCAGAAATAGAGGCATGTTTTGATATTGAACAGAAAAGTCCTGAGCGGCATCATATTTACGATGTTGGAACGCATTTAATCGAAACGTTGAGAAATTGTTCATCATCTGATCCAATAACAAGACTCGCTGCTTTGTTGCATGACGTCGGAAAGAAAGACACACATCAAAAAAATCCAGAAACCGGAATTATTACCTTTTATAATCATGAGATCGTTGGTGCAAATATTGCGAACGAAGTCGCTGAAAGGCTACGTTTGTCAAAAAAAGAACGCTATAAACTGGTGAAACTTGTGCGCTACCATATGTTTTCAGTTTCAGAGCTTCAAACCGACAAGGCAGTTAGACGATTTATTCGGAAAATCGGTACTGAAAATATTGACGATATACTTGTGTTGCGAACTGCAGATAGAGTTGGATCAGGCGCTCAGGAAACATCGTGGCGGACTGAGCTGTTTAAAAAGCGCATTGTAGAGGTACAAAAACAGCCATTCGAAATAAAGGATCTCAAAGTTACAGGCCATGATGTTATGCAGGTTCTTAACATTAAGCCCGGACCGAAGATTGGAGAAATATTAAAAGTAATCTTTGAGCAAGTTGAGGATGGAAAATTGCAAAATGAGAGGGAAATACTCCTTGAAAAGATACATGAATATAACTAAGCTAAAAATATGCCAGACGCAGTAACAACAGACGCACCTACTACAGGAGCTATTTACACTGTCCCAGATTATGTAGTACCACATGATTTAGCAGATCAGGCCACAGAAGGCTTTCAGCAAATGACTCCATTGGGCTACCTCGACTCAGGTTTTCTTAAGATGCTTGACGCTCGCGACTATGCTCGTTCCCATGGGGCGTATAGGACCGATCTAACATTGACCAGTTTTTTTAGTGATGTACTTGCTTGGTCAAATAATCCGGAATATTCCTCTCGCGAATTTGCTCCAGCACTTCAACACATGATGGGTCAGCTCGGAGACGATGAAGTAATCGCTCTGAGGACCTTCTTTCATGATAATGCAACACTGTTAGACGACTTGCTAACCGTTATAGACGACCAACATGAAACGCGTTGGTTAGATCGAATGAGTCGGGAAGATCGACGCGATGCAATATTGCCATGGGCACAATTTAATCAAGGTTTGGCAGCTGCGTTATATCATGCATCAAATTTACCACCAGGAGATCCGGAACGCATAAAAATGGAATCATTCACATCTTTTTTTCAGGCTGTTTCAAGTAGTGGAGCCGTGCGAGACCTCGGATCATATCATGAAATCATCGGTGGAGCTCAGGCACAAGCTGCTATGATGAACACACTCGGAAGACTCGGCTGTTTTATCATTGTCCCAGATTTCAATGACGAAGCTGAAATGAAAGATACCGACTTAAAAGGTGTTGATTTTGCTGCTGTGACACCCGGTGGCAAAATTCTATTAATTGATGCGAAGGGCAGAGTTAAAGCACCTGATGGGACAACACTCATCGGACCCCATGTTGAAGATAGGCCATTTACTCAATACAGCGCCGATAGAAGAATCCGCAGATATTTAGGATCAACATCTCGAGAAATCAGAGATAGATTTCCTGGAATAGATATGGCGCTTGGAAAGCCTTCAACAGCAACAACAAGTTCACACCTTGTATATTTCCCAACATCGCCAGATACATTGAGTTTAGGGGATATTGTAAAATCAAAAAGGCAAGCGTTTGAAGGCTCTTTGGCAATGCAATTACCAATAGAAAAAAATAAACATGAGATGGATTAAAGAAGCACCGCACAAATTCCCTCCTGATGAGGCTACGGTACGGGATGAAAATCCACATGTAGGTGGTATCAATGCCCTTATAAGGGCTTTTCAACAGCTCGCAGCATCACTCACAACAACGGGTTTTGAAGAAACAATTAAAGGAGGCATCGAGGAGACAGGCGATAATCAAGGTACACCGCAGAACGAACCCAATAATACACAATAAATACTTTAGTTTGATTAATAATACTTCAGCAAACTTTCATAATTAGCAAATCTGAATATCTCAAACAGGTATCCGACAAATATGCCGAGCTGATTAAAGAAAAGCAGGATACCGAGAACTATTAAAAAAATACCGCCGACTTTAGAAATTATCGACATATAGCGTGTAAGAGATTTAACTCTTTGCTGTGCGCTCGAGAAAGTAATTGCCAGCAACATAAATGGAATACCCATTCCAAGTGAAAAAACGAGCAAAAGAAATGTTCCTTGTAAAACAGAGCTCGACGTTGATGCTAAAACTAAGATGGTGGATAGCAATGGCCCAATACACGGAGACCATCCAAATGCAAATGACGCGCCAAGAAGAAATGCAGCCACCGGACTACCGGGTGAAAAAAATCTCGGAACATTGATATTTACAGTTTTTTGCAATGATGGAAGCTTAATAATATCAAGCATAAAAAGTCCTGCAAGCACAACAAAAACTCCACCTATTTTCGTTAGCCACAATCTCAAAGATCCTAACGCGGTAATGCTGATAAACGAAACGATTGTTCCAAGCAAGACAAATACAACGGTAAATCCCAGAACATATAGAAATGCGTTAACCACTATTTTCTTTCGGTTCTTCTGGGCATGAGCTCCTCCAATAAACGCGAGAAATCCGGGTATAAGCGGCAATGTACAAGGTGCTAAAAACATAAGCACACCTGCGATAAAAGCTGAGATAATCATCTCTTAATAATACCGGCGCTGTTATAAATCAGCAAGCTCATTGTTGTACACCAATAGTTACTGTTCGATAATCTTAATCGATTTGATTTTGACCGGATTGACCGGAGTAGATTTTTCTCCGCTGCCGCTTGCTGTAACCTCTCCATTTGCTATTGCATCAACGACATCTAATCCCTTTGTCACGTGCCCAAAAATAACATAGTTCGGAGGTAATTGCCCATCTTCATGCATGATAAAAAACTGGCTTCCATTAGTATCTGGGCCAGCATTCGCCATGGCAACAGTACCTCGCGAGTATTCACCTTCAAATTGCTCATCATTAAATCGATAACCTGGGCCACCTCTTCCAGTTCCAGTCGGATCACCGCTTTGGATCATAAAGCCTTTAATGACACGATGGAAGATAACATTGTCGTAAAAACCTTTTTTTGCTAAGAAAATAAAGTTATTAACGGTTGCCGGAGTATCTTTTGTCGTAAACTCAATAGTGATGTCGCCTTTATCGGTCGATAGGACTGCTGAATAATCTTTTGCTGTATCTATTTCGATGTTCGGAGCCTGATCGAATTGCATACCAACACCTCCTTCTTTTTCTTTCGTTGAATCATTCTGGATGTCTGTATCTTTGTTTAAATTGTCCGTAGTTTGAGAAGTTTCCTGAACTTTGTTTGAAGAGGCATTCTTGTTTTTTTGTTGAAGGAAATATCCACCGGCAATGAAAACAATGATAAGTACCGTGGCGATAATAATGTAATTTTTCATACAGATTTTTATCATATTGTGCCTGTTTATTCAATGAGAGAATTAGTGATATAGTTTCAATATATATGCTTTGCAAAATGAAACTTCAGCAGTACCTTATTAGCAAGCGAAGCGATTTCAATAGTACTCTGCTATAATGAAAGTATGGATTTACAAACCATCTTTTACACAATTGGAATAATAGCAATGATTTTGTGGATACTTATTTTTGTCATTGTTTTGGCAATTGTGTTAAGCATTAAAAGGGAGGTTGAAAATTTCAAGCGAGGATTTAAGGGTAAAGTACTTTCATTGGTTAAAGAGAAAAACGTTGAGATTGCATCGGCTCTTGGTTTAACAGCTGCACACTTTGTTTTGGATAAACTCAAGAAAAACTCAAAGAAAAAGACCGACTACAATTAAATCCTAAAGTGCAACGGCTTCATCTGTCAAAATATATACCTCTTTGTTATATTCACCAACGCCGACAAATTCACCATGTCCCTTTAAGATAGCTTCGTATGGAGCGCAATGGAGGCAACCATTCTTCGGATCAGTGCTGCATTTGAAATGATCAAGCTGACGGGCGAGTTTTATTCGCTGTGCAACTTTCATTATTTGATTAGTAGCATCCTTCTCGTCGGGCATATCTATTGCTTTTGGCTCATCATCTCGATCTATATACCAATAGCTTATTTTATCAATCGGCCTTTTCTGACAATTTTTCGCGAGTAAATAGTAAATAGGGAGTTGGAGTGAATCTGCCTTTTCCTCCCGTTTTCCCGTTTTAAAATCAATAATGTGAACGCTGTCTGTATCTTCCATATATTCAATCCAGTCAATTTTTCCACATAAAATAAGATTGTCTTCCTGTGAAAGCCAATAATAGGGAATGTCGTCCTTCATTTTAAGTGCTTTACGAGCAATTGGCCCGGGATTATCCTGGATACGCCTTACCATAGATCGAGCCCGATCGTGATACGTCTCTTCTTCATGTTCAGAGGAAAATCCACCTTTCTTTCCTGATATAGCTGGCCACATTGTATCGAGGAGTTGATCAAGCGGCTTTTTGAGACGCACTTCCGTTGGTAGTTGTGATAAAGAATCGAGCAAGCCATGAACAACTTGACCGAGCGCAAGTGGTGGCTTCATGATCGTTATTTTTCGACCAGTTTTTGGATTTTTATACAAATTTGCGATGTAATATGCCCGTGGACATTTAAGAAAATCAGATAAGGACGAAAACGACACCCAAATAGCAGCATATTTATCAGGTTCCGGAGTTTGCGACATGGTAGAGGTAGTATACCAAATCTATGGACGAGCATTATTCTGCCTTTGGAAGATATTATTTTGACATTGAAGGAAGGCTTGTGTCTGTGTCCAGCCACATTGTCCATCTGTCTGTCTTTCACAAATTGCCTCCTTATAGCATCCATACAATTCACTATATTCACAGGTTGTCGCTATATCATTTTCACTACCTGGAGAAACACATAATTGACCGCTACAACCACCCACAACACATCCGTCTTGAAAAGTTTGTGCTGTTGTTGGAGCTGGAATTCTCGGTGAAAAACCCAGGTTTGGAGTTGCTTTCATAACTAAACCAACAATAAGAGCACCTACACACAATGAAGCAATAATAACAGCGACAATACTCCGAGGCATACGAAAAGTTTATCTTTTTCTATCAAATAAGGCAAGCAGTGGAGTCGCAACAAATGGTGATGAATATGTACCGGAAATTGTACCTATTAACAATGCCGCAGCAAAAAATCTAATCGTATCTGTTCCTAAAATAACAAGTGGAACAAGCATAAGTACAATCGTCAGCGAATTATTGACTGATCGAACCATTGTTTCAGTTAATGCTTTATTAGCGAGCACTTCAATTGAAAGTCCTGATGTTCGCCTGTATTCTCGAATTTTGTCAAAAACAACAATCGTGTCGTGCACTGAGAACGACATTGTTGTTAGTACCGCAGTGATAAATAATGCATCGATCTCCGCGTTGGTGAATCTCATTAATATTGAATACGTACCTGCTAATACAAGCAGATCATGAACTAAAGCGAGAATTGCAGAAAATCCATAACTGAATTTCTTGAATGTAAATGTGACATAGAGAAGTATCCCAAGCATTGCCACAGCAGACGCTATCGCGGTTTTCTCAATTGTCTCACGCCCTAAAGAAGGTCCTACTGTTTCAAATCTAAGTTGATCGATTGATCGTACAGCTGAATCTTTTGATAAGTTTTCTCGAATTTTAGCTTCGGTTTGCTCATCAACAGGTGATGTTTTCAATGTATATGTTTTTGACTGAGACTGAGTAATGGACAATACCTTAATCTTGTTATCCTTAAATTCTTTGGTTAGTTTGTCCTGAGGAAGTTCACCACCGTATCGATATTGAATATTACTTCCACCGGTAAAATCAATCGAATAATCCAATGGTGCTGAGAATAATGAATATAAACCAGCTGCAATAACAACTGCAGAAATTCCCAAATAAACCCACTTATATTTTAAAAAATGTATCATGATTTTTTTTCTGCTAACTTTTTATTACTCATCATATTCTGAACAAATTTAAGCTTTAATAATTTTTTCGTGATAAATACTCCAGTAAATAAACTTGTCGCAACACCAATAGCAAGTGTTAGTGCAAATCCTTTAATAAGTCCGAATTGTGGGAAGAAACTCCAGTTCAATGGGTTAAATAAAATGAACGCCACAAGTAACGTCGCGATATTTGCATCCTTAATTGCATCAATAGCATGGCCAAATCCCAAATTAAGAGCAGTTTCATAACTACGACCTTTTCTACGCTCCTCTTTAATTCGTTCAAAAATTAAAATATTTGCATCAACTGCCATTCCTATCGACAAAATAAATCCTGCGACACCTGGCAATGTTAATACAACTGGAATTGCACGGAAAATTGCATATGAAATAAGCCCATAAATAAGGAGCCCTACAGCCGCCACCATACCAAATCGCCCATAATACAATACCATAAAGAGAACAACGGTCAGCAATCCGATCACGCCTGCAAAAATACTTCTCTGAATAGCTTCCTGACCAAGAGTTGGACCAATATTCCGTTGTTCGATCATCTTAATAGGAACCGGTAGTGCTCCTGAATTAATTGCATTCGCCAGATTTTCAGCTTCATCAACGGTAAAATTGCCTGTTATGATAGCTTGCCCTGAAATTTTTTGCTGAACTGTAGGTGCAGATAATAATTGATTGTCAATAAAAATTCCAAGGGGCTTTCCAATATTACGACCTGTAACTTCTTCAAACATCTTTGTTCCATCTGCATCAAATTCGAGAGCAACGCTCGGGTTACCAACATCTGTTCCTGAACCTTGACCAAATTGTACAAATGCCCGCTTTACATGCTTTCCTGATAATCCCGTTGACTTTGTCAATCGAAAGAGAGCGCTTGACTGAGTTGCTATTTTCATGGCTTCCTCAGGGCTTGTTCCAACAGGAACTTCAACCGCTCCTTCTTCTTTAAATTCAAGCTGAGCCGTTTGCCCAATAAGAGCAATTGCTTGTTCGACATTCTCAACACCAGGCAAATCAACACTAATTCTGTGAACGCCACCCGATGTAACTGTTTGCACTTGTGGCTCTGATACTCCGAAAAAGTTTACACGCCTCTCAATAATATTTCGCGCGGACTCAAGCGCCTGGTCTTTTTCTGATGACGGAACCTTGCTCACATCTGCTTCAAATAATAGATGGCTCCCACCTTTCAAATCGAGCCCTAATTTTGTTTCAAATCTTTTTTCAATTGTCCGACCTAAAACATCAAAACTAACCTGTGGACCAACAACAACCCGATCAATATGAATAGGACCAGCGTTTATTTTAATCGGCATTCCATCAGGCAGATCTATCCACACAACAAAAAAGAAAGCAATAATAAGGGCTAAACTGGATAATTTCACCGGTAGTTTCATGACATTAATTTGGCTTCACTGCCAAAAATCATAATTTTGGGCTCCTTAAGAAAGCTCCAAATAAATGGATCATTTTGACGTTTGCGATATGCAAGTTCATCTTTGGTCATGATCGTATAATTAATTTCGTACGGAAATTCTTTTTCAACTTCCTGCACAATCTTTTGTATTTCCGCTGCAACAACTACTCCAACAAACAAAATATATACTTCATTGTCCGATATTGGTTCTTGCTGGAAAAACTTTAGGCTCACGGAAGCAAAGTGTATTTTACCTAATTTATTCTTATTTTTGATGAGAAGTGTAATCAGAGCATGCTGTTTTGCAAATATACGCATAAATTCATCAAAATAGACATATAAAGTATTGAGCGAATATACTGATTTATTCAGCCTTTTTTCCTTTTTGAGAATTTTTCCTTCTTCAAGAATATCGAGTTCGCGCTTAACAGCGTTTATCTCCAATTCAACCTCTCGACTCACACGCCGCAAATGATACGACTCAGTCGGATGTTTATAAAATAAACCGAGAATTTTCCGTCGTGCTTTTGACGGAATAATATACTTCAACATATTTTCTTAACAAATTAATATGTCAGTAATCGACAGTGTTGCCGATTGGTATCCCCGAGACCCATATTTGACCTCTGACAAATTCAATTTCATCTCCTGATGCATCATAAAACCTAACAAGATCTTCTTCTTTTGCTTTTCTCCATGTTGCTTTTATCACGTCTCCATTTTGGAATACAAGAGCATTTCCTTTTCCAACGACTCCGTATAACATATGCCCGCCTTCATAGCCATCATTTGCTGTCGATTCTTTAACAAACATAACGACGACATTCTTAGGAGCTAACTGCTTATTTGTATTTTTATCATTATGTGGTTTACCATTTCCGTGAGCTCTTAGATAACTATTTGTTGCCGCATCATACGTCCATTTGACCGAATATTCTTTTTTGCCAGTCCAGAAGTCGTATGAAGCGCTTGTTATGTCACCTTGACTCGCCTTTCCATCCTGAAATTTCCAGGTTTCAAAGTCATCATCCCATTTATCACCATCTGCATCTTTGTTCGTGAGTTTGCGCTTTTCAGCTGCGTACTGCCAAAGCTTCGCAGTTGAACTATACATTGTGTGTTCCGTCGCAACTCCTGGAAGGCGCTCATAGTCTCTGTAGAACGTCGGAAATGGAATAGAAAACTGATTCATATCATTATATGCTGCCCAGCCTAAATCATTGATTTCACCAAGCGCATCGGCAGGTCCATCTGTATTTGCACCACCAACATGTGCATACAAAGGATACTTACCATACCCCTGAAGCGTCTTTATGAAATACATGCGAGCCGATCGGACAGGTCCAATCAAACGTGCATCTTTACAGTAAAAAACTGCGAGGAAACGCGTAATACCGCCTTCCGCCACAAATTCAAACACATTGTCTGCGCGCGAAAGTCCTGATTGATCTCTTGCTTCTAAATGATTTTCAATCATCACTCCAAGAGGACGACGCTTTTCCCATCGGGCTTTGTGTTCTTTGGTTAATTTTTCTCCGTTCAATGGGCACTCTTCAGTTAGTGGACCCTGGAAATCAATATCAACATCTGCTTTATCCACATCTATATTATTTTCGAATCCTGTTGTTGTCGGTTTGGAAGTTGCTACTCGGTTGCTAAAGAAATCGTATGAAAAATAGGCAGTAATCAAGTACATGAGTACTCCAGCGACAATAACAAAACGTTTATCCATAGTGCGTATGTTAATAGAATGAGTAAAAAATTACAACAGTTTATCGAGCATGTTTAATGGCATCTATTTCTTCTTTAGCTAGCTCGAATTCAGTCCCATTTCCCTCTTTCACCGGCTTGGCATAAATGCGCACACCTTCCCGGGTGTATAAGAAATTTAACACAATACCGGTATCTTCTTCATCAAGTAATGCAATAACAAAACTTTGCTCACCGCCGATCCGATCAAATGGATTGAAGCGAACAAATCCCATTTTTTGATAGTGATGTCGGGCGTTTTCTCCAAGTTTGTGCACTTCTTTTTGCAATTCAGCAATATCAACTTTATGGTGATCAATGTTACTGAGCAATTTTTCAAGAGCAGTCTCAAGGGTTGCTGCATGGGTTTTTTTGGTAAGTTTCAAATAATGATTCCTTGTCTTATATAAGAAAAAACTTAATATAAAAAGCCACATTAAAATCAGGCCGAGAATGATATAGGGAAGTGTCATTAGTCAGCATTGTATATTGGTGGTTAGGAGGTGTCAATGAGAATAAGGAATGATGTCGTTGAGATATGATATAATCTGCGCATGAGCAGGAAAACACGAAAGCAGAAGCTACAATCTGCTGAAAGAAAGAAAAAAATTGTTGAAGTAACAACAGCTTCGGTGACTGAACAGTCGCAAAAACCCGTGTCAAAATACAACAACCGCTTCCAATATAAAGAAACTGATTATGATAAAGAGCTTCGGACATATACGATCCGAGATATTATGAAAACATCGGTGATTATCGTATCGCTCTTTGTACTCCAATACGTCATCTATCTTAAATTCGCTCCTACAAACTAAGCTTACGCTATTTCAGTTTTTGATGGTTTTGTGTCGAGAATAAGTGAGCTTGACTTATTTGGGATATGCGTCGATACCACAATAAGTTGTGCCCCGTGCTTTTCCGCCATTTTTCTTTTGTTTGACTCCTGTGGATCACCTTCGGTGATAGCGAGAATGTTCGGATGAACTTGCTCTACCAGCATATCATAGTCGTTTTCACCATTCATTAACGGAAGTAAAATGATCTGATCAACGTCTTCAATGCTCGATAAAATTTCTGCACGTTCAGTCTGGGCATGGAAAGGCTCTCGATGTTTTCGCTGTTTAATAAATTCATCGCTCTCAAGTGCAACAATTAACTGATCCCCATGTTCTTTTGCTGCTTTAAGAAAACGAATATGACCAATGTGGATAATATCAAAACAGCCACCAATAAGAACAGAGCTCCTGTTAGAAGAGGGTGTAAATTGCTCGAGCGTTTGAATTTGTTTCATAAGATGATTTTACCATAAAGTGAGCTC
>CAZKVU010000022.1:8924-12377 GCA_964556475.1 uncultured Gammaproteobacteria bacterium | reverse complement strand
AAATGCAGGAAGCATAAAGTTATGATAGTTGAAGCCCTGGAGATTTTCAATGTGATCCGGGAGGGACTCGAACCCACAACCAATTCCTTAAGAGGGAACTGCTCTACCATTGAGCTACCGGACCAGAGTTTCAAACGTTTATATTATACATGAATTGAGCTTTGTGGTGCAGTTATCAGGCGGATTTGAAAAGTTGAACTTAGTTAAAAATATCTGAAAATAGAGAAGCAATAGAGTTAATAACCGACTGAATACTAAAACTGATTCTAGTCGATAACGGAGCTTCGGATATATCCTGTCGAATAATTGAATCAACTTCGTCAGCAGATGTAAATGCACCTCGAACAGATCGATAATTATTATATTGATTTACTGGTACAAAGCCTGACATCAGCATACAACCGCCGCCAATCTTCGTTAAAGCAGATACAGTTTTCGCAGATGAATCAACAGATGAGGATCGCTCCATTGTCCATGTTTCACCTCCATCAGGAGAACAAACAATTTTCAATGATGCCTCTGGCAGAGACACAGAAGCAGTAACGCGTAAATCACCGTCAGTATAAGGAATAACAACAATAGATTGCTGTCTTACATTTTCAACCCGAGCCCCATTAAAAAATGATCTGAACCACATTTCATATACATCGGTAACCTGCCAGTACCTTCCAATTCTAATAGGCTGTTGGAGTCTTTCAGAAATTGCTGTTGTCAAATATACGTCGTACGGTATCGTATTAGGGACCACGGTAATTGTCACACCATCTCGTCGAAACGTTTTTCCTTCATTAGCATATAATTCCGGCAGGTTTGGACGCTGAAAATTAGTTTCAGGCACAACATACAATCGTGATGTGCTGGAAAGAACAGGCGAAAAAATAGGTGAGAGCAGTAAAAAAAAGAATAGTAGAAAAAGAAACTTCTTCATGTTATTCAATGCTAGCAGGATTGATATGAAAATTCAAATTCCAGCTTTTCTTTTCTTATACAAGAATAGCAGTGAAGCAATACCAATTAATGACATAAGATTTGCAGTTTTTTCCATAGGCGTCTGTGAGTATTTGACCCTAATTAGATCATCTTTCTGGACTTTAATATACGGTCGTGCCAGATTATCAAAAGATTGTGGAATTATTTCTTTACTGTTAATAGAAATTTGCCAATAGGGCAAATAGTGAACATTAACGTACATCATGCCATCGGCCTGAGCAACAATCCTCTTGTTGAAATATGAATTTTCCTTAATATCATATGGCCCGTCAAACTGAACTGGCTTGTTTCTATCAAACCCTAACTCCTGCCTATTTGCTTCTGTTGGATTAAGATAATGCCAATGATCATAGTCCACACCTCTTGGCAAATATTCCTTTACATTATAAGCAAAGATCTCTGCTCGATAATCTTTGCCAACATAACGGCCATAATAGAGATCATGTGGCATTTGCGGCTTAACAAAGTACTTATATCCGGTGATAAAAAGAACAAACATTATTCCGAAAATTATCGGTATTCTTAAGGCGTTCTTCGATTGAGCAAAAAGATATGCTGAAAAAAACCCTACACCAAACATACCAAATACAAGAAACCTCCAAGGGAATTGAAAAAGCGACATCACGGGCTTTAGCGCATCCCAAATGAATTGACTTGCATAAAGTGTTAGGAAAAGTGACCCAACAGTCATAAAAGCGAAAAATAGATGCATTCCATATGTGCTCATAAATTGTTTTGGTTTTGATTGATGACGTATTAAATTAAACAAAAGAAATATCACACCAAGCGCTCCTAGAATAAGGTGAAGTTTGCCTAATTTGAAACTCATCATGTCAGCATCGCAACCTTTCAAAGAGCCGCCAAACTGCCATCCATGTGCTGACCAAAGTTGCCAAGAGCATAAAAAGTGCTCACTATAATCAAATAATTTAGCTAGCGTTTGTGCTTGTACAAATGAGGATTCCAAAAAAGCCGGAATAAAAAAATATGAGTCGATTAAAAGAGCATTAGCGATAGCGAGAAAGTTTCTCTTTTTATCGGGAAGGAGAAGAGCAGCTATGATGGCGATTGGAAAAGACACAAGACCAAGCATATTATGAGTTGTAAACAGGAGTGACAAAACAATTGTCAATGCAATGTGACAGAGGACACTCTTTGATTTACTATTTTGTACGAGTAGACCAAGTCCGAAAGGGAAAAGGGCTAAAAACCACATCTCAGCTAAATTACCTCGAATGACAATCTCTGTCGCCATATAAGTGGATGTTACATATACAACAGAACCAAGAAGACCAGCGTAGTAGTCAAAAAAACGAGTCAGTAAGTAGAGCATTCCAATGAACGCAACAAGGACCGCAAGTAAAAATGAAAGCTTAACTGCCACCATTTCAGATACTCCTAATAATGCAAAAATACTTGTTATCCAATATGCAGTGGGAGCATAAAAATTAAAAACAGGAAATCCAAGATTAAAAGAATATTCAGGGCCAATGCGAGGAGGAATCTGGAAGTGCTTTAGGTTAATCACGAAATCTGTTATTCGAGCTGACTGCGTTTCATCGTGAAATTCGAACATCTGACCGTCAAATGGATTAAGAGAGGACGAAACCATGTAGAGAAGTAGTAGTATTACCGCTATAAAAGTAATTTTTTTATTTTGATCAATTAGTTGCACAATTCTATTTAAGGCTTTTTTCACAGTATAATTATAGTGTATGTTGAAAAAACTACTTGCCCTAAATATACTTCATATACTCAACGATGGATTTAAGGCAAGTCTATTATTATTCCTTCCCTTTATTGCACTTGAATTCGGTATCTCATTAACAAAAGTTGGTTTACTTGGGACTACTATTAACATTTTCGAAGTCCTCTTTGCAATTCCAGCTGGATTAATTGCGGCACGAATTGGGGGATACAAAACACTTACTCTAGCACTTTTTTTCTACACAATAGGCTATTTCCTTACATCAATAGCCCCTCATTTTATTTTCTTCATTCCAGCATTTATATTAGCCGGGATGGGTTTTGCTTTATTTCATCCGATTTCATTCTCTATCATTGCTCACAATTCAGAAAAGGCAGTGAGAGGGAGAGTATTGGGAGATTTTACAGCCATTGGTGATTTAGGCAGAGTTCTTATATCATCAATTATCACTTTCATTATTGCTTACGTTGGATGGCGATATACATCATTTGGTTCATTTGTTCTCTTGGGGTGTATTTTCTACATCGTCCTTATTGCAAAAAGAAACAATGATGAGAAGGCCTATTCGCAAGAGTCACTGAGCAACCACATGAGATATAGAGATATCCTTAAACACAAAAAATTTGCTCTGGCATCAATTACGTTCCTGATTGATTGCTTTGCAAGTCAGTCTCTCTTTATATTTATTCCTTTCCTGCTTCTTGCACGAGGAGCTAAACCTGAATTTTTGGGAATTCTTACCTCTGCTTTTTTTG
>CAZKVU010000022.1:5890-8824 GCA_964556475.1 uncultured Gammaproteobacteria bacterium | reverse complement strand
CTTGCACGAGGAGCTAAACCTGAATTTTTGGGAATTCTTACCTCTGCTTTTTTTGTTGGAAACATGTTTGGCAAGATAGCACTTGGAAGACTTGTTGATAAATTTGGCAGTGGTCGGACATTTATAATGTCCGAGATAATGATGGCGATTTTTCTTATCATACTCGCACAGAGCAATATGATCGTCATAACCGTTCTTACTTCTGTTGTTCTAGGTATTTTTACAAAAGGAACTATGCCGATACTAACGAGTATGGTTGCTGAATCTGCCGAGCATCATGAAGGATATGAGAAGACATTCAGTTTGAATGCCGTGTTCGCTGGCTTAGGAACCGGTTTGTCTCCGCTTGCTTTAGGCTATTTTGCAGATCATCTCGGAATTACTTCAGTGTTTATTATTTCTGCTTTCTTTGCAGTATGCGCAACGATACCAGCATATTTGTTTTTGAGAGCAAAATAATGGCGTTGGCTATGATAACTGCAATGCAGCAATTATCATAACAGCTGTCGCAATAAACCGGACGGCATATACTTTTCCAGAATGATGCTCGAGCAACTGAGGGAATATAATAGATAAAATAACAGCCAAAATCATAGAGACCGGCACAGACATTATCAACGACGTAATGCTCACATTGACGGCAAGAGACGCTGCCAGAGCAAAATTAGTAATTGTTTGCAAAGCTCCAATACTCATTAAAGGAAGAATCTGATCTTTTGATATTTTCTTAATATCTTTCTTGAAAAGAGGGTACGTTAACGAAACAAAAACGATGCTTATGATTCCAATCCACACGTTTGTCGTCCATAAGCCATTGTGAGCAACGGCAATCTTAATTATTGCATTATTTATAGCAAGGAATAACATAGCTGTAAGGATGATGCCAATAGCTGGAGTGAAAAAAGATTTGATATTAAAATCCTCATCTATTGTCGCAAACATGCCGGCAATAATAACAATGGCAAATAAGCCTAACTGCATGGTTGAAAAATTTTCCTGCAGAAAAATCATTCCAAGGATTACTGCGAATATAGTTCTGAAATTAAACATTGGTGCGATTGTAGAAACATCAAGCTTAAACATACTCAGAATAAAGGCACCATACCATAGCACACTAAACAGAGCAGCAAATACAATCGAAAACCATTCAATTGGAATTCCTGCATGGTTTATGTACCCAAGTGGAATTGTGAATATAACCGTTATAAGAGTCCAGAGAAAATTAAAATACCAAGGATTTTGTATAGATTTTTTGCTGGTTAATTTAGAAATTACCAGAATACAACCAGACGATAAACTTGCTATCCATGCAAAAACATAGTAGGGCATAGTTGATTATAGCATTAAGATAAAGTATGATCTTTACGGTATTTCTCGAGTGTTATAATAGATGTGATGCGGTCGCCGAGTTGGCTCAGGCGCTTGCTTGCAACGCAAGAGACGTTGGTTCAAATCCAGCCCGCATCTCATATGATGACACCACAGGAATACATACTTTCAACTATTAAAGCATTGAAAGCACCAATAGTCATGGAAAACATCCCTCAAGGTAAACTTGAGGATGCGATCTACGCTAAAGTCATGTCTAAAAAATTCAGAAAAGTTAAGCCTGGAGAACCTGCAGTTAAGCTCACAAAAGAAGCTATTAGATTGGCCGTGACGGAAAATAAGCCAATCAGAATTGTCCAAATGTTTGGAGGTAATAAATTGTGGCGATTTGAAGAAGCTCCAGAAATAGATTGGGCGGAATTATTTAGCTTAACGTACTTTATACAATGGTGTCGATATATTGCTAGTGTTTATGAACCGGGTGTGATATATGAATATTTTTCACAAGATATATCAGTTGAAACAATGAATAATGTCCCTCGAGCTGAAACAGATAAATATTCTAAGACATTCAAGGAGTTGCTCGATTGGATCCATCCATATATTCCTCCTCAAATAACCGTCTCATATCTGCGTCACTTCGAAATGTTTAACGACCCACAGGATTACTACAAAGAGCTCGAAAAATCAAAAACTGAATTATTTAACCAGAATGGTAATAAACTTCCTGAACTAACCGACATTATGAAGGCTGCAACAGAGTTGAATGTGAAGTTGAAACCTGGGCAAGATGATGATCCAGAATGGCGTGAGAAGGTTGAACTTGAACATCAAGCAATTTTTATGACTCCAACATTACGCAGATATGCAGATGATCCACATATTATTTGGACCTGCCCTACATATTTTGCTGATTCTGTAGTTACCGGAAGCACGAAGCGCTCATATGCAAAATTCTGGGCAGGCGTAGGTGCATTGCAGAAAAATGGTGATTCATATGCTGAACTCGTGCTCACCCCCAAACAAGTTGAGACAATGAAATTTGAATGGCAGGATATTAATATAGAAGGAATAAGTGGAAAGAATTTTAAAAAAATAAGAATTGTCGATTAACTAGGTTTCACAAAATAATTACTAGTGCCCTTTATGCTGTTTCAATTACTTCCTTAAGTTTTTCTAAGACTTCTTGCGTAAATGGCTCACTAACTTCGCCTGTCTCAACATATGCAAGTCGTGTTGTATTTGGATCAATAAATTCAAATGTGTATCTGACATGATAATTATCATTCTCTGTTTTCCATTCAATGTATTCATTTTCTTTAAAATCAATCACAATAATATTGAATGATGAATCGTTACTCTTAAATTCAGTGTAAATAGTTCCGACTTTAATAGGCCACTCGCTAGTCGTCTCATCAATAATATCAGGAACCCACAGCTTTGCTTTAGGAGGAGTAATACAAAATTGAAAAACTTCCTTTAATGGTTTATTTATTTCTATTAAAAGTTTATTAACATCCATAGGTCAGATTATATCAAAATGTTGATAGCTCCTTAATAGTCCTCTCTCTAATACGTTGAAGTAAATCATGCGAAAATTTCCAG
>CAZKVU010000022.1:0-5790 GCA_964556475.1 uncultured Gammaproteobacteria bacterium | reverse complement strand
CTCCTTAATAGTCCTCTCTCTAATACGTTGAAGTAAATCATGCGAAAATTTCCAGTGGCCAGGCATTATCAGGGATGGTAAAGTTTTTGTTAAGCACTCTAGGTGAAACAATTAATCAATATCTATCCTAAAAAATCTCTCAGTAGTCTTTCCTCCATTTTTTTCATAGAATTTGTGTGCATCGGTCAATTCATTTCCACTATCAAGTTTAATAACTTTAATATTATTATCCTTACAATATTTTTTAGCGAAGTTAAATAATTGAGATCCTATACCTTTACCTCTTTTATCACTCGTTATAAAAAAATCCTCTATATGTCCTCTATGCCACCCATGTCGAATATTTGGCAGCAAGTATAGAGTAACGAGCCCAAGAAGTTTCCCATCATCTTCTGCAACAAATATGTGGGTATCGATTCGTTCAATAATCTCATCAAAGATTTTTACTCCCACTTGTGATGGTATTTCCTTTGCTTGAAGTAGAGCGCTGAACTCATCGAAAAGATTTAAAATTTGGTCTTTATCATAGGATGTCGCTAAACGAATTACCATATAGTCATCATATCATAGACACCATAATGTACACTAAAAATATGGCCAAAGCTAAAATAAACCTAACCATGCTTTATATTGTTATATCTTTGATCAATACATTTTTTTTGGGCACTGCTTTGATCAAGCTTCCTTATATCTATAACTATCTATTCTTAGGTGAAAAGATTGCGTGTGAAGGACCAGGTGAATGTTTCGGCGAGGCTTTAATAGAAGTATTGCATATGATCTACTTTTTTCCTTTAATTCTGATCGGGCTGGTGATTCTGAGTAAATACTTACTAAAAAAGAAAGTGAATAACAAAAAATTGGCAGCAATTCATGCATTTATTTATTTTGCATCATTGCTAATTATATTCATATACAATTCGTTTCTTTATTCATGATTTTTGAGTGACTGCACAATCACATTTAAGCCTACTTCATTATCTTATATAGAAATCGACTTCCTCTTTTGCTCCTCAAAAGGGGAATGGTTAATAAAAAACTTCCGAATGCAACAAGAGAGATAATATTTGCAAACGTTCTCACCTTTGTATTCGTAAATTTGAGAAAAATTTCGTGTTTCCCTGCGGGCACATTATATGTTATCACTCCTCGATACGCTGGGTCCTGGAACTGAATCTCAACTGGATTGCCATCTACCCAAACTTTCCATCCAGGAAAATAAAAAGTGTAGTCGGCCATGCGAATGGGTGAATCATTATGGACAGTATATTTTCTCCATGAATTTGAAAGTGTTCGTTGAGTAATTACTCCATTACCATCAATTATTGCACCTTTTTCAGGGTGTACGGGATAATCTTCAGTTTCACCGGTCCATATTGGATTCATACCAGTTGAATGAAGGTTTCTTAGTGTAAATGTATATCGGCTCATAGGATGATCAGTGTTATTTTTACTATATAGCTGTGGAAAGCGCATTACTGCAAAGAAAGAGATGAGTATTAAGGCCGATATTTTAAGCTTTTGAGTGTCGAGTTTATTTAGTAGATAGGCAATAATAATTGGTGGTAAAAAAATATACGCCGAGAGCATGCGCCATGGGAACTGGATATTACTTAAAAGGTTGATTGAGCGATATAAAAAAGAGGCATAATTAGTGGTTAAAAAAAGCGTCACAACGCTGAGTAAAACAGCCATATCGAGCATGTCAAACTTTTTTACCTTATATAGTACGCGCCGAACGACAATGTACATACCAGCAACTATTGTAATAACCACTTCATATAAGCCTGGGGTAACAAAATTACCCCGATGCAAGATATCATTTTCATAAAAGTAATACCACCTCGGGTCAATGAAATTATGAAGATATAAAACCTGACCAACACTAAAGTGATTTCTAATTCCGTAATAGAAATACTCCATCTCCAGATTGAGCGGTATAAGGTAATACGCAGCTATCAGAAAACCCCATAATGTCGTTATGGCAGCGATAACGACAAGTCTCACTTTATTTTTTTCTCCCAAGAGTAAAAATACAAAATATGGGAACACTATAGTAGTTGATACGACGAGCATCATAGGGTGTGTAAGAGAAAGCCCTGCCCAAAGTAAAGCTAAGGCCGGCAGTGTCCATATCCTTCTTTTCTTTATGAAAAAGTAGAGAGTGATTAAAATCAAAGGTAAAAAGATAGATGCAAAAAATTCAGGGAGAGCCTCACGGATGTATAGGTTTAGTATTCGATACGGAGCAACGTTAAACAAAAATACTGCGACAAACGATGGTAGAGGCTTAAAATAAATCCTTAAGAAATAGTAAAAGCCTATATTTGAAAAAAGAGCGCCAGCAAGAATAATCAGTTTCCATGAAAGAATCACATCGTTCGTTACAAAAGTGAGCCATGCACCGACGTATGAGACAAGTTGGTGGGCAATAAGAGGAATTGGCAGCCCGTAATTTGCAAAGGAATCAGCCCAGGTCGGTTTCCAATCTCCAGCACGCATCGCCTGATAAAATTGTGTTATGGTAGTAATATGGACTCTACCATCCATATAGGCACTATGTCCAACATTAAAAAACAAATCAAAGACCAAGAGTCCAGTTATAAAAAAAATGAGCGGTAAAAAAAGTCGATCATTTTTGGTGTCCAACATTGATAGTATTAAGTATATACCGCACACATCATGAAAACTCCAGTAGGCATAGGATTTATAGCAGCAATCTTCATAATTATCGCGCTTATTTTTATTTTTGCACAGCCAAAACTGTCATCTCGATTATTTGCTTTTAAGCGTCATTACTTGTGGAATGAATTTTTACAGAAATCATCCATGACTAAAACTATTGATGGGCCTACATTTTGGGAATTTCGTGAATTCTATTATCCGGGTTATTTTACATTTGAACGCAGTGGGTTTAGTTCGGTTAAAACAAATAACCTCGCTTCATCGTTGCAGATTGAATTACTACCCGAAGCAAGTGCAAGCGCTTTTCTGATGTATACATCGGACAAGGTGAATAGTATCGAAGCTCTTGTTCATGACAGTGAACTTGATAAAACAATTGTAGACAGATATTCTAATAAGACACGTGCCCAAACTATAGTTTCTAACGGTTCTCATGTTATGTATCAAGATAAGAATATTGTTAGAATTCTATTTGTAAAGCCAACATATGAAATGGTGAAGGCAAACGGATATTTTGATTTCCGCGATGCAGATGATCGATCTATAATTGAAAATAAATACTGGTTAAATGTAACGGAGATAGAATTAGACTAGCATATGAATGATCATATAAAAATTGACTCCTCTAACCAAAATACGTTGCCCGCAAACGAAAAGGGACAAACTGAGAACGTAACATTTTTTAACAAATCCTTCTTTAAACTATCACTTACCTTTGCTGTTTTTTCTCTATTTGCGATAAGCGGTGCTCTCTTATACATATCAAATAAAATATCACAATCATCAATGAACACTCAATCGTTTGCTCAAGTAAGTTCATTGCAACAACAATCATCATCAACGACATCAGCTAATGATCTACAAGGTACAAAAGAAAAATTAGGCATTTTCTTTTCGTATAATTACAAAACCGATACATTGATATTCGACAAAATTGAAGGTAAAAGGGGATATGTTTTTGGAGAATTTGCTCAAGTCAGCTCGCCCGATTTCGATATAATTGCCTTTGATAATCAATCCAATCCGCTTTTCCAAACTATTGTTGAAGTCAAAGATGAGTACTCAGATGCGAGAGATGAAGGAGATATGAAAATGTTTCAAGATGGATTTTCTACCTATAACAGTACAAATTCGCCTACAAAAATAAAATCGGGCACTAGCCTAAATGCCATAGTCAATCAAAATCCCTTAATTTTTGGCTCAAAGCTAAGCAACCAAGAAAATCTTCCATACTTTGCGGAACTAGAATATTCCAGTTCTATAGATCATATTGAGATAGTCCCGCATGAAGGGAATGATAAAAGGGCTTCACTACTGATTGATCCAAACATGATAGATCACATCAAAATTAATCAAGAAATTGCATCAACTAAATTTAACAATTATAAATCAAGGCGCTTTCAGGGTATGTCTGATCCTGACAGCATTGGAATATTGTTTGTAAGTGATAATTATAATGAAGAGGAAATGAATGAATTTTATTCATATGTTGAGTACTTTAAGAAGGAACTTTCGGAAAATAATGTTTTGAGAAATTATATGAATAAAATTTCAATAACAGCTGTTCAAGGTAAAACAGGTCTAGAAAAAAGATGTTCAGGACTTGGGTTATTTTGCAAAGGGCCTCAAAACGATGTTGAACTTAGATCACTTATGAATCAATATAAAACGGACGTTCTCGTAATGGTTTACAAAAGAACTGAGGAGGAGGTACAAAGTGCTCAAGGGCTTAATATTCCATGTCGAGCAGCTGCATCAGGAAACATCGTCCTTATATGTGATGGCTTCAATGGTCCACTCGCCGTTTTGACGCATGAGATGGGTCACGCATTGCTTAACTTACGCGATGAATATCCATACTCTTCATTTAGGCCCGCGGACCTGGATAGAAATTGTACATATGATACCAGCTGTTCAGTCTGGTCGCATATCCCAAATGATGGTTGCTATCAAAACTGTACATCTTCAGCAGCATACAGAGGTAATAACGGATATCTCATGGAAGGAATCCTAATTAAGGATAAACCTGTTAATGATTATGGCCCTGTTGGTTCATACTATGCAACCCAGACACTCAATGATGCATTGAGTCCATCTCCAACACCCACGGTAACTCCCCCAATGACAGAAGGATGTGAAATAGATTGCACCTGTGATAACCCAGCATTGTGTGATCAAGTTTCAACGTGCACGCAAGATAGCGGGAAGTCCTGCGCACTTATAGGTGGAAAGGGATTTTGCTGCCCCATAGAGAGATAGGGTCAGCTACCGAACGCTGTCCGAACTTATTATTCCGAAATCTCTTTACAGGAAATTATTTTTTACCAAAAGTCATTCTCTACTATTTAACATAGACATTGTTCTAACTTCTCCGCCACGTTTGTAGTATGCAATAATAACGCCACTTGGGGAAATTTTAGAATCAACAACTTTGAAAGCAGCGGGTATTGTACCTTTATCAAATAATCGTTTACCAGTACCAAGCGTAATAGGAAATATCTTAAGCCAAAATTCATCTACCCAATCGTGCTTCATTAATGTTTGAACGAGATTAGCACTCCCATAAACCTGTAAATCTGGGCCATCAGAGTTCTTCAGTTTTTTCAATCCTTCAACGTCATTTATCACTTCAGTATTTTCCCACGTTGGGTTGTTAAGGGTTTTTGAGACCACATATTTAGAAATTCTGTTGATTTGGGGCCATGGTTCTGTGTGCTCTGGCCAATATCCTGCAAATATGTCGTAGGTTTTTCTTCCAAGAAGGAGGCCAGATGTCTTTTTCATTTGCTCTTCCATTTCTTCACCTAAGACACTATCTTTATCAAAGTATGGTCCCGTCCATCCACCATATCTAAAGCCTTCTGCTGCATCTTCTTTGGAGTCGCCAGGTGCTTGAATGACACCATCAAGGGTAATAAATTCAACAACAATAATCTTTCTCATACTAATTTCTAGTATATCAGAGGTTCCAATCCCGTTTAGGGTAATAATAGTTTGATACGTTTAACCAAAGCTAAAAAATTTTTGGGTGGCTGACGGGATTCGGACCCGCGACCTTCAGTTCCACAAACTGACGCTCTAACCAGCTGAGCTACAGCCACCAAT
>CAZKVU010000021.1:10363-13268 GCA_964556475.1 uncultured Gammaproteobacteria bacterium | reverse complement strand
AATGCTATTTCCATTTGTTTTCCTAATTTTCTCATAAGCCATCGTGCAACGCCAACATTATCAAGATCTTCCCTTCGGAATTGAAAAAAAGGATATCGCTCATGAAGGCGATTAAGGACATCATAAATTGTGTGTTCACCTTCCTGCACCTGACCTATTTTTTGCAAGAGCTGGTACATGTTACTGAGTAATTCTGCCGAATTCCGTTTTCTCATAAACCGTTCAGCAAGAACCAGACCATAAATACCTACATCGACTTGTTGGTTGAGTGGTGTTAAATCAAAAGATAATGCCTTACCTTCAGAAACAAACTTTAATACTCGTTGAAGATCTCGTGCATTGTGAAGTGCTTGACCGTCAACAAAAAACATTGATTGTCCATATAAGCCTCGTAATGATGGAAGAGCACGAATATGACCAGTTCTGGCTGCCTCCTGGGCATCTGTCGAGTAGGTTAATCCATCCATGCCAATAAAGCATCCGTTCAAATCAAGATCTCTCGTTCTACAAAATCGAGCGATATCTTTCTTTTGAACCATTTCCACACCTGCAATATCAACTCCAATAGCCTGAGCTTCTTTATATGCTTCTTCTTCCTCTCCCCAGGCAATTACATCTAAATCATTTGGGGGAAGCTCTGCCTCAATAGTGCCAACAGGGGCATTATTAAGTATCTTCAATACAACACGTGGGAACCCACCTTTATGAATCATTGAATCTAAACGCGGAATAGGAAATGCAAACCATTCCTGTCGAGAAGGTGAATAGATTTCAAAAACATCCATTTCGGTATCTACAACATGTTTTCTTCCCAATTTAAACCTATACCCCGATTCTAATGTTTCCGATCGTTGAACTAAGTCAGTTAGAGGAATTGTTTGAATAGTGATTGGCTCACGTTCTGCAGTATCAATTGCTACAATATTGGAAACTTCATGAATAAGTCTATTTGCTCTTTCCGCAATAACTGCTTGTTGATTTTCAGGATCAGCAGGTACTGGAATCTGTCTTTCACCCTTTACCAGCTCTATAATGTCTGATATATGCCTTCCTACATATTCCTGGATTTCTGGAGGATATGTGCCATCAGGTAATCTACGTTGAATTCTTCTGAGACTTTTGTAAGTGGTGGACCACCATTCTGATGGATCTCGGTGAGCTATATTTTGAATTGTTGATCGCACCATGTCTTGGAATGGTTGATATACTAATTCTCTTCTTAGTAAAGGGTCTGGATTTTCAGCAACAGGGGCATCACTGGATTGTACTATTAATCTATCTCTTATTGCATCAAGCGAGTCTGGTATAGAATCGGGTGGCGAATCGGGACTACTTGGTAAAACTGGCGCTTCCAGCATATTATATTAAAACCTTTTAACTACAGGCTATTTATATAGTACAGTAGCTCAAGAGTATCAACAATGCTTAATTTACGGTTTATATTTCGATGATTGCTTGACCAAAGATAAAAGCTGCTTTATTTCGTATGTTTCACCATTACTCATAGTTATAGTGCTCTGTTTAGTTATTTCATAATATTTAGCAAGGTTTTTGGACAAGAGTTTCTGTAGGTCGTTAATTTCAGCTGTTAATTCTTTAATGTCTTCCTTAATTTGAATAATGGATGACAATGACATAATTTGTTCCTTTGTCTTTTCCTGCTGCATTTCCATTTCTTTGATTTTTTCCTCTTGCTCCATGTATACCTGATCATTTTGCAGGGCATCCTTTACTGATTCTTTAAGTGCCTTGACTTCGCTACGTTTCATTGCAATTCCTGCATGGAATGTCTTAATACTGCCTTCAAGTTCTATCATGTTCTGAGCTGCGTCTAAGTTCACATCTTCATTTTCTACTGCATCTTCCATTGCTTGTTCGTCTGAATTATTTTTTTTCATAGAAAGATAAATATACCTTAAATGGAATGTAAAATAAAGAAGATATTAGATTGAAAGAGCATCAACTACTCGTGATATAGTGGATTGACGAACCTCATGAATATTCATGTCTCTTGCTGATATGACGATCTGTTTTTGTGGGCAAACGGGTAAGAAGGCAAACATAAATTCAGTTTCGCAGCCCTGAGCAACATATACTAGCTCATCATTCTTTAATCCAAGTGTCATATCTAAGTCATCATTAATCATTCTATTCAATGCGAGCTCATCCTTAACAGTGTCGGGGTAAAATGTCACAGGGATCGTGCCTTTGTCAGTCAAAACTGAGAATGATCGATTTTGTGGATTAACAATAATCGGAACGGGGATTTTAACTGATGCGTCTCCTCTCTGTACGATAACGTTACCTTCGTGATCGGCAACAACCTTTAATTGATAGCTAGCCAGATAGCTTTCTACAATTTGCTCGGACGTATCTGGGAGTTGGCTGTTTCTACCTGCTCCCATACCGAGTAATTCAGAAATTTGAGGCGATATTAAATCGCTCGCCTTAACGAATAAATTCTGAACTTCACTAGATGCATTGGAAACAAAGCTGTCTGCCAAAATGGCCTTCTGTTCTGATGTTAATGTTTCGGTTGAAACATTCCCGCTTAGAAAGTCGCTGATAGCTTGAATTGCGCCTCCAACTACTGGGATTGGCCTTGGGGTTGGTGTTGGCGAAACAAGAACATATTCAGGCTGAACTTCACCTGTAACAGGGTCTACAGTCGTTGTGGGCAAATCTGTTTTATCATTACCAAAGATCACATCGATAATATCGATGATTGGATCAATAACGGGAGATAGAATCGTCGGGGCGCTTGTAGGTTCTGGTTGTGGCAAAGGCGTTGGTGTCACTCTCACGAGCGGTGGGGTTGTCGGAGTCGGTGAAACAAGAACGTACTCTGGCTGTGTTACACCAGTAGAGGGGTCAATAACAACAGTCGGTTCATCAACCTTATCTC
>CAZKVU010000021.1:0-10263 GCA_964556475.1 uncultured Gammaproteobacteria bacterium | reverse complement strand
GAGCTTGGAATAGCTTGTATTGGCGTCGGTTCATTTACTTGTTGTGTTGGATTAACTACAGAACCGGAAGTCGGTATCACCGTCGTCGGGAAAGGAGCTGTTGTTGGGTTTTGAATAACAGCTGATGTAGGCGCAGCAGTGGGTGCAGGTGGCGGAACATTATCTATAACACCAATACTAATATCTCCCCCATTATTACTAATAACAACCCCAACAGATGGATCATTAAGATCAACCGTACCTTGTCCAGAAGTTTGTATGACTACTGGGCTCGTTGGTTCAGTGGTTCTTGTTGGTGTAGGTGTGGGAGATGGTACACGAAGTCCTTGAGCATAGATAAAACCAGTTGATAGATGAACAACAAATAAAGCAATAACGAACTGAGAAACTCTTTTTTTCATAAAAATGTACTTCATATCATCATAATACGCAAACTTAACTAAAGTCAATGGTAAAATTAAACCAACGATGATTATTATTTATTGCGGAAGCGACATTTCGGGTTCACGAAGAGCATTCTCTGCTGCTCGAGAAAAAATATTAACGGCTGGTACAAGCGATCTGAAATCAATTAACTCAAATAATATTGAGGAGGTGCTCCGATCAGTAGAACATGAACAGAATTTGTTTATTAAAAATGTAGCCTTTTCAGCTGAAAATATTCTATCGAAGAAAAAAACCCGTGAAATAGCTCTTTTGTATGAATCTAATCCAAACGTATTACTGCATATATGGGAGGAGTCAATGGATCCACGCTCGATTAAAACGTATTTTAAAAAAAGCAAAATTTTTGTCAGTGACTTACCAATAACTATTTGGAAATTACTAGATTCTATAAAGCCAGGAAAGAAACAGGAAATGGTTGACAGTATTCAATTATTATCAACCATTGTTGATGAACACCTCTTACTTTACATGATTCAAAAAAGGGTAAAAGAACTGATCATGATTCATAAAAATTTTACAGGAGGAAAGAAAATTGCAGATTGGCAAGCATCCAGACTAAAGCAGCAGGCTCGAGCATGGCAGCAAGATCAACTTATTGCGTTATATACTAAGCTTACAGCTATCGAAAAAGCTGAGAGGATTGATTCAACTCCTTACTCAATAAACCAAGCTCTGGAAATTTTGTTTTGTTTTTATTTGTGATAGAATGCTGCTATGAGTGATGATAATAAAATACCAACGAACATTTTTAAGAGTTACGATATTCGCGGGATAGTTCCTGACGAAATGAACGAACATAATATTTACCAAATCACACAGGCGATTTTACATTTCTTTGAACAAAAATCCGGTAAGAAAAATATGACGATTGTTACCGGAAGAGACATGCGCACATCTGCTCCCATTCTCTATCCAATTCTAAAAAAAGCACTTACTGACGCAGGCTGTACAGTAGTTGATATAGGCCTTGTTTCAACACCGACCTTTTATTTTGCTGTACTTCATTTACAAGGTGACGCTGGTGTTCAATTAACCGCTTCACATAATCCAGCCAACTATAACGGAATCAAAATTGTTATGCGTGAAGGCGATAAGATAATAAAGATCGGAGGAGATACTGGCATGAATGACATAAAGCAGCATGCCTTAGATAAAGTTCAGTTAAAAGGTGAGAGGGGTCAAGAAAAGCAAGTAGAAGAAATTGTGAAGGAGGAGCTAAAGAATGCATATACATTAGTTTCGCCATCTGAGATCAAACCCTTAAAGGTGGTTGCAGACGCGGCAAACGCTATGGCTGCAACGTATATTGAGCCTTTGTTTAAAGATCTCCCTGGCGAACTTATCAAAATGAACTTTGACTTGGATGGAACGTTCCCTTCACATCAACCAGATCCGCTCGTATTTGAGAACTATGCTGAGCTTATGAAAAGAGTTGTTGAAGAAAAAGCAGACTTAGGTATAGCCCCAGACGGCGATGGTGACAGGATTTTCTTTGTTGATGAAAAAGGAAGCATGATTCCTGCTTCAATGATTACAGCACTCGTAGCTCGCGAACTGCTTAAGAAATATCCCGGTGAAAGAATACTTTACGATATTCGTTATGTTATGACTCCTCGTCAAATTATTAAAGAATTTGGAGGAGTATCGAGTATCACACGAGTTGGCCATGCGTTTATTACTAAGCAATTGCATGAGGAAGGTGGTATTTTTGGCGGCGAATCATCGGGACATATGTTCTTAAGGGCAACAGGAGGTGCTGAGTCGCAAGTTGCTATTATCTTGATTGTATTAAAGGCCATTTCAGATGCTGGCAAGCCTTTATCACAGATAATTGAAGATATACGTCGAAGTTATGAATCTGGGGAATTTAATTTCAAAACAGATAATGCTTCAGAAATTTTAAACATACTTAAAGAAAAGTATAAAGACGGTGAACTCTCAACTCTCGATGGTATTTCTATTGATTATGGTGATTGGAGATTTAATGTGCGCACCTCAAATACCGAGCCGCTTATGAGGCTCAACCTGGAAGCAAAAACAGAAGCACTCGTAAACGAAAAATTACAAGAGGTTAAGTCATTTATAGAGTCACAAGGTGCCGTTTTGCACGCTCATTAATAATTATTCATAAACTATGGATACAATTAATTTAGATTCGCCTGAACTTTATTCAAAACTCGATACACAAAATATGCGTGCTTCAATCCTTGAACTTCCCCTTCAATTGAAGCAAACATGGGAGGAAATCCAATCAATGAATATCGACCCGCAATATGGCAACGTTAAGAACATTGTTTTTTCAGGAATGGGAGGATCAGCACTTGGCGCCTATGTTTTAAAGTATTTATATGGCGGGAGCTTGAATATTCCATTTGAGATTGTTAATGATTACAATCTTCCTGCATATGTATCGTCCGAGACACTTGTTATTGTTCAAACGTATTCTGGAACAACAGAAGAAACCCTTTCGTGTTTTCATCAAGCGAGAGAAAAAGGAGCAAAAATTTATGCTGTTTCTGCAGGTGGAACACTTGAACAGGAAGCACATTCAGCCGGATCTTTTTTTTACAAGATCGACCCTCAACACAATCCGAGCAATCAACCTCGTATGGCTATTGGATATTCTATTTTTGCGCTTATTGCCTTCCTAGATAAGCTAAAAATGATTAAGGTTGATCCAGAAACACTTGATGATGTTTATACAACGCTTGATACTAATAATATTCAATATGGTATAGGCGCACCAACAGAAAACAATAGTATAAAACAGCTCGCGTGGAATACTCACGAGAAACTGCCTATATTCATTGCTGCTGAACACTTAATCGGCTCAATTCATGCAACCCGTAATCAGCTTAATGAAAACGCAAAGTCACTTGCAGTATATTTCCCACTTCCTGAGTGTGATCATCATTTGCTTGAAGGTCTTATCTACCCACACAGCTTAGACCAAAATGACATGTACATTTTCCTACGTTCTTCTGATTATTCCAATAGACTGAAAGCTAGACTTACAGCAACGGAAGAAACAATGAAATCTCTGCATCATGACACGTTTATAATCGATGTACCTGGTAAACATAAGTTATCTCAAACAGTTGCAGCAATCCATATAGGATCCTATTTAGGTTTCTATCTTGCCATGCTCAATGGTATAGATCCATCTCCAATACCACAGGTGGAAGGGTTCAAAAAGCGTATAGCTCACGCCTAAACAGAATTACCCTTGCAATCTAGCTCAAAAAGGATGTAACATGTATCTAACACATCAAATGTGTTCATTATTTTAATGAAAGCCTATGAAAAATAAGTACATTGTCTGGTTTGATGAAATTGACAAGCACGATATTCCTACTGTTGGAGGCAAGGGTGCCAACCTTGGTGAAATGCTCCGCGCTCATTTTCCTGTCCCATATGGATTTGTAGTTACAGCACAGGCATATTTCTACGTTATAAAACACAACGATTTGCAGAAAGACATTTATCAATTTGTAAATGCTATTAATTTTGAAAACTCGAAAGAGCTTCAGGATGCTGCAGAAGCAATTAGACGACTTATTTTGAATGCTGAAGTTCCAAAAGATCTCATTAGCGATATTCATCATCATTATCATCATTTACTCGAAAAAGAGGCCGAGCACTACAAAAGAAGTAAAACACAACAGATTGTCTATCATCTTAAATCTGCCTACAAGGAACCTTTGGTTGCTGTACGCTCTTCTGCAACCGCTGAGGATCTTCCTGACGCATCATTTGCAGGTCAACAAGAAACATATCTCAATGTAAAAGGAGAAAATCATTTACTTGATAAGGTAAAGCATAGCTGGGCATCGCTGTTTACGGATAGGGCAATGTATTATCGCCAACAGCAGAAATTTGACCATCTGAAAGTAGGTCTAGCGTCTGTTGTGCAACGAATGGTTCAGTCAACGCAGTCTGGTATAGCTTTTTCACTTGACCCAATTACAAATAACCAGGATATTATTACTATTGAGGCAATTCATGGTCTTGGCGAGTATATTGTTGGGGGAGTTGTTACACCGGATCATTACGAAGTAAAAAAAGGGACGCTTGAAATACTCAAAAAGGAAATTAAAAGCCAGAAGGTCAAACTTATTAAAAAGGGAATCGACAATGAAGAAGTCACCTTAACTAAAGAGTCAGGTTCAAGACAAAAAATCAGCGATCAGACTATTAAATCTTTAGCAAAGGTTGTAGAGGATATTGAACAGCATTATGGATGGCCGCAGGATATTGAATGGGCAGCAGAAAATGAAAATGTCTACATTGTACAGTCGCGACCTATTACTACGATAAAAAACAAAAAGGATACTGGTGACAATGATAACAGTAAGCTTGCTGGGTACAAAGTTGTTCTTAAAGGATCTCCGGCTTCTCCTGGTATCGGGTCAGGAAAACCCGTCATCATCTTTTCGCCTAATGACATAGATAAAATCCATGAAGGTGATGTACTCGTCGCTCCAATGACCGATCCTGACTATGTACCAGCAATGAAAAAGGCCTCTGCGATTGTTACGGAGCTCGGCGGACGTACATCTCATGCTGCTATTGTTTCACGAGAGCTCGGCATACCGGCTGTTGTCGGAGCTGAAGGTGCTACTGACAAACTTAAGAAATTTGATGCAATTTCAGTGAATGGAGAAACTGGTGAAGTATATGAAGGTATTGTTAAGTCTGAAAAAAAGCACACTGAAGATCAAACACATCATCAAAACCTTCATACCTTAACGAAAATTTATGTAAATCTTGCACAAGTTGACGAGGCAGATAAAGTTTCGAGGATGGATGTTGATGGAATAGGCCTATTTAGAGCAGAGTTTATGATGGCTCAAATCGGTGTCCACCCTAAAAAGGCACTTAAGCAAGGAAAGAGAGCTGAATTTATCAAGGAAATAGAGAAGAATCTTCTTAAGGTTGTTAAACCGTTTGCACCCAGGCCCGTTGTATATCGTGCAACAGACTTCAAGACAAATGAATATAGAAACCTTAAAGGAGGAGACGAATTCGAGAATCATGAAGAAAATCCAATGATCGGCTTTCGCGGTGCTTCTCGCTATATCGAGTGGAAGGATGTATTTGACATGGAGCTGGAGGCAATTAAGAATATTCGAGCAAAAGGCTATAGAAATCTACACCTCATGATTCCATTCATCCGTACGCCGCTTGAATTAATGGAAATCAAGACAATTCTCCAGGAGCACGGTTTAGATGATGAGCCATCTTTTAAGCTTTGGATTATGGTAGAAGTCCCTTCGACGGTCATTATGCTAGAGGAGTTTATTAAACTCGGTATAGATGGTATCTCAATAGGTACCAATGATTTAACAATGCTTATTATGGGTGTGGATCGGGATAATAGTCAAGTTGCACACCTCTATTCAGAAATGAATCCGGCTGTTCTATGGGCATTGGAACGAATAGTTAAATTAGCCCGTAGGAGTGGCGTTACAGTTTCTGTTTGTGGACAGGCTCCCTCTGATTACCCTGATCTCGCACAGATGTTGGTAAGGTGGGGCGCAACAAGTTTATCACTTAACCCTGACGCTGTTGATCGCACTCGATTACTTGTTTATACACTTGAGAAGAAGCTATGGGGCAAATCAAAAACTTAATTGCTCGTGAACGGCTTAATTCTCAAGGCATCCCAACAATCGAGGGAAGAATTGAGCTGAATTCTGGTGTTGTAGCTTATGCTCAAATTCCATCTGGTACTTCTGTTGGAAATTTTGAAGGTGTTGAGCTTCGCGATAATGACCCAGCAAGATATGGAGGAAAGGGCGTTCTTACAGCGTGTTCGTATATTACCAATGCTATTGCACCTAAATTAATTGGTGTTGATATCTCTCAGCGTGAAGATATCGACGCCTGGCTTTTAAAAGCGGACGGTACTGAAAAGCACACCAAACTAGGTGTTAACACGCTTCAATGTATTTCCATACTTTTATTAAAGGCGCAGGCTCTCGAGGCAAAGGTACCCCTCTATCAATTTATTAATCAGATACTTAATAAATCATACGATGTGAAGATTAACCTTCAATCAATACCGTCACCTATGTACAACATGATTAATGGGGCACTACATGGTTCAAATAATCTAAACTTCCAGGAGATTCATATAATCGCCTCAAGCTCAACCTTATTCCCTCAATCATTGGAACTTGCGCAGAGCTTTCATTCTGGCCTCCTTGCACTCTTTCAGCAGAAGAATATTATTGTTCCTACATCTGATGAAGGTGGTTATATGCCTGTCCTGCCAACTAATGTCGAGGCCCTTGATACTATTACGGAACTGGCTCTTGGCAAAAAACTCAAAATGGGTCTTGATATATTCACCGGCATAGACTTTGCTGCGGATAATTTTTTCAAGGACAGAAAGTATGCATTACGAGATAAACCTTCATCTCTTGATTCGAAGGATTATATTGCTTTTATTCTTGAAATAGCGGAGCAGTACACAACACTTGTTCTTGAAGACCCTCTTCATTCCGAGGATTTGATAAGCTGGCAGGCTTTAACAAAGGAAATTGGTGACCATGTCTATGTTATTGGTGACGATGTTGTAGGTGGAAATAAAAAGAGGCTCGATAAAATTCTCAGTATGAATGCATGCAATGTCATAACTTTTAAACTAAACCAAGTGGCGACAATGACAGAATTATTTACGCTTATAGCTCTTGTTCGTAAGGCCGGCTTAAAAATAATGGTTTCTCAACGTATGAACGAGACACTTGATGATTTTATAGTAGACCTTGCCGTTGGCGTTCAGGCAGATTTTGTTAAATTTGGATCACCTTACCGCGGCGAACGTGTCGCAAAGTATAATAGGCTCCTTCAGATAGATTCCGAGCTTCTTCAAAAATAGGTTATATCTTGATCGTAGTTTCTGCTTTTTATATACTTCATATAATGAATGGCGTTGTGTTAGTTATTTTTGACGGATTAGGACTTTCTCTGCCTGGACCTGGTAATGCTTTCTTTGTAGCTGATCCTCAAAATTTTAAGGATCTTCAAAAAACATATCCTCATACGCTGCTTACTGCTTCCGGGGAATCTGTTGGATTACCTAAAAATGAAGCTGGAAGTACTGAAGTTGGACATTTAAATATAACCGCAGGTAGAATTGTTTTTCAAAGCCTTCCACGGATTAACCTCAGCATTGCTGACGGAAGTTTTTATATGAATCAGGCATTTTTAGAAGCAACGAAACATGTCGAGGTGCAGCGAAGTGCTATTCACTTAATTGGTCTTCTTGGACAAGGCTCCATTCATTCGCATAAGGATCATCTTTATGCGCTTCTCAATCTCATGAAGGAGCAAAACATGACCAATGTGTATGTGCATGTTATTGGTGATGGGCGCGATTCGCCCCCTCAGAAAATCAAGGAGTATTTGACTGAGCTTGAAGAAAAAATGCATGAAATAGGTGTTGGGAAAATTGCAAGTGTTATGGGTCGGTTTTATGGTATGGACAGAGATAATCGCTGGGACAGGATAGAAAAAGCATATAACATGCTGACACTGGGAGAGGGCGCAAAAGCACAATCATGGCAAGATGCTGTTGAACAGGCGTATAAGAATAATATTTTTGATGAATTTATTGAGCCTACGAATATTGTTGACCAAAGCGGAAAACCTGTGTGTCTTATTCAGGACAATGATTCGGTTATTTTCTATAATTTTAGGATCGACAGACCGCGAGAACTAACAAAGGCATTCGTGCTTAATAATTTTGAAAGGCTTGAATTTCATAGAAAATATCAAACATCCGATCAAAAAAATATCCAAAATACTGATAACAAATCTCAGGAAGTCACAACATTTAAGCGTAAAAAGATCATACAAAATCTTGTGTTCGTAACTATGACCGAATATGAAAAAGGTCTCCCGGTCAAAGTAGCTTTCCCTTCAATTTCAATAGATAATTCACTTGGTGAAGTTGTAGCAAAAAAAGGACTTAAGCAGCTTAGACTAGCAGAAAGTGAAAAAGAAAGATTTGTTACGATCTATTTCAACGGTATGCACGATACAGTTTATGATGGGGAAGTACGCGATATTGTTCCATCTCCATCAGTGCCAACATATGATCTTAAACCTGAAATGTCAGCTCATGAGATAACTGAAAAACTCGTTAATGCAATCTCGTCCGAGCAATATAAACTCATTGTGGTTAATTATGCGAATGCAGATATGCTTGGTCATACAGGTAATTTCGAAGGCTGCTTGCAGGCAATTAAGGTTCTTGATGAATGTCTAAAGCCTATAATCGATACCACACTGCAGCACGACTACACAATGCTTATTACTGCCGACCATGGCAACGTTGAAGAAATGGTTAATCCCACTACCGGTAGTGTGTCAACCGAGCATACAAATAATCCGGTCCCGTTCGTTGTTGTTGACCCAAGAGTTAAGGATAAACCGCTTGAGCTTGAACCAGGAATCCTAGGAGACGTTGCGCCAACAGTATTATTTTTACTCGGTATACCAAAACCAATTGATATGACAGGTCGAAACCTTGTCGAAGGTATTAGTGAGCTCCAATCTTTTTAAGCACTCGAGCGGCATTCTCTGTCCCAGATTGAAGTGATGTTTGAATGTTTTGTGTTCTCTTATATTGAGCCAGGAATGCACTGGTAAATGAATCTCCAGCCCCTGTAGCGTCTATAATATTCTTAATCTTGGCTGCAGGTTCGAAATAAACAGAGTCCTTTGTATATGCATAGCTTCCATGTGTGCTATCAGTTATAACGAGCATATCCAGATCGAGCTTTAAATTCTTCAGCTGGTTATCTTTAAGATTCAGAGTTTCAGGCTTTTTCCCGATAAGCAACGAAAACTCATATCGATTTACAAAAAGCATATCAACAAATTCAAGTAGCGGTTTCATTTTATCGACCTTTAGTTCACAATCCTGAGCTCCAAGATTGAGCGCGATGATATTTTCAGGCGTATCAATACTCTTGAGCGTAGAGACTCTATCAGATAGCGAAATATCGTGCAAATTACCCATAAAAATGATCCCTGCCTTCTTTATGCGATCTACGGCTGTTGGGTTAAGCGGAAAGCTTTTTTTCTCATCACTATACTTAATAATAGTTCTCTCGCCATCTTCGCCCAATAATATAGTTGAAACACTCGTGTATGTTTTATCAAAAATAAGGAATTCGGTAGAAACATTTTTCTTAACAAGATACTGGATAATAACATTCTTAAGACCTGTTTCGCCAACTTTAGAAACGACAGCTGTATTCAAGCCGAGAAATGAGCCATTAATAGCAACATTGCCACCGCTTCCACCAATGGTCTGATGAAATTCTTCTGCATAATATTTACCCCCATACGCAAGGTGAAAACGCTCTTTGTCATGTGTTAGATCTCTCCCTTTGTAATAAAGATCGATGGTTATATCGCCAAATACAACTAAATCATACATAGTGTTAAGGATACATACTCGATGTAAATATTTCAATTGACATAACACACTATCTTTCCTATCATGAATCTATGAAGACAAAACTCATTGAAAAAGATCCTTCATTAAAAAATACTTCACAACTTAAGAATTACGAGGCCGTCAACAAAACGTTTAGTTATGATAAGTATGTCCAGGATCTTGTATGGTTTGAACATGGCAAGATTAATGCAGCATACAACGCGATTACAAAAAATGCATATTCTTTTAGACGAAACAAAGTAGCATTATATTATGAGGACGATGAGGGAACTGAAAAAAAGTATACCTTTGAGGAAATAGAGGAGCTATCAAACCAAGTAGGGAATTACTTAAAATCAATT
>CAZKVU010000020.1:0-13811 GCA_964556475.1 uncultured Gammaproteobacteria bacterium | reverse complement strand
TTTATGTTAATGGAAAAGGATTTAATAATTCTCCTGACAGCAGAAGTCTATTCGCACATACCGAAGGCCCTTTTCCATATGCAGGATCATTACTAGACGAACACGGAAAACCGATTGATGCATTTATTTACCGAGATAAAGATGGTAATGAAATATGTCGATTTACAACAGATGGCAACATGGAATTAGGCGATCGAGATTTTGAACTATCTGAAGGATGCTCAGCAAATATCGAGATAAGTGATACGTTTCCGATTCCGGATAATGACACAAATGACGGTAAGCCCTACCATACAATACGCAATTACGAACGGGGCTTGCTCTACCCACCAGCAAAATTTGATGAACTATTAACACCCGGTGGTGCTATGATGGTCACAGCACAAGCTGATATGTTCTTGCAAAATCAGGCAGGGTTATATATCGGACGCGGGATCTCATATGAAAGAAATGATACTATCGAACATGAAAGAATAATTATTACTAACGATGGCGGGCAACTAGTTCTCGTTATCAATGAAGGCGCTCGATCAACACGCCCAAATGACGAACGTCAAGTTACAGAAACAACTCGTCAATCCCTAGGGAAAATATCAGATGCAATGGCAGTCAACATTGTGGAAGGAGCACCAGACAATGAATTTGATGAATTATTCGTTACGATCGGAGCCGGGGAAAACGCTCATAATGCTGGTCCTTTTAATGTCAGAAAACTAAATGCTGCTGGAATTTCGGCGAAAGTTAGACCAATGCTCATTGTGCCACCAGGTCAAAATCACGGCGAGGGAACCATGACATTTGAACGTCCAGCTGATATGAACCTTGCCGGTAGGCCGCTTTACGATCTCGATAACAGGTTAAGAGACAAACTCATTGATCCAAAAACTGGTAAACAATGGATGACATTACTCGACCAGCCACAACCAGCAATTGGCGGTCTTGAAATACTTTATTATAACCTTGATGCTTGGGGTCATCCTGCTCGTGATGCTGAAGTGACCAGAGGGCTCTTAAATCAAGTAAATGATCTTATCATGGATCCACCTGTTGAAAGAAATATGGAAACTTCATTTAATATGGTCTTGCCTTCCCCACTTGAACAAGCCGAAGCGCTGGCCGATGCAACAGGGAGCATGCCCGATGCTGTTTTTCATCCAATTGCTGACATCGGCGATGGTGCTATGTTAGGTCCAAAATGTCCACCGCGGGGAGAATGTCTTATCACCCCAGATTCATACGATCAGGAAGCTGTAGACACACTCTTTGAACAGCAAGCCGAAAGAGCTGTTGATGTCATGTATGCTGCATTTAAAAGGGGTGAAAAACCTACATTGAGAATTGAATTCACTGCTCAGGAAGATGCAAATCAAAACCCCTTTTTCTGGTCAAAAAAATATGCTGGCGCAGGCTCAAAAGATGAATTTGTTTTCCGGGGACGATTTCAAACATTAGTTCGATCGACAATTGCAGTTTGTAGCCAGATAGCAGCATCTAAGTACCCCGATATGCCAATGCAGCGCAATGATATCCAAACAATAGCGATGGTTCCTCTTCAAGACTCATCTTCAATGATGAATCAAGGAGATTATTACAATGTATCAGCACTTGGTACCTATCTAGAAAATAATCCTGATGTCGATGCCCTTGCATTACCTTTTTTTGAATATAATGCAGGTGTTTTCGGAAATCCAGAAAAAATGAAATACATTCGCCCCTATTTAGTTCAACTTGCACAACGTGTAAAAGAGTTAAGACCTGACGACCCATACATAGAATTACGTTTTGTGGCGGGGATGGCTGTAAGCGACACTGAAAAAGGACAACAAGCAACGAAGGATTATTACCTGACAATCATTAACGCCGCTCGAGAAGCATATGACCAAACAGGTGTTCGATTCGGCATGGATTTCTGGCGGGCTCCAGGAGGAAATGTACGTTCTCTCTACCGAGGACCTTCTCAACCTGATGGTAATCTCGATTTCTACCCGGACGACGTCACAAGAACCATTGAAGCTGCTTTGACTTTCGACAAAAGTGATGATGGAACAAGTTCTCAAGCAAACAGTGAAAAATCGAAACAAATACCAGTCTTAACAATGCCACTTTTCGATCGCTCGCAGTTTAGACCAAAAATATCTGATACATCCCCCAGTCGCCGCGCATATCCGATTGGAACCGTGCCTCATCGATCAGTGCAGCGATCATACACCAGATAAGCTTCTCTCTTGTTTTTCCTTAATGCCTCAGGTATATATATAAGTAGGCATGCTAAAAAAATATCTCACTATTTTATGCGGTAGTTTAATCTTGATTTTCTTACTTACTATTTTTTTGCAGAATAAATATTCTGCAGTCCAGGCGCAAGGCATGGGCGGAGGCGGAACCACAAGTTTAACATGTCAACTCCAAACACAATATGGCCCAGACGATAAAGAGGTCAAAATAGCTGCTACCCCAGGCAACGCTATTCCTATTGCTGGTAATGATAACTATGTCTATGACAATACAATTATCCCCGAAACTGATCCTGAGGTTGTTATGTGGGCTGGCGAAATACAACGATATTCAGTGTTAGAAACTGTGCCTACTAAGACGTGGAACGCGAGTCAGACTTGGATGGAGGAGGGCCAAAACTTATGTGGAACAACCTTGCAATGTGGTACAAGCTGCAAACCACCCGTAGTATCAGGGAGCTGTGATAGTAGTTGTAATATTAGTGTAAATGGAACACCTCAATGTCCAAAATATTCAGGCACAACATCTTTTACTGTAACCTCGAATGCAGCTGGTACAATAACATGGGGAGACGGTGGTTCTGATACTTTCAATCCTGGTCCCACACAATTCCCTTTGGCCCATCGATATAATTATCCTGGCAGCTATGATGCTGTCATGAACTGTGGAGGACAGATATGCGTAAAACGGTTTAATGTCGTTTGTCAGAGCGGCGGAAATCCTGGTAACACACCTACTCCGCTTCCCACAGCATCTCCAACACCAACAGGTGTGTATCTTTGTATAACTCCACTCGTATGTTCCCACCCATGCGCATGCAATACTACAAGCTCATCATTTGTAAATGCAGGTTGCTCGATTAGTTCCTCAGCAGCTACGAACCTAAAGGGAGGCTTTGGGACTACGGCAGGTAACGCCGACGGCCAATCCTGTCTCCCTGGTATGGTCTGCTGCCAAGCTCCTAATACGTCAAACGCCTGGCTTAAAACAAAGGACACGTCATATAATGACAAAGCTGCACTCTCAAATCCAATTCCAACTAATGCAGCAGCATATGATGTCTCAGACACGGGTCCGTGTTCTAATCCGGCTAATTCATACAACTGTCATACTATTAATTTAAGCGGCTTACTTTCAGTAAAGGGTAACATCAGCTTAGGGAATGGTGTTGCAAACTATCCTCGATGGTCATACGGTAATGCAGCATACAACTATACCGGTGAATTTACACCTGATACATTCATTCAATACATGCGAGCTCGCAAAGAAACAGTGACTATTTCTGATCCTGAAGATGTTCAAACCAACAAAGTCAATTATATTAATGGACAGCAAACAATTTATGAAATCGATAATAATGGTATGCAGGGTAAAGCACCCTTTGTCCTCCTGATTGATAATGGAGATCTTAATTTCGATCTAGCTAATCAATTTAATCCGCCGAATGCTGCAATGGCAATCATCGTTGACGGAACAATCAATATTAAATCAACCATTAGTGAAATGAACGGTATTTTTATTGCAAACAGATTTGATTTTGCATCAGATATCGCTCAAGGAGCAACTACCACAAATTCACTTAAAATGAACGGCAATGTCATTTCACTTAATGATGTTGATTGCTTGGCAAAGCGCAAACGAACTGATTCAACAAAGCCAACCTGCTACTTTACCTTTGATTTTGTAAATCAATATATGCCGTTATGGAATTTGTTCTCAACCAGAACATTTAGTCGATCAAGTACATAATATAAAAGTGGTATCATAAATATGATGAATAAAAAAAGTGTTACATATTTCCGCTCACAATCTCAATCCGGCCAGGTGCTCCTTATTCTTGTTCTTGTTGCAAGCGTACTTTTAACTGTCGGACTGTCTCTTGTTGAAAACACTGTCAAGGACACTCAAACAGCAAAACTTGAAGAAGATAATAAACGTGCCGAGGCTGCTGCAGACGCAGGTATTGATGCTGCGATTGAATCTGGCACCGACATAACTGGTTCAGGTTTCTCAAATTTATTCCGTTCGGGTACTGACATCAGCGGCCAAGCTGTTGAAAGCACATCTTCAGCCACCACATTTGATACACCGGTTATTCCAAAAGATCAGCAATACACTTTTTATGCAAGCGGCTATGACGAAGCAACCGAAACAATCACCGGAACCTATTCCAGCGCCTTTCACATTTCACGACTTACCCCGTCGAGCAATGACTGTGGAGGTACAAACGAAATGGCAGTTGAATTAACGTCTATGAGTACAACGACAGGCGTTGTTCAACGCCGCATTATTGATCCATGTTCTATTGCAACAACCGGTTCCTCTACCAACACAACAACATTTGACGCCTCACTATCAATGGGCACTTTCCAGTTACTCTTTATACGCGTTATTGCAACGAACGATGCATTCGGAGGAGCAACTTTCAGATTAACCCGCGAAGCTGGCGGTAACTGGCCTGTTCAAGGTAGAACCATCGTTTCAACCGCTGAAACAGCAAGCGGCGTCCAAAAAACATCACAGCTCTTTGTTTCATATCCACAAATCCCCGCTGATTTCTTTGTCATGTCAATGTAAATCGTGCATTGATTTTGATACAATAGTGCCATGTTGAAAGATACAATATCAAAAATTATTGCTGATGTAACAGGTGTTGATACGATCCCTCTTATGACACCAAAACACGATCAATTTGGCGATATTGCTATCAATGTTCAACAAATTCAAGCGCACAAACCAGAAATCACCGCTGAATCATTAGCCGAACAACTCCGTCACAATAATTTTTTTGAAAAAGTCGATGTTGTTGGAAATTTCATCAATCTGTTTATTTCTCGAGATGAGCTACTGAAGTATCTTACACATGACACCGATCATGCAGAGTCATCATCATCAATAAAAAAACATATTGTTGTCGAATTCGCACACCCTAATACTCACAAAATGTTCCACATCGGGCATCTGAGGAATATTACTCTGGGCGAGTCACTTTGTAGACTTTTTGAATCACAAAACCACGAGATAACCCGAGTTAATTATCAGGGAGATGTTGGTCTACATATTGCAAAGTGCCTCTATATTCTCCAAAAAAATAACATTGATCTTAAATCAGACACAATAAAAAATATGCCGCTTGATGACAAGATTGCCTACTTAGGTAAGGCATATGCAGAAGGAAACACCGCATACGAATCAGACGATCAAGCAAAGGAGCACATACATACAATCAATCGACAGATTTACGAACATGATCCTGCGGTTGAACCACTCTGGAAAGAAACCCGACAATGGAGTTTAGATTATTTTGACAGCATTTATCAGCGAGTCGATACATCGTTTAAGCGATTATTTTTTGAAAGCGAAGTTGCAGATCGTGGCTTAGAAATTGCACATAAAGCAGTGAGCGATGGCATTCTTACAAAAGATGACGGTGCTATTATTCTTGACGGAACACAGCACGGCGTTGATACCCGCGTGTTTGTTAACAAACTCGGATTGCCAACCTATGAAGGAAAAGAGCTTGGATTAGCAGAACTCGAATTTACCGAATTTGGTCATGTTGATCAATGTATTCATGTAGTCGGGCCTGAACAGAAAAGCTTTTTCCAGACAACCTTTAAAGCCGAAGCGCTTATTGATCCAGAAAAATTCGAAAACAAACAATTGCATTTCGCATATGGATTTGTTGATTTGAAGGATGGCAAAATGTCTTCACGAAAAGGAAATGTTATGCCCGGGGTTGGCTTGCTTAACGACACTCGTAAAAAAATCCAGGAGGAATATAACGTCCCGGAAGAAACTGCTGAAGTCCTTGCTGTCGGCGCAGTAAAATATTCATTCCTCAAAGTTGAAGCACGAAAAAATATTTCATTTGATGTACAAGAATCAATTTCATTGCAAGGAAATTCCGGGCCATATTTACAATATGTATACTCGCGGATTTTCAGTATGGTTGGTACTTTGGAAAGTGTTTCTGGAAAAAGTATTAGCAATGAAAATGCGCAACTTCTCACATCAGAAGACATGATGGTTCTACGAAAACTCAATCTCTTTGATGAAGCGATCACAGAATCCGCAAATAGTATGAGTCCGCATATTTTGTGCACATATCTATATCAACTTGCTCAAACATTTAACACTTTGTATGAAAAACGCTCTATCCTAAAAGAAGAAAATGTCGAACTCCGAAATGCTCGGATTTGTATTGCTCAGCATGTTGCAAGAATAATGAAAAATGGGCTCAATTTATTAGGCATTCGTGTTTTAGAAAAAATCTAATATGGTAAAAGTTGGTTTTGATTTAGATGGTGTTCTCCTCTACAATCCGGCGCGCATTATTCGACCGTTTGTTAAATCATTCAAGCATGCTTTCATTCCAAAAAGAGAACAATCTTTCTACATTCCTCGAACAAAACCTGAAGAAATGTTCTGGAGTTTTTTGCATCTATCAAGCATATTTCCTGCAGGAGGGTGGCATGAAATTCAGCGGCTTGTTGATGAAAAAAAAATTGACGCATATGTTGTTACTGCGCGATTTGGTTTTATGAAACCAGATATTGATCGTTGGATGAAAATACTTAATAAAGAAAATATTTTTACCGATATTATCTATAACACAAAATATAATCAGCCACATTTATACAAAGAAGAAACGATAAAAAAACTTGGTCTTGATATTTTTGTTGAAGATAATTGGGACATTGTCAAACACTTATCCAGAAATACAAATACTCGAACATACTGGGTGTATAACATTTTCGATAAAAAAATTGATTATACCTATAAAGTGCCTAGTTTGAGCAAAGCGCTTGAAGAAATCAATTCATACATTGGTAAACGCTGATATTATGCCGCAGAACAGTAACATGCACAGTGAAATGAAGAGCGAATCAGCCCAAAAAAAAGCCCTCTTAGCAACCGAGTATTTTTATCCCCATTGGACAGGTATAGCAAAAACATTCTCCTATGTCGGTGAGAATTTAATAAAACAGGGCTATGATGTAACTGTTCTCACAACCCAATTCGATTCTAAAAATCCCCTCCATGAAGAATATCAAGGACTTCATATTATTCGGTCGCCGTATCAGTTCCGCATTAGTCGGACTCATTACTCATTTTCGATTCTTGCAGAATTCATTAAACGCGTTCGCAACTTTGATATCGTCGTCATCAATTCTCCAAACAGCAATATTTTGTTCCTAACAATACTTGCACGATTGTTTGGAAAGCAGTGCATTATCTATCATCAAGGTGACCTGACATTGCCAAAATTAACTGGCAATCGTTTTGCGAACACTATGATTCAGCTTATCTTTGATTGTCTTACTTTACCATCAATGCTGATGGCGAATATTGTTTCTACATACACTGCTGACTACGCTAAGAATTCACGCGTTATGAAGTATAGTATGAAAAAGTTTAGGGCATATATTCCACGCTATCAACTTTCGAGCGAGCTTGCATCTGAACAATTCAAACATACAATTGAAAATCTCCAAAAAAATTACCTACTTATCGGGTTTGCGGGTCGTTTTGTTGAAGAAAAAGCATATGACGTTTTATTACGAGCAATCCCAGAAGTTGTAAAAACAATCCCAAACGCACATTTTGTCTTTGCAGGAAAAACAACAATCGATTATGAACCTTTTTATGACTATGTTAAACCGCTCATCGAACACGTAAAAGATCATGTAACATTTCTTGGGCTTCTTGATCAAGGTGACTATCGATTATTCTATTCATCATTGGAGACATTTGTTATTTCATCGCGAACAGACTGTTTCCCCACAACACAAATTGAAGCAGTAATTCAGCATGTTCCGACAGTCTGTACCAATATTCCTGGCGCGCGAATGCTTGTTCAGGAAACCGGCTATGGCGAGATCGTTCACACTGAGGACCACATGAGCCTTGTGCATGGTATTATTACCCTTATACATAATCACGAAAAAGATACAAATTATTATGAAAAAAACTACCCAGCAGTCGAAAAATTCTTCAAAACATATGAAACATTCCCAACCAAACTTTAACGCCATTTTCAGCCAGGAAGTTGACCCTGCATTTGCCATGCGGTCAGCGTTTATTATCAACCACTTAATTGAAGAAGAGCCTGCACAGATACTTGATGCTGGTTGTGGGCGAGGATATTATGTCAAACTCATCAGCATGATCCCGACTACGAAAAAAATTGTTGGCATTGATATTAACAAAGAGTATGTGCAACGAGCTCAGGCTGTTGCAAAGACGAGTTCAAATGTGGAAGTGAAAGTTGGTTCTATTTACAAACTGCCATTCAAGGATAATGCGCTCGATGCAGTTGTGTGCTCTGAAATTTTTGAGCATCTTGATGATGATTCAGGCGCTATGCACGAAATATATCGGGTTCTTAAACCAGGTGGAGTCTTACTCGCATCAGTTCCCAATCAACATTTTCCTTTCTTGTGGGACCCGCTTAACTGGATTTTAATGCGCTTTTTCAATACTCATATTCATAAAGATATTTGGTGGCTTGCTGGCATCTGGGCAGATCATGTCCGACTTTACACACAAGAAGAATTACATACAAAGATTAAAAAGGCTGGATTTTCTATTGAAGATTCGCAGGAATTTGTCAGATGGTGCTGGCCGTTTTCCCATTTCTTTTTATACGCAATTGGCAAAAATCTTGTCGAACGATTTGGGGCTTCAGGATTTGATAGGTTTAATTTCAATCAAACAAAACCTTTATCAAAAATGCTTGCTTCAATAATGCGACTCCCATCAAAAATACTCGATCCTATTCTTCCAATTAAAGTCTCGATGAATCTTGCTATCATGGCAAGGAAGAAAAAATAAGAAACGGGCTAACTATTATCTTCCTGCTTTCTTTTTGTAAATCAGTACACGAGGATGATCATATACGGTAAATGCCTCATCAGACCACTGATCATTAAATGAAATGTTCGTGAAAGGTATAGTTGGATACGATGTTATTTCAGCAACGAGTTCAAAATTCCCTTGTCCAGAGAATAATTCATTATAAAAGGCAGTTATTCGAGGAAATCTCTGCTGCAGCGGCATTAAGCTCCCATAAGCACGATTGCTCGACAGAATATAATAATCTGCTCTCGCAAGAATCCTATTCATATCTCTCCATTTGTCATCATTATCATCAGCAAAAACAGGCATTTGTTCACCTTGATAGGTACCTATCGGATAATTCGGGAGTAAAAGTGGTAGTGCATCATCCCAGTACTCCGAAGTAAGATACGATCCTGCGGGGATATTATTGTAGATCCACTCAGAGGCAGAAACTCTACTATGGGGACGGGAGTATATGGCCATAAAGCATGCTGGCCAGAAACCAATTGCGAGAATTGCTAGTATCGCAGCCATATTTCGGGTCCTTTTTGACACAGCTTTGAATCGAGTCGACAAATCAATCCATCCCCATGCGGCGCATATCGCGAAAAGCGGATACAGAATATAAAAATATCGTGTTGTTGTAACAAATTGTGAACCTTGATACAGGAAAAAAACAATCATCCATACTACCAAGCCGACGAGCACTTTTTTCTTTGAGAGAAGCATGCTGTATAAACCCCAGAGCATCATAACAAATAAAGGTAGTCCCAAACCAAATACAGCTATATTTTGTAATGGGAACAAAATCGGTTTTTTACTCATCCATTGGATATTCGGAGGGAAAAAAGAATCAGGCCTGGTAAGATCTCGAAGGCTTTTGATATTATCAATAAATTTTGGATTGATATGCATGTCAAACCATGATGCAGTTGCAAATAATCGAGGATCACCAATCCTCAACGCCGCATAACCACTAATAGCCGCAAAGAAACCGAAATATAATAAACTCCTCAAGCGCGACTTTTTTGACTCCTTGTTTTTCCCTTCCCACATAACTCCATATACAACAAGAAAAACAAGTAGTGGGGCTACGAAAATACTCGATGACTTTGAAGCTCCAGCAAGCCCTATCATTACACCCATCATCATTATATAACCAAGTCGAAATTTAGGAGAACTGCTCGTCATAAATGAAAGTGCTGCATACACCGCGCCTGTCACAAAAAAAGTCGCAAAAGAATCAACCGTGAAAAAATGTGCATGCTGGATTGCTAAAACCGTAATCGCATAAAAAAAACCGGAAAAATGCTGAAAGTACCATGGTAATGTATATCGACGTACAAAAATTCCCGCAATCAGGATAACGAAAATCAAAGTCCCTGTATCGACAATGGCGCTTAATACTCGCCCAGTGATAAGTGAACCATCATATGAATCCATTTTAACAGCATGCGAAACCAACTTATTCAATGTAACCGGAAATGTGCCATAGACATAAAAATTATATTTTGTGTTATAGGGGTTTAAGGTTGAAACAGCAGGGTTTAAATAATCACCAATTGACTGAGGAATCGTAAGATCAGCGGTTAGCATCGTGAGGAAGCGCTCATCAGGATGCATATGCGTCCCCTGATCCCATTTCACATTATAGAGTCGGATACATAATGCAAAAAAAACAATACAGACGAGTGCACTTTTTCTTATTAATGTTTTTTTGTCTTTAAACATAGTTGTGTTCATTTTTCTGTTATACCTTTACAATGTTGAGACCTGATATGTTTGTAATGGTTTTTCATCTTTAAATATAAAGGTTCCTAAGTACCGAAACTTCATATTCTTGCACACTGGTTCATGATTCGCAACGTATATCGTTGTTGTTGTGTATGTGTCTTCAATCGAACAGTCATTATCAAGAAGTTTAAAAGCGGCGTTTGGATAATAGTATTTGCGTGCAGTATCAATGGCCTGAAAATTCTTCGACGTTTCTGTATCAAAATTAACTGTAAAAACCTGCTGTGAATCTTTTACGGTGTAAGATAGAAATTTCATATACCGTGCATATCGCGCAAATTCACGAAAGTTCACAAAACGTGAGGCAAATTTATCCTTATCTTTCACATACGCTGCGTGATACATAAGCCCATTTGCAAAGAACACAATAAGAAGTATGTATAGGAATTTTGTTGAAATATGCTTTAAAAACGGGAGAAGCAAATATAATACTAATGGTATTAGCACTGGGATAACTACCAGACTTCTATGAATTTCAAATGCTGGATTTCTTGGAACATACCCTCTAACAAAAGCACCGTAACATATCGTTATAACAATCCAAACCATTATTACAAAAACCTTCCACCCATCTTTTCGTGATTTTCGAAAATCCAATAAAGCAATAACACTTAAAATAATACTCATAAGAAAAACGATATGAAATGACCACGTTGAATAAATAACGTCATGTCGCAATATAAAATCCCTGAGAAAATCGATCAGATTCTTAATTGAAAACATCGATTGACTTTCCTCTCCCATATGCTGAGTGTCTACTCGAAACCGCATCGACAAATACATACTCAGTAGTGAAGCCGACGTTACAAACAATAAAAACAGCCTATGCCTTCGAGGCGTTTTGGGATGCACCATGAAATATAAAAACACAACAACTCCCAGTCCATACAACGCAAGCGCCGGTGTGTATGCGAAAATAAGATGAAAGAGCATAATGCTTGAAGCAATTAAATAATCACCTTTTTTATGTACACAATATTCAAGAACTAAACCGGCTGCTGATAGACCAAGTGCCAGTGGAAAAATACTTTGCTCAAACATCATCAAAATATGGCTAAAGAAAAATAAATGTAACAGGCTCGCCAGGCCGAATGCTGTCGCTATATCTGCTTTTTCAGCATCAATTTTTTTCTTCAAAAAAATAAGAAGACCGCTTGTGAATATGACAACACCTACGAGTGAATATATCGCATAACCCATATTAATAGCGCTATATGACCTGCCAAAAATAAATGTAGGTAATGCTGGTATCAAATATTGTCGAGTCGGATATCCAATAAAACAATATTGTCTGAAGCCCTTGTCTGCATTTTTTGTGAGCTGTTCAATTGTGCAACCGATTTGCTGTGTTGATTCTAAACTTCCGTTATTAATATTAAATGCATGCATGACAATGATAATCACAATGATCATTAGTAAAACAAGTGAAAAATATGTCTGATGTTCAATGATGTACTTTAAAATCTTTAGAAGACTCCTCATCGCAAAAGCACCAATTAAACAATACGAAAGAATCCACGCATACACACCGAAGTTACCAAACGATTCATTGTAAAGTGTTAAAAGATCGAAAATAAAAATGCTTGCGACGGACGATATGAGGAGTGAAATCCATAATTTTTTTACCATATGTTCAGAATACAGGTATGCGCTTACAAAGTAAATCGCTCAAAGAATACTTTATCAGCTGGAGCACCTTTTCCAATGACATAATCTTTTAGAGAATCAACAGCGGTTTTACTTCCACAAATATAATATTCATAGTTGTTCACACCGCTCTTCTGCCATAAGCTTTCTAAACCAACATTGACTCGTCCAAGCATAAAACATCTATCAAGCCCTTCGAGTGTCGGCTCTTTTGACAAACAAATGCTGAACGAAAATTGCGGATATTTTTGAGATAATTCGGTGAATTCCTGTTCAAAATAAACATCCTGCCGGACTCTTAAGCCAAAAAATAAATGTAGATTTCCCGGTCTGTTTTCCTGAAGATGCGTCAGAATCATTGATTTGATAGGTGCTATTCCGGTTCCCGTTGCGAGGAAGATTTTATCAACGGGCGGCTGAACATTGCGCAAAATAAATACACCTGCAGGGCCTTTAAATTGCGCCTCTCCACCTTCCGTTAAATTTTTGAGAAAATCCGAACCAACTCCATGTTCTAAAATTTCCACCACTAATTCAAATGAATTCTTTTGCGATGGAGGCGTTGCAATTGAATATTGACGATAGTTTGTCCCAACTCTCAGAATCATATACTGCCCTGCTTCAAAAGTTGTTTCATCGTCAGGCGGCAAGTCAAATACAAAGCTCCAAATATGCCTTGCAAGCTGTTTTTTTGATCGAAGAATAGCAGTATGGTCCTTAATCATAGGAGTCATTGTAACAAAATTTACTTAATACGCTCTAATTCGTCGATATCGAGCCATGGATCGATCCCCTTTGCCTGTTGATAGTATTGGCGGGCTTGCGTTAAGTCTCCTTTATCATAATGAAGCAATGCAATTTCTGCGAGAACTTGAGGATTATTCTTGTTTTTATCGAGTAACGAATTAAGTCGATCCAGCTCGCTCTTTAAACTAAACTCTGCCTGAATATCATCGGCGACAAATGCATTATCAAAAAGCTTGTTGAAATAAGCATATTGTGCATCGTAATACGGAGTTCCTTCAATATGCGCAAGAAACTGTTTTGTGGACGAAAGATCATTAAATTGCAGAACTTTATACATTAATGATGGATATAATTGTGAGGCTAAAATATTGACCGCTACAAAAAACAGAATCACTGCCGCAATAATCGTGACGGGTAGGACTTTTCGCATGGATGTATTATAACACCGCAAATATAGCAAGGGTAATCCCGCATAATGATGAAAGTGTTCCAACGGTAATCCGTTATAAAAGCGCAGCGGTTTCAACGGTAATCCGTTATAGTTG
>CAZKVU010000019.1:0-14474 GCA_964556475.1 uncultured Gammaproteobacteria bacterium | reverse complement strand
TATGGAAACATAACAAGCGTATAGGCTTTATCGTCGCCTTCTTTTATCTCAGGCGTTTTGTATACACCTTCCTGCTCCCATTGTTTCATCCACTTCCCCTCGTAGGATTGCGGGTCAAATGTTGTATTCATAGTTGATTAAACCGTTAAAAACCCGACAGCATTACGGGCATCATGAAGTTTTTGTGAAGAAATAGCATGAGCCTTTTCTGCGCCGAGTCTTAATACCGATGTAATTGAGTCTCGCTGATTCATCTGCTCTCTAAACTTTTCCTGCATTGGGACAACAATATTTACGACAACCTCGGCAAGATCTTTTTTGAAATCGCTGTATGATTTGCCAGCATACGTTTGTTCAATCTCATGGATATCTTTACCTGAAAAGGCTGAGTAAATCGAGAGCAAGTTTGTGATTGCAGGTTTTTCGTCAGATGCAATAATGTCGGTTCCCGAATCGGTGACGGCTTTTGAAATTTTACTTTGGATGATGTCGGCTGAATCAAGCAGATTGATGATTCCGTTCTTGTTTTCATCAGACTTGCTCATCTTGACAAGCGGATTTTGTAATGACATGATACGCGCACCGTGCTTCTGAAGCTGAATTGTTGGCACAGTAAAAATATCCCCAAAACGAGCATTAAACTTTTTAGCAACATCACGAGCAAGCTCAATATGTTGTGTCTGGTCTTCTCCAACAGGCACAAGATTTGTGTCATACAGCAAAATGTCTGCTGCTTGTAGATTTGGATAATGAAACAAACCAACCGACGTCCGTTCACCTTGCTTCATACTTTTATCTTTATATTGTGTCATTCGCTCCATCCAACCCATTGGTGTAATACAGTCAAATAACCATGCAGCATATGGATGATCTGAATTATGTGATTGGACAAATAGAATAACCTTTTCAGGATCGAGTCCGGCAGCAATAAACCAAGCTGTCAATTCAAGTGTATTTTTCTCTAACGCACCTTGCTCCTGCGGAACCGTAACGGTATGCAAATCGGCCATCATAAAAATATAGCGGTCGTGTTCATCTGCATTTTGCTGCATTTCCACCCACTGCTTGATTGCGCCAATATAATTACCAATATGGAGATCGCCGGAGGGCTGAATACCTGAAAAAATCGTTTTCATGATTTTATTATACCTTTAAAACTGAAATAATTTCTTCCATTGTGTCAAGAATCAGCTTGATGCAATGGTCTGCTTCTTCTAAAGTTAACGACCGTATATTATGTGGAAAATAATGAAATACTTCATTTCGGGATGTTTTCCATGTTTCCCAGATTTTATCCGCCAATTGCACTGAGTATGTATCTGAAATTTTTTTGTAAATCGAACGTGCCCCATTTTTTTTGACCAGGTTTGGCGACATAACCTTGCCTATTCTAAAAAATTTCGAACCAAAATCTTTTTCATTAATAAAGCGCATATCAAGAAATGCCTGTTTCAGAAAACCTTCATATGCTTTTGCAAATGGAAAAACAACAAAGGAATAATCATCAAAGCCATTTTCCTGATATTTATCAACATGATTACGAACGTGGAAGCCGACATGTAAAAGGTCACGCTGACCTTCTGAAACATAGTTAAGAATTGTTGATTTATCTTCCAAATTCATACGTTGTAGTATATCTCATTCGCAATAAAGTTTGTTCATTATTTAACCTACAATTAATATAATCTTGACTTTCGTATGTCGTTCCTCTATAGTTACGCATTAATTGCTCTCCTTAATTGGGTTAGAAATGAGCATTTTTTTCGCATGAAAGATACAGCCGTTTATTCATTGGTTAACAAAGAAAAAAGACGCCAGCAAAAAGGTATCGAACTCATCCCCTCAGAAAACTACGCATCAACTCACGTCCGTAAAGTCTTATCCTCAGTTTTCGTCAATAAGTACTCAGAAGGATATCCAAAAGGACGATATTATGGGGGCAATGAGGTTGTTGATGAATTAGAAATACTCACGCAGGAGCGGGCTAAAAAATTATTTAGCGTCCCATTTGTTAACGTTCAACCATATTCTGGTTCACCAGCAAACTTTGCAGTATATTTAGCAACGTGTAAACCCGGCGACCATGTTACAGGCCAGGCGCTTTTTGCCGGTGGTCATTTAACACATGGTCATTCTGTTTCAGCCACAGCAATCTTCTTTAATAGTGTTCAGTATGGCGTTATCGTCAAAAACGCGACAACCAAGGTCAAAGATCTCTTTGATTATGATGAAATTCGAGCTTTAGTAAAAAAACATAAGCCAAAATTGATTTGGGTTGGTGGTACTGCTCACCCTATTCAATATCACTATGAAAAGTTTGCACAGATTGCAGATGAAGTTGGTGCATATCTTGCTGCCGATATTGCGCATATTGCCGGCCTAATTGCAGGCGGAGCGCACCCATCGCCTGTTCCACATGTCCATATCGTAACAACAACCACACATAAAACACTTCGGGGCCCGAGAGGCGCAATGATTATGGTTACTGACAAAGGTATCAAAAAGGACCCGGATCTGCCAAAAAAAATTAACAAAGCAGTGTTCCCGGGTTTACAGGGAGGCCCACACGATAACACAACTGCAGGAATTGCCGTTGCATTATACGAAGCAGCTCAACCGTCGTTTAAAACATATGCTAAAAATATTGTTAAAAATGCCGGCGTACTCGCAGAAACGCTCGTCAAAGGAGGCGTGCAAATTGTTGCGGGTCGTTCTGAAAATCATCTGATCCTGGTCGATTTGACGAAGAGCCACGGTGTTGGTGCTGGTGTTTTCGCAGAAAAGGCACTTGACCTCGTCGGCTTAACCCTTAATAAAAACAGCGTCCCCGGTGAACAAGGCTCGCCTTTTTACCCATCTGGTATAAGACTTGGAACAGCAGCAGCAACCAGTCGCGGGATGAATACAGCAGACATGAAATTCATCGGTAAAGTGATGATTGAAGTACTTGAATTAATCAAAGGATATAACCTTCCTGAAGAGCAGAAAGCACGACGCTCATACATAAAACAAGCAGTTCGTGAACTTTCCGGTAATAAGACTATCAAAAAGCTCCATGAGCAGGTAATTTCACGAGTTAGCGGATATCCGATTCCTTAGAAAGATAGAAAGAACTACTTAAGATAAAGACTCTGTAGATACTCGAACAGATGGGGTCATTGTTGCTGAAACATAAAGACCCGTTATATTCTTCATTCCAACAGCCTTAACAAAAGCACCAACGTTTTCAGTAAGTTGTTCAGGCTTAAAAGACACCTTGCCAACTGCCTGATGAATTAATGGAGCTTTAGCTTCGCTCTTGTAGTGAATACCGCCTGACTTGAATTTTTTTGCAGCTTGCTCAGGATTCTCACTGACAGTTCCATTCTTTGGATTTGGCATTAAGCCCTTTGGCCCCAAAACACGTGCATATTTCACCAGCTTTGGCATAAATGCCGGGCTAGCAATAAGAACATCGAAGTTAATCGCACCGCCATCAAGCTCGCCAAGAATTTTATCATCTGCAATTGCAACGATAACTTCCTGACCGGTACCATGTGGTAAAGTAACCTCACCTTTCAATCCTTCTTCTTTAAGATTGATGTGCACTTCGACTGTTTCGTCAAACTTAGCAAACGCCATGTCTTGAACGAGCTTAACCGCATCGGTTAAGGAATAATTCTTGGATGAGTCTACTTTTTTCTGAGCGGCGAGATAATTTTTACCTTTTTTTGAAGCTGTTTTTCCTGACTTTTCGCTTTTCTTTTCAGCTTTCTTATCTGATTTTTTTGATGGAGCGGCTCCCGTTGTGGCATTTTCAGTGATTTCAGCCTCAACTGGAGCTTCAGCCGCAGATTCTGCTTTCACATCAGCTGCAGCTGCGGTAGCTACAACTGCACTTGCTGGAGCAACAACTTCTTCCCTTTCTTCATGGGTTTCATCCTGGCCTTTCCTGGCTTTTTTAGCCTCACGACGACGCTCAGCTTTTTCAGCCTGTTGTTTCTCCATTTCGTCTTCGCCGAGAGTTTTAAGTCTGATTTTTCCCATGATTTTTATTTATTTTTCAACTTGTACGCCCATTGACCGAGCTGTACCGGCAATAATATTCATTGCAGCATCAACATCGTGAGCATTTAAATCTGCTAATTTTTCTTCAGCAATCTTTCGTACCTGATCTTTTGAAAGTGTACCTGCTGATTCACGTCCGGCTTTGCCTGAGGCAGCATTTATGTTCAATGTCTTTTTGATCATTGAAGCCACGGGCGGAAGTTTTGTAATAAAACTGAATGATTTATCCTCATATACGGTAACGACCGCTGGAATAATCTGACCTTTTTTATCTGCCGTAGCATCGTTATATTGTTTAACGAAATCCATGATCGGCACGCCGTGCTGACCTAATACCGGACCAACTGGAGGGGCTGGTGTTGCTCCACCTGCTGGTAAATTGATCTTAAATGTTGATTTGATTTTCTTTGCCATGTTTATCCGTAAATGTATTCCCTAAGGATTTTATAATTTATTGATCTGTAAAAAGTCGAGTTCAACTGGCGTTTCACGGCCAAATATTGAAACAAGTACTGTAACTTTTCCTTTATCTTCATCCATGTGGTTGATCGTACCAACAAAATCTGAAAAAGGTCCGTCCGAAATTTTTACTGCTTCACCAACTGAAAACTTCGCTTTGAATCGAGGCTGATCCTGCTTCACGAATTTCATGATTGCTTTAACCTCTTTCGCTGAAATTGGTGTCGGCTTTGTACCTGCTCCAACAAATCCGGTAATCCCCTGTGTTGTTCGAACGACGAGCCATGAGTCATTATCAAGTATCATGCGAACAAGAATATAACCTGGGAATACTTTTTCTTTGGTTTTTCTCTTTTTTCCGCCCTTAACGGAAACAACATCTCGACGAGGGACTATTATATCAAAAATTTTATCCTCGAAACCAAGAGACTTAATACGCTGTTGTAGAGCTTCAGTAGCTTTCATTTCAAAACCTGATTGTGTATGAACAACATACCAGCTTCCAGGTTCGTCTGGATTCTCTTCTTCAACCTCATCCTCATTTGATGAGTCAATGATTTTATCTGAGGTGCTCTCCTGTGATTCAGCAATTTCCTTCACTTCTTCAGTGGTTTCTTCAACTGTATCTTCGAGGTTTTGAGCTGTCGTATCGTCAGACATAGTTATTAATTAATATACTTAATTATCTTTTACAATAGCCCTAAAATCTGGGCAAATGAGAAATCTATTATACCGACAAATAGCGCCACAATCAAGGATAAAACAATAACAGTGACGGTTAATTGCGTTGCTTCTGCACGTGTTGGCCATGTGACTCTTTTGAGTTCTTCGCGTATGCCAAACACAGGATTAACAACTGGCTTCTTCTGTGTCATCCAGACATTTTATCATATAGACAAGTAATCTGGAAAGGAAATGATAGTGTATGATGAACGTATGAAAGCACCGAGGCACGCTAAGATATTCCCCATCATATATATATGTCTTTGTTTTTTTATCATAATGACACCTGTTTTTGCTCAAGGACCTGCTCAAGGACCTACTATGACTGGCGAATTTACCGATGATGAATTAAACGCCTTTCATAGTCAAGGATATTTACTTCGAACTCACCTACCACATGAAGCGTATAACAGGTTGATACTCGGAAAAATTTCACCCCTACATGTCGGGTTTGGCGAAGAGGTTCATTTTGAAGCTCATAACGATCTGCACGGACGATTTTCAGTATTTGTGCAGCAACGCGATACATTCAGAAGTATTGATGGCCAGCGACTTCTTGATGTGAGTTGTTGTCTTGACTTGTATAAAGAGCACATAACTCAACAGAAAAATGATTTTAGTGATGGATTTAAAAAAACATTCACCTTGCCCAAGTTAGATAAAACTGTTGATGGGACTTTTAATGATGTGATGAACATATATGTTTTTCCTGATTATTAAACTTATTAGCAAATATAAACAAAAATGCATACTGACAATATAAATAACATAAAGTACACGGTCGTTATCCTTATATTAATCTTGTGCTCGTTTTCCTTCCCCAAAGCCTTATATGCACAAACGACAGGTATTTCACACAATCCATCGTATGCTGAAATTGTTACTCAGCCAGGAAAAACCATACGCATAAAATTTGTTGTAGCAAATATCGCCGACAGCCAAGCCTTTTCAACGAGCATTCATAATTTTGACCCAAAAAAACCAGAATCGAATATTGATACAGAACTTCAAGGCCCTATCAGGTTTGAATTCACAAACAAAGACGTCAAATTAAATGAACCATATTTCATTACAGAAAAAAAAGGAAAGGAAATTATCCTAGAAATCCGCGTGCCTGAAAAAATAGAAGATGGCGATTATTATTACACACTAACAACAACGCACGAAATTGGAAGGACCCCGGAGGGAATGGCAACACTTACCCATAAATTATTCGTCAGCAGCATTTTGGCCATTACAGTGAGTGCTGATGGTATCCTGGAACACGATGGATCAATTGGTGAATTTTCAATTAATACTCGATCACGATTTTTTAATACAAGGGAGCCAGTTCCTTTTAAATTGGTCGTCAATAACACGGGTCGAAATAAAGGTAAAATCCATGGATATATTTCAGTTGACGGACCAGGTGTACACAAACGAATACCGCTTGTTGATGAAAATGTGCTTGCTGGGTCTTCAAAAAAGCTCAGTACTGTGGATGGTCAGGAAATCAAGGGCTTCTTTGTTGGTCGATATGTGATGACGGCGTTTGTTGATGTCGGCGATCGTATTATTACCTCACAAACAACATTTATAGCAGTGCCGACAACGATCATTATACTTTTGGTTGTGGTAACATGCTTGTTTGCAGCCGGAAGATATCTTTTTCTTAAGTCTGATAATACTTCGGAACCTCAATCCTACCACAGCTAAAATCTTAGTTTCGAAATGTTTTCAGTGACCATAAACCATTGTGAATTTTCACCACGATCGTTCCCTGCTCAGCGGTGGTAAAAAGCGTGCGATGAGTCTGTTTAAAGAGCTGAACTGTTTCCCGAGAAGGATGATTAAATTTATTTTTCTGCCCTACCGATGCAATTGATACATATGGATTTATCCTATCGAGGAATTCAGGAGTTAATCCATTAACTGATCCATGATGAGGAACTTTGAGCATTTCAATATTTTTGAGTGCGTTCAATTCAGTTTCAGTCATTGAACTCAGTATTTTATCTATTGAGTCTGGAGAAATATCACCTGTAAATAATATGTCAAAATTACCAACCGAAAAAATACCAGTTAATGATGTGTCGTTAAGGTCGTCTTTCTTTTCGTCAAATGAGCTTAAAAAATGTCGTGTTGGCCATATCAACTTAATATGAGTCCTATTATCAATATTTACTACGTCCGTATTATTTAATGCAATAAGATTAACACCCTTGCGCTTTAACTTCTTTACAAGATAATTAAATGATGGGTCTACATTTGGCAGATATGAATAGAAAAAAACCTTAATAGAATATCGATTCGCAATTTCCTCAAAACCCCCATAATGATCAAGATGTGCATGTGACAAAATTGCGTATTCAATTGTATGATCATAGAAAGGCATGTACTCACCGAGACAATTAAGAATTGCATTGTTTGGTCCGGCATCGATAAGAAGATCTGTACCCATTTGAGTTCGAATATATATACCATCGCCCTGTCCAACATCACAAAAAACAACAGTCGTGAGTTTTTTATACGTCAGGAAAAATAATACTGCAATAATAATGGCGCTCAACAAGATAATGTAGAATAAGGTCTTTTTTGAAACAATAGAATCTTCCATTTTAGAATTGCATAAATATGCCAGGTAAGCTGCTGATCACTCGAACAACCTTCACGATGTAAAATAAAATGCTGTATGAGATGAGCGCAGCAGGCATGCCAAGAATCAGGCTCACCTTACCACACAGTGCACATATAAATCCAAAAATCATAAGTGGTGCGATCGTGAAACTTACAAGTAAATTAGAGATCGGAGCAATAAACGATATTTGTTTAAAATATAAAAAGATTATTGGAACAGTGAAAACCTGAGCTGCTAATGATGTATGAATGTCATTCTTGATGAGCAATAGCAATCGATTTCCTCCAGTGCTTGATTCACCATGAGGACCGAAAAGAATGATCCCAAGCGTTGCACCGAAAGATAGCTGAAACGACACTGTTGTTATCCACTCAAACTTAAACAGAGCAATAAGGCAGGCTGAAATAAACAATGCGTAAAGCGCCAATTTTCGACGTCCGTATATTACAGCTACAAGACCCAAAATTCCGGTTATCCCTGCTCTAACAATTGGTGGTTGCGGTCCAACGAATATGATAAATGCTATGATCGTGAAGATTGAAATGAGTACCGAAAGCTGTTTGCCAAGCATTGAGGTCACATTTTGAATAATTACTGCAAGAAACGTTATATTCATTCCAGAAAGGACAACAAGGTGCATCAATCCCACTCGCTTGAGATCCATAACAAAACTTCCATCGAGCTTAATAGGGACTCCGAATAAAATACCATTCATCAATGAGCTGAAGGGCTCATGAAAATAGATATTAATCACGTCTGTAAAGATAGAAGCATGAGAGGTTGAAGTATTCATAGCATTACCTGGGTTCGAATTTTATCTAATACTGATTGACTCAGCACCTTCTTGCTGACAAGTTCGTCCAATGTTGAAAATGGTCTGGATGCTATTATTTTTGCGGCAGTAATTTCTCCGATGCCAGGTAATTCCTCAAGCTGTGAACTTGAGGCAGAGTTAAGACTTATTAAATTTGATACGTCCGTAATGCTATTTGATTGTAACGGGATATTTTCTCCTATTTGGGTCGAATTAGTGAGCTGAGATGCATTACTTTGCTGTGCAACCTCAGCAAACTCCTTTTCAGTTGGGATATATATTTTTTGTTCATCAGCCAAAATTTGTGCTTGATTAATAATATGCTGTATAAATTCCTGAGAGGCATCAGAAGTCACTCCCCCGCTCAGTCTTAAGGCTTCAGAAAGCCTCGAGCCACTTTTAAGCCGAAGTGCGCCTGGTTGCCTGACTGCTCCGCTCATATCTACGGTAATATATGAATCTTTAACAGTGTGTTCTAACCCTGGCGTATTTTCTTTTACACTCAGGCGAGACTCAGAGGCATAATCCTCAACTTTCAAAAGCATATACCCTGCCATACATAGGCTTACGGCTGAAATGCTCAGCAGCATGAAGGATATTCCGTAATTTTTAAGTAAAAACCAGATAGATTTCATGCAGGTACTTTACCATAGGAAAATTAAATTTCTCTAAAGTGTCTTGAGGGTCAATGCAAAAAGCTTATTGCTGTTGTGCAGGCTGATTTGTTTGCGGAGGAGTAAGAAGAATACCTCTCATTTCTTTATATATATCGAAAGCTTCACGTCCAATCCATTGTCGCCCCACTAAATTAATAGGCAAACCCGGATCATCCTTCACATACTTAATATATTCATTAAGCACCTGTTTATACTTCTCGTCTTTGGTTATATTCTTTGATAATATTCCATGCCACACTCTGAACAGCTCTTTATATCGTTTCTCTAGTACGGATTTCTCCCATACTTTTTCTACTAGCACATCTACATCACCAAACATGTGTGTAGATTCGAATGATTGAATATACTGCTCCTCCTCACGACCGTATACAAGATCCCTCAATGCAGGTATAATCGGATGTGTTGTTACCCAGAAGGATCTATGCCACGGGCCCAATCCCCATCCTCTCATTTCACGGCGTAAACTATCCCTCAAATGCCTCTTTGATTCTGGAATTTCATATGAAATAATTCGCCATACCCCATCCCAATCATCTCTAATAAACCTGAAGAATGGAAATGACAAACTCAGCTCGTAAAAACCCTTGTCTGTTAACTTGTACAGACCATCATTCTTTTCGACAAAACCTTCCTTAAGCATTGATGAGAGAGTGCCTTTTGTCTTCTGATTTAGAGTAAGATCAAAAGCCGAGAGAAGTTCTGGAGTGAGTTCAACATAATCAAAGGTTGTATCCTTAACAAGGAAAAGTAAAAGTAGAATTTTTAGCTTTCTTTCTTTAACTGGCATATAATACTATTTTAAAATGAACGAACGTATATACTATATTTATAAAAGTACCAGACGAAATATTTATTGTCAACATCATTAAGTACAGGCGTTAATTAGTTAATATAATTGATGTTTCAAGGCTTCATCAAAGGATAAATGAATAAAAATTGATGAATAGTATAATCTGGGTCAACTTCTATACTGTTACAGCCTAATAGTAAAATAGTAAAAGGGAGAGATTATTTGAGGCAATGAGCAGCCCATTGTGGAAAATATAAATAGGCCGTCCGTAAAGAATATAAACAAAAGCCTCCAGAAGGAACCAAAAGACATACAGAAAAAATAAGCAAAAAATCCATTAGTTTGCTAAGCATAACCTCACGCAATAGTCAAAATAATTACTCAACGACCCTATAAAAATAATTTCTCAAGAAACTGAAAATTATGAGCATGAGTCAAGTTACCTTGCATTTCAAAAATATGAGAATATTCAAGTGTATAAAAGCCGAATATGTGAACTATAAGTGAAAATGAAATAGCTATATTGTGATATACTTATATATATTAATATATACATATTTGATATGCGGAAATTCAATTATTTATTATTGTAATAATATATAGGATAATTATTGATGCTTATATATTCGATCTTACTTATAACAAATGACGCAATTATCCACATCAAAATACATCAAATTTCCCTATTGATTGCTCCTTTCAAATTTACTATCATGTATTTATGGATTCTCATCAATTATTTGAGTCGGAAATGGTGTATAAACGGTATAAATTGGTCGATGATTTCGGTGATTACCTTCGTGCGGGAAAAAAATATAGCCATAATACGATAAAAAACTACCTTTCAGACATCAGACATTTCTTTGGATATATAAATATGTATTTTGCTGATGATTTTGAATCAATGAATATTTCACCGCAGATAATTTTCCAATATAAGCAATCAATGATGTCAATCAACACTTCGACAATTACAATTAAAAGACGATTAACCGCTGTTAACAGATTTATTGAATTCCTAGCCTCAATCCAAACTAGTGTTTCACCAGCTGCATATTCAGAATTAGTAAGCAAATCCATGCCAGTGGCTCAAGAACGCTCTCAGAACTCTCCATTGATAACATTGCTTAATCAATTTATAAGAGATACTCAATCATCATCAGAAACACGACGGCGAGTATCAGATTTCTTACAATTTTCAGAAAGTTGATTTACTAATTTCACGTTCGTTTATATATTGATATAGTTATGGAAAAAATTCTCGACGATATCGACACCCAGCTTGCAGAGAAATATATTGAGCATATCTTTAACAAAGAGCTTTTTTTTGATGATCCATCTCTGACAATCCGTGACATCACTCAATTTCTCGATTGGGCCTACGATAAGAACTATTTAAGCTTCTTTAAGTATCAGCAATTAAAGGATGTATTTGATAACGAAAAAAATATAGTACCGTCACAACAACCCATATCGAATACAACTCAACCTCCAACTTTACGAGGTCAGAAAACCCAGTATAAACAACCACCTTCAGATGATAATACTAATAGTCATTTTCTTGTAAAACACGCCTACATTTTCTTCCCTATCATTACCGGAGCCATTGTTCTACTTCTCTACATATTTATACAATCAACAAATCAAACTGTTTCACCGGTTCAACTGAACTCAATTGTGACGAAACAAAATCCCCTGAGCGCTGCTACACGCACTTCATACATCTTAAACTACCAAGATGAGCTCAAAGATGAATTCGGCATACCGCTTAAAGATTCAACATCGCTGCGATTTAGACTATACCAAGGTCCCAACACAGCAGAATCGCTCTACGACACTGCTGCAGGCCCAAATTGTTTAGTTAAGCCGCTCATCGATGGGAGTGTGCAGGTAGATATTGGAAGGGCCTGTGGTGAACCAATCCCAGGGGCTCTTTTTACCTCAAATTCGTATGAATTATGGCTTGGAGTAACCGTTGGAACTAATCAGGAAATTCAGCCTCGAAAAAAAGTCATTTTAACTGCTCAGGGGCTAGCTGTTGATACTTCTACAACTAATTCGGGATCTGGCACTGCAGATACCAATATGCTAAATGACCTTCTAAGCACATCGAATATTGCTGACAGGATAATCCAATCGACAAACTCTGCACATATTCGATTATTAGCTGGATCAACACAAGCAATTGACGTTTCCCCTAATGGGAATGTCGGTATAAACAAGGATAATCCTGAGTCAAAACTTGATGTCGGCGGTGACACGGCTATTAATGATGGAAATTTGAGCGTAAAAAATGACAAAGACAATTTAACCGTAGCAAAAATTCAAAATACGAACAAAAGTGAGAATGCTGATGGTATCGAAGTACAACTTGGTTATGATGGAAAGGGTTCAGCCGGTAATAGTTATGTTATTTTTAAAAATGGTATCTCTCGGATACAGGGACGGATACATAGCAATCAAAATGGCGGAGTCAGCTATGCTACGAGCGGTTCAGACTTCGCAGAATACTTTAAAAAGGATTTAACAACGTCGTATAATCAAGATTCCTTCTCTGCAGGATCGCTTATGTGTTACTCGAATGAAGGTGTTGCTCCCTGTAATACTACCTCTAAGTATATACTCGGAGCTATTTCAGACAATCCAGGATTCATTGGTGGCTCTGAATTAGATACTAGTAGCCAGTATGTTCTTATCGGTCTTGTCGGTCAATTAAATATTAAAGTATATAATGATGGTAGTATCAAGCCTGGAGATGCTCTAACAGTGTCTACTCATGAGGGGTATGCTGAAAAAGCACATCAGAAAAGCTATATCGTAGGCTATGCACTCGAGAAACCTTCAGGAAAGGGATTTACCACTGTTAAAACACATATTCAACCATCATTATATGACCCGATTGTCTACTCTGGCTTGTCAGGAAATAACAATTCATCATACTTGACCCAAGTATCTGAGACTGTCAAAACGCTTGTTGCCGATCTTATTGAGGCTACTACAGCAAAAATCCAGACATTGTATGCTCATATCATACATACTGATACACTTGTCGCTGAAACCATTGATTCTCCGCAAATAAAGAACATCGAAAAATCAGTAAATGCTCTTGAAAAGAAAACCGACATCCAGACATATATTGCCTCTGATAATTCCCCTAATATTGATAATTCGACACTTCAAACATCAGTGAAAACAGATTCGTCAACTCGGGCAAATTCAGTTTCAAAAAATACGCCTAAAACAACAACGATTCAGACAAACTCCACGGATGCTGGTGAAGGATTTATCAAGGCTGGAGAGAAATCTGTCATCATCTTCAATAAAAACGTCCAGCCTCAAACATTAGTATATCTAACTAGTACATCACCATCTCAAAATAGTACAATCTATATCGCGGAAAAAGGCACCTGTGCGAGTAAAAATGTTGAACAAAATGGGGAAAATTCCGAGAGCACGACTGGTCAAGCAACTGGCTGCCGACCCTACTTCAAAGTTTCAATAGATACACCAATCGACTCCGACATTACCTTTAATTGGTGGATTGTAAATGAGTAAAAATCATCATCTGAGCTATATTGACAGCAAAAATTTCTTCAAAACCATGTAATAACTTTCAAGGCCTGCAATACTGGTCCACTCGTGATCGCTCCCAATACCTCCTCCAATAGGCCCGAATTCTATACCATGCCCACCAACTCTCGCATAATGTCGTACATCTGAGGAACCATTAGCACCATATGTCGTGCTTTCATTGTCGGCTACCTCTCTCGTAATGCCGATGAGTTTTTGAATATATGGATTATGAGGATCGACAAATGTAGAGGGCTCCTTGACATCTATATTCATCGAAAAGTCTTTTGGAAGCAATTTTTTAAGCATTTCTACAATAACATCCTCATCTTCCGGGATATACCGGATATCAAGCCAGACTTCACAATCGTCTGGAATTTTATTAAACGACGTATTTGATGACTTTATATTGCTCACATTGATCGTCGTTTTCCATTGGTTGTGATCTGGATTAGGAAATTCACGCTCTAATAAAGTAAGGAAGCGGCTCATTTTCGTAACAGCATTATCCCCATTCCATGGATATGCACCGTGCGCAGTTTTTCCCGTGCATGAAATTCGAAGCCACAATATTCCCTTAGCTTCGTGAACAATATCAAAATTGGTTGTTTCGCCTGCAATAACAAAATCCGAACGTACTCCTTGTTCAACCTGATATTGAGTACCGTTAAAACCTCCTAATTCTTCATCGGTAACAATTTGCAGTCCCAATGGATAATTCACCTGAGAGGCAACTTCTTTGAAAGCATATATCATGCAAGCAAGATTCGATTTCAT
>CAZKVU010000018.1:0-16906 GCA_964556475.1 uncultured Gammaproteobacteria bacterium | reverse complement strand
GTTACACCACACATACCGGTAGTCAACCGGGTCAGGTTCCACGCCCCGTGGGGGTTGTGGGACGCCCTCCAAGGCGCTTTCCCTGCCTCTCAAGCGGGTGGTCGTATTTCAGGTTGCTAAGCCTGAGTTTTTCGACCTATCGGTGGCCAGGGTTCTGGATTCTCACAAGCAAAATGTGCCTCGACATGCTGGATTACCCAGACGCCAAGGGGAACAAATGCCCCTGAGAAGAGAATCGCCGCAAACATGGCGTTTGCATCGGCTGTATGGCCGTGCGCAGCCAGGTGAATCGCGACGATGCTCGGAACCCCAAGTCGGGTTGACCCACACAGCCAGTTAACAGTAGCTTCTTCTACTGCGAAAGCGTGTCCCCTTCGGGCAAGTAAGGCCTTGAGAACAGCCTTATGACCGAAGTCGACGAGCATCCGAGAGAAGCTCACTGCAGCAAGCAATGCGAGCCCTGCGCCAATAACGCTCGGTGTGGTGAAAATTGTCCTGACCGGAGCCAGGAACATCACAACGACCAGGATAGCCCCGAGGCCAAACTGGTTAAGTCGCTCCCATTGGTGACTGAGTTCATGAGCGCGATGCTCACTCACCGTCGGTAGGAACGCTCCGAGCGCATTTGTCGTTAGTGACCCGACACCTGTAAGCAGAATGAGACTCATCTCATGTTGCATACCGTAGATGACGAAAGCAACATTGGTAGCCAACACGAGATTGAGCTCGACGATAGAAGATCGCCGTAGCTTCCTGCTTACAAGTTGAACAACCACCTGTGCGAAAGACAGCATGAGCCCTGTTGTTATCGTGTAACCGACAACACGAACAGCCTCACTCACTGCTTGACCTTGAGCCCATCCATAGACGCTGATACCCACTGCGTCGTTAAGTATGGACTCAACAGTCATCTGCCAGAAGAGACCAAGGAGATGACTTCCCTTGACCAATCCAAGCGCCAAACCCACCGCAGCGGGATCGGTCGCAAGGAGTCCGGCAGCGACACCGTTAGGACTTTCGAGTCCGAGCCAACGTGCCGTTATGGCAACAGCTACGCCGGTGGCCGCAAGACCTAACGAAAGCCAGAACAAGAGTGCGATTGCTCGTCGCGACGACCAGTACGCCCATGCGGCTCGAAAGCCGGTAGCGTAAGCTTCTGGAATGATCGTCACAGCGACAAGAGCCTCAAGCGCTTTCGCCCATCCATTCAAACCTGCCATGTTGTGGTACCCGTCGATACCTGCTAGGAGGGCTATGAACATCGCCCACCCGAGGCACGTTAGGTAGAACATATCAGGCCTGAATTTCGTTGAATGATCGTTCATTCTGTGTCCTCTCTTTCTCGTTTCTTCCGGTGAAGTTGAACACATGTTTTTCTCGGATGACGAGTCCGATCATGGAAACGCAATAAAGCGTTACCCATATGCATACCTTCACCTATCTCTTACCAGAATGGGTAAACGAACCCATTTTCTACCCCGGATTGGGTAGCTGGCCATCTCGGAGATTTTCTCCGAGGTTCGATGGTTTTCACCATCAAACTTCTCAGGTGCTCGAGGATTACCTCCTTAGTTGAGCGCTGAGATTTCGAGAACATGCCTAGAAATCCGCTGTCAATTATTAAGACATAACCACAAAAATATGTTGTTAATAACTCACAGCAGATTTCTAGACAATTGAGGTAAAAAAAGCCTATATTATGATAGAAAATCAAATATGCGCCGTGTTATCAAGGTGCGAAATAATATCATTTATGCTTGCAAACGCATAAATGAAAACATTAATTATACATAAGCGTATGAATTTCATCAACCTATAGAATATTATCGACAAGATTTGTTGGGTTTGTATAAAGCTTAAATCAGCTGTGAAAGTAGATTTTCTTGGTAGTAATTAACAATCCGTGGATATTTTTTTTGAATTGAATTGAGTTCTTTATGATTTTCTTTAAGGAAATTTTTATAGATCGATTCAACTTCGGTAACTGATTTCATCAATTCTTTATTTTTTCTAAAAATAATTTTGTTTCTTTCTAAAAATTCAACAACCTCATTATTTGCAATGATACGGGATTTAATCAATGAAAAACGTTCTAGAATTACATCTTCTTCAGAAACTCTAAGTATGTTTTCTAAGATTGGTAATGTACTCATAACTTTTCTAATGTTTTTCAGTCTTTTTCGGTAGGAAATTCGTGATGATACAACACCAAGTCGCTCCCTTCCGTAGAAATGACCAAATGTTCGAGGGTATTCGATAGCATCCTGCTGAAGATCAAGTTGTGAATCATATTCAAAATAGGCATTTTCATTAATGTATCCTCTTTCAAACAAGTCTTCAATGACGTCTCGTTGAATCTGAATTGCCTGAAGTTTAACACTACTAAGTATGTTCTCTGATGTCCCAAGTATAGATAGTTCCTTTTTGTGATCTTTTATAACATCTTGTAGGTCTGATACATATGCCGCAATAGTTTTTTTGTCAAATTCTTCGGTGTTGAGTTGCTTTAATCTTTCTATTTGTTTTTCCGTTTCAAATAGTGCTACTTCAAGTTCAACAATCTCTTCTTCTTTCGATGGCTTATTTAAGCCAAGTTTAAGTAGCAGTGTCTTTATAGTTAATCCATTAATAATTAAGGTAAAGAGAAGTGCTCCCAGTGTGAAGGCGAGCATTTCTTCCCGATATTCATATGTTTCTGGTAAAGAATAGACGAGCACAAGTGGGATAACACCTCGTAAACCACCCCAATTCAAAATGTGAAGCCATGAAAGTGGAACGTTCGGTTCGTCTTTGAAGAAAGCTAATTTATTTGTGATGATAGCAGTCCCATATACAGAAATGGCGCGGGCTGCAAGCACCATGATTATCGCTGCACCAATAAGTGGTAAGTTATTGGTGAAAATGTTGACATCAAGATTATATGCTGCAAAGAAGAAAACCATTGAGACAGCTATAAATCCAAGGAATCCCCAGAGTTCCTCAATAAAGTGAATAACTTGTCGGGAAATACGAGTCCGTCCAACATGGCTTAAGGTGATTCCTGCCATAACAGTGCTGATAACCCCAGACAGGTGGAAATAATGCTCTGCAATGATAAAGGAGCCAAGTGCGAGCGCAACAGTAAGTGTTGATTCAATCAGCGGTTCATTTTCAATTTTTGCAATAAAGATAGAGGTTATATATCCGAGTGCAAGTCCGAGAATAATGCTTCCGATAAAAATATAAACAAAGCTACCAAATCCACTTAGAACAGCTTGTGTTGTGAATGCATTGCCGGCAATAATAAAAGCAGAAATAACTCTGAAAGCCACAACGCCCGTTGCATCATTGAACATGCTTTCTCCATCGGCAAGAAGCGCAAGACGTTTTGGTCCACCCAAATGTTTAAATAACGCAAGTACTGCAATCGGATCTGTTGCTGAAATAATAGCACCAAATAGTAATGATGCTCCAAAATCAAGCCCGACCAAATAGTTCAAACCAAAAGCAACAACAAAAATTGAGATTAATAAACCAAGTGTTGCAAATGCAGTGATTGTTTTGAATTGCAGTCTAAATTGATGGAAGTTTATATGAAATGCACCTTCAAATAAAAGTATCGGAAGTAAAATGTAAAAAATAACATCGGGTGAGAGGATGATATGTGATTCAAGCTCAAAACTGTGTGTAATAAATTGTGCAATAAAACCAGCAAACAAAAGTGCGACAGTATACGGAAATGCTAACCTCTTTGTAAGTGGTGTAACAAATGCAATTCCGACGAGGAACATTGTTGCAAAGATTACGAGTTCTACAAGTAAATGGCCTTCCATAAATGAAAAGGCTATTATAATAGGAAAATTTTTCAAAAGCAAGGAAGAATATATGTTAGACTGGATTATGCTGATAATCTTGCTTAAATTTTGTTTAGGTCTTACTTTGTTATTATTTTCGACACAGAAAATAGTTCAACTTGCCCAACGGTTTTCACGTATTTTTAAAATATCCCCGCTGATCATCGGCATTACGATTGTTGCAATAGGTACCTCATTGCCAGAATTAACTGTTTCGATTATTTCAGTCTTACAGGGTGACCCAGGACTTGCCGTTGGGAATATTATTGGATCCAATATTGTTAATATATTGTTAGTGCTTCCGATAGGTCTCTTCATAGGTAAACTTCGCATTGGAAAAACAAAAACGCAACAAAATATTTTCGTTCTTATTCTTGCAACATTGCTTTTTTGCTTTGTACAGTTTTATCCCGTTTTAGGTGCATATGCAGGGATCATTTTAGTTGGTTCTGCATTAGGAGTCACTATCTTAGAGTATTTAATGGCAATTTATGGAAGAGTACATGAAGATAAAATGCGTTTTAAAAATCAAAAGAAGGAGCGACTTAGCCTGAGTTCATTATTGTTTGTGATTTTATTAGTCAGTGGAATAATAGTAGGTGGTATTTTTGTTGTTGACAGTGTACAAGCTTTATCTCATGTAAGCGGCATTTCAACTACTATCCTTGGTTTTACACTAACCGCTATAGCAACATCACTCCCAGAACTGTTCACAACTTTTTTTAGTCAAGGAGATAATCAAGAAAAAATCACTGTTGGTAATATCATAGGGAGTAATGTGTACAATTTACTGCTTGTTGGCGGATTTATTGCTCTTATACAACACCCTATACATATTCAAATTAAAGAGTGGTTATGGCTTGGTGGTTCAACAGCAGGATTTGTTGCAGTACTTATGTATTATAAGGGCAGAAAGCCACCACGCTATATTGGTTTAGTATTACTGCTTTTTTTTATTCTTTACATGCTCTCGCAATAGGTAATAACGCGTTTAGCTTAACTCTGTATCATAACGCCAATTACGATGAGCGTGTCAATCACAAACATCATGGCATTACTAAAAATAATGGGTTTTTCTTTATGTTTTATACCGTATAACATCCATAGAAATGCCATGACTGCATATGAAGCCCATGTTATAGAAGCGACACCATCAATTTTTTTATCTACCCAAACTGTAAGTAGTTGTGAGATCGTAATAATTGGTGCAAAGAATGCAATAAAATAGATAACGTAGTCAAAAGCTGTTAGTGGATATTTTTTATTCCTTTTTCTTTTTTGATGATGACGATGTTTCTGTACGTACATATACTATTACTATAGTTCAAATTTTGAAAAGAATATATGTTTCGCAATTTCAATTGCGCAGAAATATGTCACGACAACACAGGCGATCCATATCCAGATAAATGGTGGAATTGATGAGAATTCAAAAAATGTTTTTCCGAAGAGTGTCATTGGTAAAAGTATTACTGCCCCGCTCGATACAATGGTAAGGGCGATTAGTAAAGTGCTTGGCATGCTTTTATAAAACGGCAATTTAGTGCGAATGGCAAATGTTACGACCATTTCAGACAGTGATGATTCAATAAACCAGGCGGTTCTAAAAAGTGGCGGAGATGTATGCCAGAGATATACCATGGGTAGAATCAGGAGCAGATCAAACAAAGAACTGAGTAACCCAAAGTACAGCATAAAACTGCCTATTGTTCCCATATTCCAACGTTTCGGTTTGCGGACGAAATCTCCATCAACATTATCAGTCGCAACTGCGAAAAGAGGAATATCACTTATAAAATTATTAAGGAGAATTTGCGAGGGGAGTAGCGGAATGAATTTAAGAAAGAGCGATGATAGAGAAACAGTAATCATATTACCGTAATTAGCGCTGATAGTATTAAGGATATATTTCATAATGTTGCCATATGTTTTTCTCCCTGTTTCAATTCCTTCTGCAAGAACCTCTAAATCTTTCCTGAGTAGAATAATATCTGCGGCTTCTTTTGCTACCATGGCACCACTATCAACTGCAATACCGACATCAGCGGTTTTTAATGCAGGTGCGTCATTAATGCCATCTCCCAAATATCCAACAATGTGATTTTCTTTATTGAGCGATAAAACAATGCGATATTTTTGTTCAGGAGTTACCCGGGCAAATAACGTGGTTTCCTTCACAATCTGTTCAAACTGTGAAACCGTTAGTTTTGTAAGTTCATCTCCTGTGACAATTTTTTCTTTATCAATGTCGAAGCCCACATTTTTTGCGACATGAGCAGTTACAATTGCGCTATCACCACTAAGAATCTTGATATTCACTCCTAGATTTTTTAATTTTTGCAGAGCCTTTATAGCTGATTCCTTTATAGGATCGCTAAAAAGCAGAAAACCCAGAAACTCTATATCCTTTTCATCAGCAGCAGTCGATTTTTCCTTGTGTAGTTTTTTTTCTCCGATGCCAATTACCCGAAATCCCTGATTCTCCAGCTCATGTGCTTCATCAAGAATGTGATTCTGATGATCGTGTCCACCAGTACAGATTGGTGCTATTGATTCAATTGAGCCCTTAACAATGAGCGATGTTTCATGATCGTGGTGCACAAGAACACTTATCCGCCTTCGAGTAAAATCAAACTCGTTTTCATCAAGAAGTTTGTATGATGCGACGGCTGATTTGTTATGCTTTGCTTCATTACTATGCCACAATGCTCTGTCTATTGGATTGGTTGCGATAAAATGACCGCCCTTAACTTCTCCGCTTATGCAAATGAGGGCCTTTGTCAGGACATTATTATCAGATTTCTTTTGAAGGTTTTGATACCCTGCCAATGTAAACTCCCCTTTTGTCAATGTTCCTGTTTTATCAGTACACAGTGTGTCAATGTTGCCAAGTCCTTCTGTCGAGATTAGTTTTTTTACGATAACTTTTTTTTTCGCAATTTTGAGAGCTCCTTGTGATAAAGTAATCGTGATGATTGCTGGCAAAAGTTCTGGTGTAATTCCTACAGCAAGTGCCACTGCAAACAGGAATGAATTTAATACCCCTTTGTGAAGTGCAGAGTTAACGACAAAAACAAATACTGACATCACGAAAATAACTTTGAAGAGGAATTTACTGAATGAACGAGTTTGTTTTTGAAATTCTGTTTCGGGTTCTTCTTTCCCTAAGATCGAGGCAGTTTGACCGAAAAAAGTTTGAGAGCCAATAGCAACCACAACACCTTTACCAATACCTTCTGAAACAGTTGTCCCCATAAATGCGATATTTTTCAGATCCTGCGGTTCACTACCCCGAACAGGATCAGTGGATTTCAGAATTGGAGCAGATTCTCCGGTCAAAGCGGATTCATTCGTCGTCAAACCATCGATTTCGAAAAGGCGGATGTCTGCGGGAACAACATCGCCTATTCGTAATTCGACAACATCTCCAACGACCAGTTTTTCACTGTCAATTTCAACCCACTCATTGTCACGTTTTACTTTTGAATTGTTTGATATGAATTCTGCTAACTTTTCCAGTGCTTTTTCCGCGCGGTACTCCTGAGCAAAGCCAAGAATAACACTGAAAAACACGAGCCCTATAATGACAAGGGCATCAACCTTGTCACCGAGAAAAAATGAAACACCAGCAGCAATAAGCAGCGACACCATGAGCCAGTTTTCGAATTGTGCGAGCAGGAGCCGCATCGGTGATTTTTTCTTATCCTTTTCGATGACGTTCTTTCCGTTATTTTGAAGTCGTGTAGCTGCTTCTATATTGCCTAATCCGTTTTCAGATGTATCTAATTTCGTGAAAAGCTCTTCCTTTAAATATTCCTGGGCATGCATGTAATTTATTGTACATCTATACGGAAGGCGATAAAAGAAGTCTGTTGAGGATCTAGCGATTAAAGTCGTATAGGCCTGAAGTATGCTGTAGCACCGGGTTCTGGAGATTTATTGCAGGACAGAGTGTCGCCATCCATAATATAGCCTTCATTTGTCCATTCAGGCCCCAAAGTTACCACAACACCTTGATATAGAGCAGCAGTAAGCTGAGCTTCTGATGGTAAGCTAAGCCTTTCACCTGATTGGCTACTTGCCCATCTGCAAAATGCTTGGGCAGTTTCAAACGTTACTGGTGCTGGAACACCAGGTGGACCTTCTGGATGTGACATAAGGATTCATATCATACCAGATCTAGACAAAAAACTAAACCCACTCGAAAGTGAGTTTAGTTTTTTAATCATATTTCCTTTAAAACCACTCGTTATTTGGCTGTGCACCTGGGATTGACTTATTCTTACCTCCCGTAACGCCGTCATAAGGATTATCAAATCCCTTAACTTTGTTATTTGTTATGAGAGCATTAGTTCCCCAGTTACCGATCCCATAGTCATAACCATGAGTCGCGGAATCAATTCCCTCATCAGAGACTTTGTTGTTGTCAATGATGCTTCCAGATCCAGAGTTATATATTCCAATTTCGGAATTTCCAGCAATGATATTCTTTGTTATTGAAACATTTTCTGAGTCGAACAAGAGAATGGCGGTTGCTGCAAAGTCACTTGGTCCTAACCACTGGTTACCTGAAATATTATTTTGTGCAATTGAACCAGTTGCTCCAAATCCAAATTGAACTGAATTTGCGGCAAGGTTTTCCTGTGTTACCGAGGAACCTACAGTATTATGATGGACGCTTCCATTCACATCACCATTTACAACAATACCAGTCTTTTGGTAATCGGTCACATTGTTATGAGCAATTTCAACAGACTGCGTATCGGGATGTGAACCATCAAAAGGTTCATTTCTGACCTCAATTGCATTACCTTCCTGACATCCACTTGGTCCCTGATTAATGTTCATAACATTATTATGAGTAATTAGTCCTGAAGCTCCTTCAAAAAGTATACCTCTGAGTCTGTCAGCACCTGCGTCACAAACATTAGTAAGACTATCTGTGTCAATGGTCAGGTTTTTGACTGAGGCAGAAGTACCTTCATTCTGAACAACACCACCTTTAAAATGGCCACCTACTGGGTCAACTGCTGTAATTGTGAAGTGATTTCCGTCAAGAGTCATTCCGTCTGGTATGAACACACTACTGTCTGTTGTACAACTTGCAGTAAGATTCATAACATTTCCTGATGTTGCAAAATCACAAGTAGTTGCTGCTTGAGCTCTGTGTGGGAACATTAAAGCAGCTCCAGCGAAGAAGGAGAACAGTGCTATTTTATTGTATTTTTTCATTCTTTTCACCTCCTCTCAATTAATTCTCTGGGAAAAGATTATAGGATTCTTAAAGGAAATGCAACTTGAATAAAAAAAAGAAAATGCAGCCTCTTTTTACTTCACTGCCTTTTTAATCAGCTCGATGATTTTTTTTTCATCAGCAGGAGATATTTTTTTCAGGGCAAAGGATGTCGGCCACATAGTGCCATCATCAAGGTTTGCAGCATCTTGGAATCCGAGTGTTGAATATCGGTATTTAAATTTTGCACCAGTTTGGAAGAAGCACACTACTTTTCCATCTTTATTTGCATACGCAGGCATGCCGTACCAGGTTTTTGGCGTTAGCATTGGAGCATGAGTCTTTATGATTTCATGAAGTTTGGCTGCCATTACTTTGTCTGCAGCTGGCATTTCAGCGATTTTCGCGAGTAAAAGTTTTTCTCCGTCGTTTTTATTTGCCTTTAATTCCAGATAACGCTCTTTCATCGCGGCTTTTTCATCTTCGGAGAATTGTTTCTCAGATGCGACAGTTTTTTTCATAGTAGATAGTAAGAAATGTGCAACATCATTATATTGCCCTCATCGTATAGTCTACGATATTCCGCTTTAAATATCAGTGAAAGATTTCGCTTCATCATCTTTGAACCAGTTATAGTACATAACAGGAACAAAAAAGAGTTTAAGTGCGCCTGAAAATATAAGACCAGCAATAATTGCTCCCCCAAGCCCTCTCCACAAAGGATCAGCAAGCGTAACTGGGATAAGTCCGAGTATTGTTGCGAGCGATGTCAACATAACAGGCTCGAGTCTGTTTTCAGCAGCATCTACAATCGAATCGATCAGGCCAATTCCTTCTTTACGATTGTCGTTGATCTTTTCAATGACGACAATTGCATGCGTCACCACAATTCCGAAAAGGGCAAGCACACCAATGAGTGCAGGGAAGGATAAAGGAATTTGGGCAAGTGCAAAAATGTAAAATACACCCGCGATTGATACGGGAATAATCATCAAGGCTATAGCAGCTTGTCGATATGACCCGAACTCAATGACCATCGTAATGAGAATAAGCAATCCTGCAACAAGCATAGCTTTAAGAATCGATTGGACTGACTTATTATTTTCTTCATTTGCTCCACCTGTCTGCCATGTATAACCTTCCGGCAAATTCATTTTAGAAACAAAGTCGACGAGCTCTTTATTTTTTTCAGGAATATTAAACCCTTTTTGAACACCAGCAGTCACCGAAATGGTACGATTACCCCCTTCGCGAGTTATTGCTGTCGGATTATATAGGAGTTTGAAATCACCCAATTCAGTAAGAGGCACTGGTCCGCTATTAGTTCCAACCGAAAGTTGATAGATGTTCTGGATTCGCTCTTGCTCAGCTGATGCTCGATAGACAATTTTTTTCTCATTATCACCGGAACCTAATGTATCAAGCTCTGTACCGCTTGCGAATGTTCTCAGCGCAAATCCTATCTGATCAATACCAACACCATAGAGCGAAAGATTGTTCGTGTCAGGCACAAAAGTAATTTTGCCAAGGCCTGGCTTTACTGATTTTTGTGGATCAATAATTCCCTTTTGATCTTGCAAATGGTCAACGATTCGATCAGCTTGTGTATTGAGTTCAGAAAGTTCGGGACCCAATAGTTTTATTTGGACGTCAGCACCTGCAGGAGGGCCTCCTGTTTCTTCAAATACCGTCAATTTACCAGTATGATATTGAGCAAATTCACGACGAACGTTTTCAGCGATTTCCTGTGAAGTAACTGTTCTATTTTCCTTAGGTGTCAGATGAACGGTATACATAAATAGATTTTGATCTGCAGCTCTACCTCCCTGTGAGTCAATGTTTTTACCTGATTCGGCAACAACAAACTCTGTTTCTTCGGTGTCTTCAAGTTCTGGAAGCAAACGTTTCATTTCACCTTTAATCATTTCAGATCTGGTGCCTTTAGGCATTTCTACATTTACGTAAATAAGCTCTTGATTCGTCTTGGGGAAAAATTCATTCTTTACAAAACCAAGTGGAACAAGCATATATCCGATTATGACAAACGCCCCGATTGCAATAAGCGTTTTGCGTCTATTTTGCTTAGAAACAAGGATGGTGTGAATAATTTGAGCATATTTTGCACCGAGCCAGTCAGTACTGATAAGCCCTTTATCCGCAATAGCCCGTACTTTTTGAACAAAGGCCATAAAGAGTTTTTGACGATTATACATGTCGAGAATTTTAGTGGTAATCGAGCCTCGTACACTATATGCAATAACTGACAGAGCAATAAAACTCATAATAAGTAATGGCTTAACAGGCGATTGAGGTGTTGCGAAAATAATGAATCCGAGCAGCAAAATATACGCTATAGTTTTAAGGAATGTGGTTAATCTCGATGGGAGCTGTGGTTTCAAGAGAACGACCATCAACGGAATAGTTATTAGCACGGCAATACTCGTCGATGAAAGCATTGTCGCGGTTACAACGATTGGAATAGGTTTAATAAACTCACCTATAATCCCCGTCGATAGTAATAGCGGAACAAAAGCCCAAATAGTTGTTATGGTTGTCGACCACAACGGCACGATGAAGTCTTTCCAGACAAGAATACCCGTCTGATAAGGAGTAAATTTACCTGAATTGTAATATCTTGTCATTGCCGCGACAACAACAATAGTGTCATCAATCAGCAATCCGAGTGCTAATAAAAATGCAAACATGGTTAAGAAATTGAGAGACATACCAAGTTGTTGAATAATGGCAAATGCAGAAAGAAATGTCAGAGGAATCGTTAATGTCGAAATAAGAGCTTGTTTTAATCCAAGAAATACAAGAAGAAGCAGGAAAACAAGGATGATGGTTGATCGAAACTCTCCAAAAAGATCATCAAATTGTTCTGTAATTTGATCTGACGTATTAAGGATCGATGTAACTTTGTAGTGATTTTGTTGATCAGATATGGATTTTTCGACCAGTGTACGGACATCTTTTTCAGCAGCGTCGATGTTTGCCGACGATGATTTAAACACCATAAATTGGACTGTTCGTGCAGGGGCGTGGCCTTTTTTGCCGAGAAGCGTTTGCTCTTGGTTTATTTCCGATCGTTCAGCAATAACGGCAACATCCCCGATTGGAATTGATTGTCCATGTATTTGGAGCGTTAGATTTCGAATGTCATCTACAGTTGTCACTATCGGATCAATTGATAGGGAAAAAGTGGATTGTTCAGTATTCAGCATGCCTGCTGGATATGAAGATGTTGCCTTTTTTACCAACTGTGAAAGCTGAATAGGACTGATATTATAATCAAGTGCCTTTTGAGGTTCGATGGTAACTTGAATTTCTTGCTGTTCCAATCCTGACATCATCACTCGATCTACTTTATTGAGCTTTTCAATATTTTCTTTGAGTTTTTTTGAAAAACGCATGAGAGATGCAATATCTTTTTGCGTCGTTATATCGAAAATCCAAAATGGCTGGTCTTCAAAATCAAGGAGAGTAACTTTTGGTGTGTTTGCGTCATCAGGTAACGTATTGACCGTATCAACTGAAGATTGCACATCGTCTTTTGCTTTGTCACCATTAACCGTGCTCACGAATTGAACCGTAATGACTGAGATATTTTCCGCTGAGGTTGACTGCAATGTATCAATTCCCTTCACATCTTTAATACTTTCTTCGATAGGAATGGTGACCAGTTTTTCAACATCTTGCGGTGCGCTTCCAGATAATACCGTAACAATATTAACAATAGGGATTTTGATTTCAGGATTAAGCCTTCGAGGTATGGTAAAAAAGCTGACTGCACCTAACATGATGATTGATACGATAAGCAGAATAACAATTCGTATATTGGCAATGACTTTAGCCTGCCAACTCCTAAGCAAGGACTCATCAAAGCGGAGTTGTGAAAGATATGACGTACGTTTTATCATAGAGTTACTGGATCACCGTCTAAGACATCTCTACTCAGAATTACTTCATCGCCAAGATTTAATCCCTTTTTAATCTCAATAAGTTCTCCGTACACATTTCCGAGTTCAACAGTGCGCGCTTGAGCTTTGTGATTATGTAGAATGAACAATATTGCTGTATCACTTGTTTGATAAATGGCATCCAGTGGAATATAAGGCGCCGAAACCATCGTATCAGCATAACCAAGCGGTACATCGACAGTAATTGATTCATCCTGAGCAAGTTCCTTTGCATATTCTGACGGTATTGAGAAGAAAGCTGCATGGAGATTTCCGTTTACCGCTTCAGAACTGACAAAATATGGTACTGCACTGTAGGTTTTATTGCCTATATGCAATACGCAGTGTTCTATTTTAGAAATGCGCGAAGCAATATCTGCCGTCACATAAATAGTAGCTTTGATATTGTGCGCTTTGCTTGATGAAACAACTGCGAGCGGTGTTCCAGGTGACACAACTTGTCCTTTTTTTACGAAGATTTTTTGGACAGTTCCTGTAAAAGGTGTTGCTGGGTACATCATTGCTGATTGAATACCAGCTAATTGAACCTGTAGTCGGCTGATTTCCCGATTCATATCAAGCGCTTTGAGCTGGTTATCAAGCTGTTTTAGCGTGATATCCTTTTGCAGGTCTGATATTTGTGCAGGATTATTGTCCCCGCTTGCTGAGTACTCGCTGTTACGCAAAGCATTTCGAGCCTGGTTATTCGCGGCAACAAACTGACTTTTGATTTGATTAGTTGATACGATCAGATCCTTGTTTGTTACGGGGTCAGATGAGAGATCTTGTAATTTTGAATCAAGCGATGTAATGATGGAATCGTTTAATGTAATAAGACTCCTTGTTTCGCCGAGCGACTTATCGGTAATATTTCGTAAATCATCTGCGCTCGAATCGACTCTATTCGCAATATTTTTTTGATTTTCTATGATCTGCTTTTGAGCATCGTATGTATCAACAACATTATCATAGGTTACTTTGGCAATATTCCTTTGTACGCCAGCTGCATTTCCACCTTGATAATTAGATGAAAGTTTTACAAGAGCTTGTCCTTTGTTCACTAATCCACCTTCTCGTGCAGTTACGCTTTGAACAACTCCATTAGTCAGTGAAACAACGGTGACAAGTCCTGGTTTATCAACTTCAGCACGGACACTGATATGTGGAGCCTTTCCGATTGAATAGATTTTTACTTTTTTAGGTTCAATTTTTGTTTGAGTTACTTCTACTTTCTGTTTTTGCAAAGTGTTGTTGACTACTATAAGTAGTAAAAAAGCACCAAGAATAGCAAAAAAACTTCTGAAGGGATTGTTGTTAATATAGACTTTTATATTGTTCAGTCTATTTTTAATAGATGCCGAAGCAGTAGTTACATGTTTTCTCATATGAAGGTAACATTATACTATAGGTTCAGACTTTTATCAATACGCAGGATTGAGGTTGAAAAGGATAGATTTACTCTTGTGAACGTGTCATGAATATACGTGGTTCGCCATCTCCATAATAGTTGGATTTCCATCCAGAAATTTTGAATCCACTCTTTGAATACAAGATGATAGCAATCGTATTATGCGGATGAGTCACTAAATCGACATGGCGAATATTTTCAAGTCGATCGAGAAGCCACTTCATAGCAGTTTTTCCTATTTTTTTACCTTGATGGTCTGGATGGATAACAAGGTCGTTGATATAAGCCCGTTCAGGTTCAGTAAATGAATAGGTAACAAGACCAACAGGGATGTCTTTTTCCAGAATAAGGAATGTCTCGTTATTGGTAATGTACGAAGGCAAGTCTTTAAGCTCTTCATCTGCACTGAATTTTCCTCCAGATGTTTCCTCGGCTTTTCTGAGAAATGATTCGATAGTGTCCTTATCGTCTAGAGTAGCCGGCTTAAACTGCACGTCCATATCAGTATTATAGCAAAGGAGAGTTGGGAAGTGAGTTATGTATTAGTTCTTGAATAACCTATAGTAAAGTGTTATAATTAATAACCACTTAATTTTACTGGTATTTGCTGCCTGGAAATATTCAGTGGTGTTTTTAATTGCACGTTGATAATTTGTTGCAGACATTTGGTTTTGACTGTGGGTTTTTGTTGGTAATTATTCTAATAATACCATTAGAAAGCCACAGTTAAGACCAGTGTGGTCTTTAACTTAAGGCGCATCTACAGGAGAGGAAGAATCCGCTATGAAGAAGTCCTTGCCGTTGGTCACCATGAGTGGCCTGGCCCTGGTCGTGCTGGTGATTCTCTGGGGCATCTCGCCCTGGATGCACTGGCTCTGGTTCGACATGTTCTACCTCCACCCCGTGGGCTGGTTCCTGGCCCTGATCGCCCTTGTCACCTTCCTACCGTGCATGCGGGTTCAGCCACCTCGCTACAGGGGCGCGGAACCGGAGGTCGAGTTCGATCTCAAGCGTGGCACCCTCTGGGGCATCTTCGTGGTCTTCGCGGTGATCTACATGTTCACGTCCTGGGTCTTCACCGAGAAGTACCTGGCGAACAGCATCGAGCCTCAGATCGTGACCAGCTTGCCCGACACGGCGGCCGTTCGCTTCTTGCCGAAGCAGGTGGCCGAGAAGTTCGGTGCAGCCAGGAGCCAGGACTCCCGGATCCAGCTGGGCGATTTCGATCCCATCGTGAACGGTACGAGCGTCGACTGGGTTTCCCCGCGTGAGCCGAACGGCTTCGTCAACATGATCACCGGTCAGACCGATGGTATCATGATGATCAATCCCGACGGGTCCTCCGAGGTCGTACACAAGCCGATGCGCGTGGGCGAAGGCATGGAGTTCCTGGACAACATCTACTTCCGGCTCCTGCGCCAGCGTTACTGGGTCGAGTTGACGGACGTCTACTACGTCACGGGCGACGAGCTCTTGACGGTGGTCCCATACATCAGCTACAGCTTCCAGTTCCCGGTCCAAGTGCCAACCTGGGGCGGTGTGTTCATCGTCAACTCGAACGGTATCATCGAGGACCTGACCCCGGCGCAGGCGCAGGCTGACACCCGTCTCAAGGGCGTTCGCCTCTTCCCCGAGTCCCTGGCGCTTCGGCTCGCGCAGTCCTGGTCCTACAACAAGGGCGTCCTGAACGCCTGGTTCAAGCACCAGGACCAGATCGAGGTTCCGGAGCTTTCGGGTGACAACCAGATGCCCTTCTTGGTCCCAGGCCCGAACGGTCCTCTGTGGGTCACAGCGGCGGAGCCCTATGGCAGGTCGTACAGCGTGTCCAAGATCTTCTTGCAAGATGCCCGCACGGGCGAGATGCAGCTCTTGGAGATTCCGCTGGACAGTGCCCTCATCGGACCCGCTCGGGCGCTGGATTACGCCAGAGCCGCGTTCCCGAGCTACTCATGGGACATCGGCGGTGGGAACTTCCTGCCCCTGGAGCCGCGCCTGTACGTCAAGAACGGCCGCATCTACTGGATGGTCAGCGTGACCACGAACCAGTTCAGCAACGTGCGTAACACGGTGCTGGTCGATGCGTCCGATGCGTCGGTGCGGTACTTCGACAGCCTGTCGGAGTTCATGACCTACCACGGGGGCAACACCAAGGCGGGGAAGTTCATCGGCTCGGTCGATCCGACCATCTCCTCGAACGAGGGCGTCGACTTGAACCAGTCCCAGACGGTACCGCCGACCACGTTAAGTCAGGAGGGCCTTCCCGACATCCAAGCTCTGAGCGACGAACAGCTCAACGCGCTGCTGCGCAAGATCGCGGACGAGCAGTTGGAGCGTCTCCAGCGGTAACGACGTAGCGCGGTCGATCACGTAGTCTGCAACACAAGCGTGTATGGGGGCCGGCCAGTTCGGTGTCGCAGCGAAAGCTGCACGATGAGAATATCATCAAGACACCAACGGCCGGCCCTATACATTT
>CAZKVU010000017.1:0-18935 GCA_964556475.1 uncultured Gammaproteobacteria bacterium | reverse complement strand
CCATATAGCCTGCTTGATTATTTTAACCAGCAGTATGGTAAAGATTGGCTTCTCTTTATAGATGAATCGCATATGACGGTTCCACAGATTCGAGGTATGTTTAATGGCGATAGATCGCGAAAACAAACATTGATTGATTATGGATTCAGACTGAATTCTGCACTTGACAACCGTCCGCTCAAATTTGACGAATTTTATGCACGAGCTCCTCAGATGATATATATATCCGCAACACCCAGCGAGTGGGAAGTAAATGACTCTCATAATAATATCAGTGAGCAACTTGTCAGACCAACTGGAATCGTTGATCCCGAAATCAGTATTAAACCAACTCAAGGTGACATAGACGATCTCATAACTGAAATTGACAAAACAGTTAAGAAAAACGAGCGGGTACTTGTTACAACACTAACAAAGCGAACTGCAGAAGATCTTACAGAATATCTGACAGAGAAGAAAATCAAAGCGGTGTATCTACATTCAGATATTAAAACACTTGAGCGAACAGACATCTTGCAAAAGCTAAGGAAGAAAGAGTATGACGTGCTGATTGGAGTTAATTTACTCCGCGAGGGTCTAGACTTACCAGAAGTAACCCTTGTGGCTATCCTTGATGGTGATAAAGAGGGTTTTTTACGCAGTAGAACATCGCTTATCCAGACAATGGGACGCGCAGCTCGAAACATTAATGGCAAAGTTATTATCTACGCCGACACAATAACTCGATCAATGAAACTTGCAATCGATGAGGTAGACCGAAGACGTGAATACCAAATTCAATACAACAAGGAAAATAATATTACCCCGCAAACAATTAAGAAGGCGATTCGTGAGGAAATTGTAAAGTCCGAATTTAACGACAGTGCAAAAAAGGATACGCTAAAAGTTATAACAGAAATCGACAAAAAGAGTCTTACACCGCTTGATAAGAAAAAACTTATTCTCAAGCTGGAGCAGGAAATGAAAGCGTTTGTTCGAGATATGGATTTTGAATCAGCAATTATTGTTCGTGATACAATTAGGGGTTTACGATAACCTGAAAATGATTTAACAAATATGAATACAATAGAAATAAAAGGTGCGCGAGAACATAATCTAAAGAATGTTCATTTAAGTGTCCCAAAAGACAAATTAGTAGTCTTTACCGGCATTTCTGGCTCTGGTAAGTCTTCTATGGCCTTCGATACCATATATGCTGAAGGACAAAGACGATATGTTGAATCGTTGTCATCATATGCACGCCAATTCCTTGGTATTTTGAAAAAACCCAATGCTGATATTATTGAAGGCCTTTCGCCAGCTATCTCAATCGATCAAAAATCTGTAAGTCATAACCGAAGGTCAACAGTTGGAACAACAACAGAAATTTATGATTACCTGCGTCTTTTATTCGCGAAGGTTGGTCATCCATTTTGTCCGAACGGACATGGCGAAATTTCTAAGTTATCTGTTGACGAAATCACGACAAAAGTAATTGACATGATCCGGGATTACGCAGATCAACATAAAAACGCACCTTTCACTATTATGGTGACGTCTCCTGTTGTACGGGAAAAAAAAGGGGAGTTTAAGGGTTTATTTGATAATCTCCGAACAAAGGGCTATTCATCGGCAATCATAGATGGTAATGAAATATCGCTCGATGCAGACATAGAGCTTATTAAGACAAACAAACACTCGATTTTTGTGGTAATTGATTCCTTACCACTTACACATAAGCAGCTCAAAGATGAGATCTTCCTTGCGAATACTCGATCGCGCATTTTTACAGCAATCGAACAGGCTGTTAACCTGTCAGATGGCCTTGTGTATATCCACACATCGATTGAAGACAAACATTTATTCTCAGAAAAACTATCGTGCCCAGTTTGTAGCATTGCCCTCCCTGAAATTGAACCTCGCATGTTTTCGTTTAATTCCCCTGTAGGCGCTTGTGAAGGCTGTAAAGGGCTTGGAACAGTAACTCGAATAAACCCTGATAGAGTATTGAACGATAAATTAACTATTCATGAGGGGGGCATTGAACCTTTTGGTGATATATTTAGACACGACACATGGTTTGCCAGAACATTTAAGGCTTTTATAGACGATAATAAAATTGATCCAAATGTGCCGCTTGGAACATTATCACAGGACAAAAAGGAATTACTCCTCCGGGGATCTTCAAAGATATTTGATATTAAAGGTCTGAATAGACAGGGTGAAAATACAATTATTCATGAATCGTTTCCGGGCATTATTGCTGAACTTGAAAAAAAATATTATGAAACAGATTCTGATTTTGTGAGAAGAGAGATTGAGAAATATATGAATGAGAAGGTATGTGAAATATGTGAAGGAAAGAGATTAAAAGCTGAGGTTCTAAATATACGTATTCAGCAGCAAAATATTTTCGAAGTGTGCGACTTACCTATCCATGCAACACTTGACTATATAAGTGGATTGGATGGAAAGCTCAGTGAATATGAGTCGAATATCTCGAAAATGATACTTCAGGAAATTAAAAGCCGACTGCAATTCCTTACGAATGTCGGCCTTGAATACTTAACACTCAACAGAGGCTCACGAACCTTGTCTGGTGGAGAATCGCAAAGAATACGACTGGCATCGCAGATCGGGAGCGGACTTTCTGGTGTTATTTATGTTCTTGATGAGCCTTCGATCGGATTACATCCACGTGATGTGTCTGCTCTTGTACATTCTCTTAAAAACCTCAGGGATGTTGGTAATACACTTATTGTTGTTGAGCATGATCCAGAAACTATTGAAAATGCCGATTATATTGTTGATTTTGGAAAAAAGGCAGGTACTCACGGGGGCAATGTTGTATTTACAGGAACGCTCAAGGAGTTTGAGGCTGCAGATACGATTACGGCTAATTATTTATTTGGCAGAACATCAATTAAGAAAAAAAACAGCTCGGGTAAGCAATCTCTCGGCAGTATTATTCTTAAAGGTGCTTCTCAATACAACCTTAAAAATGTGACCGCTACATTTCCACTTGGTAACCTTATCGGTGTTACCGGTGTGTCAGGGTCGGGCAAATCAACACTCGTTGTTGAAACACTAACAAAAGCTCTCCAATACTATCTGCACGGAACATACGATGGTGTTATAGGCTCATTTACCCATCTTGACGGGTATCAGTATATTGATGATTTGTATCTTGTTGATCAGTCTCCAATTGGAAGAACTCCGAGATCTAACCCTGTTACTTATATTGGTGCTTTTGAATTTATCCGTGAAATTTTCGCTCAAACGCAGGATGCGAAAATGAGGGGATATAAGAAGAGTCGTTTTTCCTTTAATATCAAGGGTGGACGATGTGAAAAATGTGCTGGTGGTGGATCCATAAAAGTTGAAATGCAGTTTCTTCCTGACGTATATGTTACCTGTGATGTTTGTGAAGGCCAGCGATACAATAGTGAAACATTGGAGGTTAAATATAAAGGGAAAAATATTTATGAAATACTTTCAATGACTGTTGAAGAAGCATATGAATTTTTTGGATCTTACTCAAAGTTGTTAAAAAAGCTGAAGGCCTTAAAGGACATCGGACTCGATTATCTGGAATTGGGAAGGCCAGCACCAACACTTTCTGGAGGTGAGGCTCAAAGAGTGAAACTCGCACATGAATTATCACGAAGAGAATCAGGAAGAACCTTATATATTTTAGACGAGCCTACGACTGGTCTTCATCTCTATGACATAAACAAACTTCTTCAGGCACTATACAAGCTTGTCGAGCATGGCAATACCGTTATTGTTATCGAGCACAATCTTGATGTAATAAAAAATTGTGATTATGTGATCGATTTAGGTCCAGATGGCGGAGAAAAAGGAGGCACTGTTCTTTTTGAGGGGCCGCCTGAGGTATTAGCAAAGCAGACTCACTCTCATACAGGATCATATTTACGAAAAATGCAATAATCTCGATTCTGTACAATAGGACTATGAAGAAGTTTATTACGTGTCTAGCGATCCTTGGTTTTTTTATTGCTGCACAGAATGTGAATGCTCAGTCATATGATGCAACATATAGATTTGAGTTCTATCCGAAAAACGATGGTAGCGTCGATGCAGAGCTCAATATTTCATTGGCAAACACGCAATCTGATACCTATATCAATCAATTTACTATTTCAATTCCGAACAATTTCTTTTCAGAAAAGCTCATCGCGAGTATTGATACAGACGGTATTGATTATAAAGTAGATTCGAATAAAGCTGGTAAAAGGCTTATTTTTACATTTGATGAACCTTCACAAATAACAGCATTACATACAATAAAGCTCAAATATACAAACGATAATGTATATCTAAAAAATACTGATGGAGTGGATGAATTAATACTCCCTCTCATTAAGACCGATGATTCATCTAAAGTTTCTGTATTATTGCATCTGCCTACAAATGAAAAAAAAGAGGTGAGTTTAATTAAACCAAAGGCCAGTGTTGTGCAACAAAAGATTATTGAATGGAAGAATGTTAAAGAAGACACCCTTTATGTTCAATTCGGCTCAAATAATATCTATCAATCAAACCTACGATACACACTTTCAAATCCAGAGCTTCGACCTGTAACAAAATCTATAACGCTCCCTCCTGATACTATTTATCAAAAAATATTTATTGATAATATTAGTCCAAAACCTAGTAAGGTAAATACGGATGATGATGGTAACTATATTGCTTTTTATAATTTAGCTCCTCGATCTAAAATTGACATCACATATGATGGTCATATCCAAGTTTTTTCTCGTTCCCGAAATGACAATATAAATATAATTCGATCCTTAATCAAGAAGCAGAAAAACTATTTACTAACAGAGCAAAAACTATGGTCACTTGGGTCATTCAGTTCTGACGCTGACATTACTAAACTTTCGACTCCACTGAATATATATGATTATGTTGTTAGTGAATTTGTCTATAATCCACAGCGTCTAAAAACCTCGCCAGAAAGAAGAGATGCTTTCAAATCCTTGCAAGATCCTCTCAATTCAATTTGTACTGACTTTACTGATACATTTATTGCTATCGCACGCGAAAAGGGCATTTTATCGCGTGAAATACAAGGTTTTGCATATACAAAGAAGAGTGATTTTCGTCCGTTGTCACTCAATGCCGATGTTCTTCATTCATGGCCAGAATATTATGACTCTGAGAGAGATGTATGGATCCCCATTGACCCTACATGGGCACAGACCTCGGGAATAAATTACTATGATGCATTTGATGTTATGCACGTTGTCCTTGCGATCCATGGAAAAAATGCAGAATTACCATCACCAGCCGGAATTAGCAAAGCAGACAATTACAAAGCGGTTAATATTAAGCCAACATTAAAATTGCCTCAGGAAAAACGAACTATTAGCCTTTCAGATACTATCCCTTCTAAAATAGTAGCTCTTAAAAAATATCATTCTAAACTGCTCGTGACCAATACAAGTAATGTTTTTTTATACAATTTGGAACTTACACCATCATCAGATGGCATTTCATTTGATCAAAGTACTTTAAAAGTAGAATCCATTGCGCCGATGGAAACTAAAAGCATTGATCTTTACTACAAGACAATTTCCAATAAGGAAGGAACCGGATCAATCTCGTTTTTATTTGATGGACAAAAAATATCTACTAAGACAGTACTCATACAGAATCAGCAAACATACACTGTACAGATTGCTCTCGGAGTCATCATTGGTCTCATAATACTCTGTGGATCCTATTTAATTGTTAAATACCGTCGATGATAACTAAAGAAATGGCTCTGGATATGCCAATAGAGCCAGGAATCTATATTTTTAAGAAAGAAGGTACGCCAATCTATATTGGAAAATCAGTTAACATTAAAGCGCGTGTTCTTTCACACCTTGCGCAATCGCATATTTCACCAAAGGAGAATGCAATTGTTGAAAATGCTGATTCTCTAGATTTTCAAACGACATTGTCAAACTTTGATGCAATATTACTCGAAGCTGATTTAATAAAAAAATATCGACCTAAATACAATGTTTCATGGAAAGACGATAAGAATTATCTTTACATAAAAATAACATCGAATGAGAAATATCCCAAAATATATCCTGTTCGGAAGGAAAATGACGGGAAGTCAAAATACTTCGGTCCATTCAGCTCTTCAAAAATGACATACACACTCATTTACGAATTGAGAAGAATAGCTCCATTTTGCACTCAAAGAAAAATAGGAAAAAAGTCCTGCTTTTACTCAAAACTTGGTTTATGTAATCCATGCCCAAATTCCATCGAACAGGAACTAGATACGGACATTAAGAGGGAATTGCTTCAAAAATATAAGCTGAATATTAAAAAAGCAATTTCTATATTGTCCGGGGGATCTCGAACAATTATTACCGATTTAGAAAAAGATATAAGTAGTTCTGTTCGTAATGAGGAATTTGAGGATGCAATTATTGCACGCGATAAACTGCTTACATTTACCTATTTTCTTGAGCGAAGATCGTTTGAAAAAAATGCTTATGCACTTGATACTGATAAAAACCAGCTACTTGCAGAATTAGAGGGTTTTTTGCTCAAGTATTTTAACTACTCACTTAAAAACGATACCTATCGAATAGAGTGTTACGACATCAGCAATCTTCAAGGAACAAACCCAACGGGATCAATGGTTGTCGTTGTAAATGGGGAGCTGAGCAAAAAAGATTATAAAAAGTTTTCTGTAAAAATGAAAGGAATCTCAGATATATACATGATGAGGGAAGTACTCCAACGAAGACTAAAGCATACTGAGTGGCCGTCTCCTGACATAATTGTACTTGATGGTGGCAAACCTCAGTTAAGAATGATTTACAATTTGTTTAAGGAAAATAATATAAAAATTCCACTTGTTTCTATAGCAAAACGTCCGGATAGAATAGTCGTTCCACAAGATTCATATAAAACCATTTCATTAAGAAAAAATGAGCTTTTGTATAAACTCATCCAATCTTTAAGAGATGAATCACATCGCTTTGCAAAGAAATATCATGTCTTATTAAGGGATCGTAACAGGTTGAATTAAGGTGTTCCTTCAGAGTATAATACACATATGAATACAGTTCTGCTTATATCAATTCTTATCGTCAGTATTCTCATTATTATTCTTACTCTTTTCCAGGGTAAAGGGGGAGGGTTAGGTAGTGCATGGGGTAATGTTGGTGGCGGATTTCAAACACGCAGAGGCCTTGAAAAATGGCTTATGCGCCTTACCGCCGTTTTGATTGGCATATTTCTGATACTCTCCATCATTAACTTGATAAAATGAATTCTTTGTACAAAAGAATACGACATGTATATTGGCTGTTAACTCACTTTGTTCGGCGGAATATCAGATTTCTAAGCATTAGTTTTGTTGCCGGCTTCTTTCTCATCATTATTTTTATTAATTTCTTCCCTTTTGTCCAGAGTATCCTCACAAGAAAAAATGAATCCATAGGAATTGCGGGTCAATATAGCTTACAGTCAATACCTAATGAAGTTACTCAACTCATTTCGAGCCCACTCATTACAGTTGATTCCGATGGTGATATTACACCTGTTCTCGCACACTCATGGCAAACACTTGATGAAGGTAAAACCTACCGTTTTCACTTAAAAAATGACCTTTTCTGGACTGATAAAAAACCATTCAGAGCACAGGATATTAAATACAATTTCAAGGATGTTCAAATTCAAGTGATCGACGACTACACTATTGATTTCAAACTTAAACAGCCGCTCAATATTTTTCCAATATACCTCACTCAGCCTGTTGTGAAGTACCCACTTGTTGGAGTTGGAGCACTTTATTCAGTTGATCGATATAAGGTTAAGAACGATCTGCTTACCTCTGTTAGTTTGTCGCCAAATAAGGCTGGCCTGCCATATAAAGTTTTCAGGTTCTATAACACCGAGGAAGATTTAGTAGGTGCGTATAAGAAAGGTGAAATTAATTATTTTAGAACATCTAATCAGAATATTAAGGATGTTTTCACGCATTGGAGTAATACTAAAATCACTAAAGACATTAACCCAAATGGAATTATGACGCTTTTCATGAATACACAAAAACAAAACCTCAGCGATCGCGATTTCAGAAAGGGTATTGCTTATGCGCTTCCTAGTTTTGAAAATTACGGAATTCCAGCGAAAAGCTCGATTCCATCAACATCATGGGCATACAGCGACGATGTAAAACAGTACCCGCAGAATGAAGAGCGCTCACGCTCATTACTCGGTTCGGAGGATTCAAAAGGGAAACCAGTAGCAAAACTTAAGCTGTACACCTTCTTTGATTACGTTCAAACAGCTGAACTCATCAAAAAGGCCCTAGAGAATGTTGGTATTAGTGTTGAATTAAAGGTGACATCATATGTGCCTGATGACTATGACTTATTATTAACAGTCTGGAATCCACCGAATGACCCGGATCAATATTTTTTTTGGCACTCCACACAAGGTAATACTAACCTAACTAAACTTAATAATCAGAAAATTGACTTGTTGCTTGAACAGGGGAGACGTGTCGTAAATGTTGTTCAGCGTAAAAGTATCTATGCTGATTTCCAAAAAACATTAACCGACGAGGTTCCAGCACGATTCCTCTATTATCCTTTTGTCTACACAATCCAGAGAAAGTAATAAAAGTATCAAATATTAGCAGCGACCCTTGTATTTAATGCTCAGATTTCATATAACTATAGTATTAATACAACACTACAAAACCGGAACCGCTTTATCATACTTATAGGTATTCTTTTTATACCGCTATTTATCCCACGAGTCGATGCTCATACAACAGCTTCAAATCATCTAGTTTGTACGAATATAACAACTCCACAACAAGATATTGTACAGTTAGATATTCGTACACATTTAAAGTCAGGAGCTGTCCCTACCGGGGCATATGATGGATATATCTATAACGATCCGCCAAATGATCCTCGTAGTATTGTTCATCCAACAGAAAATCCAGGAGCACGGGTACTATATAGAGTAATTTCTCAAGCACCAACAGCGTCATATACAGCATCTCAAAAAATAAATGGCGAGTCTGACCTAACGTGCAATATAGATTTAACATGCAAGGATTTTTGCGATATTCCATCAGAATCAGGTCGCTGCGACTCAGGATGTAATATAACCTTACAAAATGGATCGTGCCCGCAATATAACAAGTCTGCATCATTTGATGTATATACAGGCAACACTGATACGGTCATTCGTTGGGATGACGGCACGTCAAACACTATGGTAACTCCACAGCCATCTCCACAAACTAAGTCACATACTTTTACAAATCCTGGAAAGTACGATGTAACGGTTCGTTGCGCTAGTCAAGTCTGTCATAAAAGATTTAATGTTGTATGTCAGGATGGTAATGCAAACCCAACACTAACACCACTTCCAACAGCTACTCCCGCGGGAAATACCTCATGCATGTCACCATTGCAATGTTCACACCCTTGCTCATGCGATCCAAGTTCTACAAGTTATACTGACGCGCACTGTGACCAATTGGGCAGCACTTATGACTACTCGTCGGGCTATGGATCTTCTCAAGGCAGTACTGATGGACTAGCTTGTTCACCGGGACTTGTATGCTGTAAACCTGCGCAGGCCACTTCCGCAGCCTGGTATAAAACAAAAGACGTAGATTTCCATGAACTTGGTGGTTTGGCAAATAGCATTCCTTCAAATGCAACTGCTTTCAACGCATCAGATGCTGGCGACTGTAACCCGGATGATGGTAATGCTCATAATTGCCATATTGTCGGTAAGGGAGGGCTTGTAAGTGCAAATGGAGGTATAAATCTCGGACTAAGCGTTGCTAATAATAATACCTGGAAACTTGGCAACTCATCCTATCGCAAAGATACTCAAATGACACCTGACTCATATATACAATATCTACGATCAAGAAAAGAAACAGTTGATATTGATGATCCAGAAGATGTTCAAAGTAATAAAGTTAATTATCTTAGTGGAGACCAGACGATTTATGTCATTGATGACAATGGTATGCAAGGTAAGGCACCATTTATTTTGTTACTTGATAACGGATCTTTACGGTTTGACTTATCAAATAAATTTAACTCATCTAATAAACCCATGGTCATTGTTGTTGATGGAACAATTGAATTCAAGTCTAATATGACGGAAGTAAATGGAATATTTATAGCGAATGATTTTGATTTTGCATTTGATATTGCTGATGGAAACACCTCAACAACGACGTTTTGGCTTAACGGAAATATCATCTCCATGAACGATGTTAATTGCGCTGTGAAAAGACAACGAACAGACCAAACCAAACCTTCGTGTTTCTTTACATTTGACTTTGTGGAACAATACCTTCCAGTGCTGAATCTTTTTTCTTCAAAGACATATAGAAGAGCAGCAAATTAAGATTAAAAGTGCGCATCCGGTAGGACTCGAACCTACAACCTACTCCTTAGAAGGGAGTTGCTCTATCCTTTGAGCTACGGATGCAATAGTATCTCTTTATATTGTACCAAAAGGCCTTTGTATTGAGTCGTGAATAGTTGAAATTGGCATGAAGAGAAGTTGGAGCCGACTCGGGGATTTGAACCCCGGACCTGCCGCTTACAAAGCGGATGCTCTACCACTGAGCTAAGTCGGCTGTTAGTAAGAGACTATTCTAACAAGAAAATGTAAAAAATCAAACTGCTGTGCCCAGGGCGGGACTCGAACCCGCACTCTCAGTGAGAACAACATTTTAAGTGTTGCGCGTCTACCATTCCGCCACCCGGGCATACCTGTGCAGCGTAAAGAGAATTATATCAAAATTAGAGGTTTATATTTATAGAATCACCCACTTCGATACCACTCTGAGGAATTTGTCCAGCCGGAAGTTCAATTGCCTTATCACCCTCCTTACTACCGGAAATAATAGCTGGATATGTGCTTGGTGAAACATTTTCGATAAGATCCACAACCTCTTGCCCATCAATAAAAATGAAATCAAGATTGAACTTCATACCTTTCATCCAGAAATCTAATCTTTTCTGTTGAGGGAAAGAAAAGACCATTCCCTGATCAGCTGAAAGATGTTGAACACCCGATAAGCCTTGTTGGCGTTTTACTTCAGAATCTGCCACGAAAAGATAATACTTTTTTCTCCCGATCGTGGTCTGTACAATTCGGTAGGATTTAAGCTGGGTTGGAGCAAGCTGTTTTTGTACAGGAATGAATCGATTAAAAAAATCCTGATGTTCAGAATAAACATAAAAGCTTGCACCAATAATGAAGAGTAAAATGAATATTTTCTTCATACAGTGATTATTGTACCAAATGATTCATGTCGAAAGATTGGATGCAGACTAGGGTGGACCCAGGAGGATTCGAACCCCCGACCTTTCGGATGTAAGCCGAACGCTCTAACCAACTGAGCTATGAGTCCATAAAATAGTACTGACTATTATACGAAATTGCCTTTATAATTACACCAATAGGTAAAACATCCACTTGACCAATCATAAACAACCCTCTAACATAGATTATGGACATGTATAAAAGGGCTGAAAAATCCTCATCATCTCTTTATTGCTTCACACCCCTTGTATCCCTCGGCACATTCATAATCGAAGCTGTATTTTCGCTCTATGTTTTATTCAAATATAGGTCAACATTGATGAGTAGACTCTGCTTTGCTCTTCTTGCTTGCCTTGGTATTTTCCAGTTAAGTGAATACCTTGTATGCACGATATCCAATGGAGAAAAGTGGATCTACCTCGGATTTATAGCAATTACATTTCTACCTGCACTTGGCTTGCATATAAGTACATTAATAGTAAAAAGGCAGACGAATATTCTTTGGTTAAGTTATTCTGCAGTCGCTCTTATAGTTGGTTTGTTGCTATTAACTCCTCTTTATAACCTACATGCCCAATGTATGACAAATTATGTTAATGTCACCATGAATTTCCCTTATGGTTTACTCTTCGGCATATTTTATATGTATTTTATGTTCTATGCTATCTACTTTACCTATAAGCATTCGCGTAAGCCACTTGGCACTAAATCAGTTGAGCTTTGGCTCATACTTTCATATCTTGTGTTTATTGTTCCTTCTGCCCTGCTGTACTTTGCTCGGATAATAGTTAAGTCATCCTTACCATCTGTTATGTGCGGATTTGCACTGCTGACTGCCATTATTTTCATCATGAAAATCATTCCACTTTACTACAAGAGGAATAAATAGTTGAAAATATACTTGCGTTCAATTTAGTTAGGTGCGGCCTTAAGAATACAGGAATGATTTACACAGTAATAAAGATAGCAGCTATCACCAGGTACACAGGATGCTGATTTCGGACAATCTGAATCAGTATTACATGAGATGGGTGTTGGGGGTGTTTGTAATGATTCACACTGTAGTTGCCCACAGGAGTTCATACAGCCATTAACATCATATGCAGGTGGCGTTCTTGAGCAATTTGGCGGAATATCATCTGAGCAATCAGGCGGTGGAAAGCATGTTATTTGTGGTTTTGTTACAATCGGTGAGGGAGCCACCGTTGGAGTTATTTCTGGTAAGACTAGGGTAGGTGTAATTTGAACGTTGAGTTCTTCTTGAACCGATATCCTTCCTAAATAGAAAACTAATACGCCAATAATAATAACGAAGAGTAGTTTGAACAAGAAACTCCTCTGTAGCCAAAATCGTTCTGGTAACTGAGTATCGACTTCGATTTGATTAAGTATTGGCTCTGGATTGACGGGCTGATTCATAGCGCTGTACATTGATTGTTAATACATTTAACTGTGTTTGGCGCGCGACAGGGTGAAGCCATACATCCGCGTATATCATCAAGTTGATTTTGTTCATAATTAAGTTTTGTTCTCACGCCACATGTTCCAGATGCATAAGTGCAGTCATTACCGGAACATGGAGACTGACAAGCACCTCCGATTTCGCAGTCTGAATCAAAACGACAATAACTGGACTGCTGACACGTACTCTGGAAACAAAATTCGTTTTTTCCACAATCTGAATTTTTCTGACATTCAATTCCAGTAACCATATCCTTATCTACAGCAACACAATAACCATTCAGACAAACAGAATTGTCGCAATCGGTTGAGTCCTTGCATTCTTTATTCTGTGTTTTGGCCTGAGTTGGCTGAATTTGTTTATTTGTCGGGGAAATGTTAATAAATGGAGTGGGTAAGGTTACAAACTGGTTATTATTCTGAACCGAGTGTCTACCGACATAGAAAGCTAGCACAGTTACGAACAGCAAAATAAGGAAAAAAAGAAAATTCTTCAGAATACTCGCTCCAAATGTGCTTATTGTCGAATGCGAAATGTGCTCTGTAGAAAGAAGAGGTGATTGCTCCATACAATCATTGTATTCCTGACTGCCGAATAATACAAATAGAGTGCCCGAGAGAGGACTTGAACCTCCACGCCTTGCGGCACAGCCTCCTCAAGACTGCGTGTATACCAATTTCACCACCCGGGCTATTGTCTGAAATAATTGCGCTGTAATCGTGCAAAACACTATTATACTCGATTGAGGAACAAGATTCTATAATCGACAAAAGAAATCAGAGCAGCTCAGGTTGTACATCTTTATTGGTTTGGGGTAATTTAAGCACTCTATATCCCTCTGTTGTCACAATTCTTCCTCGAGGTGTTTTTTTGATAAACCCTTTCTGTATAAGATAGGGCTCTGTGTATTCCTCAAGTGTTTGTTTGTCTTCTGATAGGGCAGTAGCCAGCGTTGAAAGGCCGACAGGTCCACCTTCAAACTTTTCTATGATAATTTTCAGATATTTCTTGTCCATATGGTCCAAGCCATGTTCGTCAATGTCAAGGATGTTAAATAGTTCGAGTATATGGCTTTTCTGAACAATCTTATATTTGTTTATTTCATGAAGATCTCGAAGTCTTTTGAGTATGCGATTAGCTATGCGCGGCGTATTGCGAGCTCTTTTTGAAATTTCGGATACTACATCTTCATGAAGCGGCAACCCTAAAATCTGCGCAGATCGACTGACAATGAGCTCCATATCTTCCGAAACATAATTATCAAGACGTAAAACCAAGCCAAAGCGGTCTCTCATAGGGGGAGAGAGCAAAGCAACTCGAGTTGTTGCGCCTATAATTGTTATCCGAGGAATATTTAGACGGACAGTCCGAGCAGCTGGTCCTTTCCCAATAACAATATCAAGTGCGAACTCTTCCATAACAGGATAAAGGGCTTCCTCAACAGGTTTTGGCAATCGGTGAATTTCATCTATAAAAAGTACATCATTATCTTTTAAGTTCGTTAGAATTGCCGCAAGATCTCCTGTTTTCTCAATCGCAGGTCCAGATGTCACCTTTAATTCCCCTTTTAGTTCTGCCGCCATTATTCTCGACAAAGTTGTTTTACCCATACCAGGAGGCCCGTAGAGCAAAATATGCTCTGCAACTGAGCCTCTACTTTTTCCCGCTTCTATAAATAGTCTCAGAGCCCTTTTCGCTTTTGACTGGCCAATGTAGTCTTCAAGTGATTTTGGTCTCAATATTGACTCTAGACCGTGTTGGTTTTCATCTTGTTGTATCTTTTGATTCATAGTTATTGCTTTATACTAATTGAGCTTCTGTAAGGCAGCCCGTATTTTATCTTCAAGCGATAGCGTGGGTTCCAGGTCCCGCAAAACCTCACGAACCTGATTGACCTTATATCCAAGAGCCTTCAAGGCCTCGACTACATCTTTATCGTCCTTTGTCTCCTCGACATCACTTAACTCAAAGTCTGAGCCAAGTTTTCCTGAAAGCTCAAGTAAGATTTTCTGAGCAGTTTTCTTTCCAATACCCTTGATTCTCTCAAAAAAATGAACATCCTTATTCACAATAGCTGCTCTAATATCTGCATACTGTGAGCTTTGCACAATGCTAAAGGCAGTTTTCGGCCCAACTCCATCAACGCTTTTAATCATTTTGAAGAGTGTGTACTCATCGTATAAAAGAAATCCGAATAGTGATAACTCATCTTCTTTAACATTTAAGTAAGTATACAAAGTAATTTTTTCTCCTTTTTTTTCAAGAAAAGTCGGCCCTACAAACACCAAATATCCAACACCGCTTGCTGTTTCAATCAATGCTTCATTGCCGTGTAATTCGATAAGAGTTCCGGATATTTTTCCTATCATGAGTTCAAATACAACCTATAATGGCTTCATCATTGTACAATATGTGAGTCCACATGCAATAGCATCTACCGTATCATCGGGCGTTGGTAGGGGATCTAAGTGGAGTAATAGCTGCACCATTTTCTGGATATTTTTTTTATCTGAAAGCCCATACCCAGTTAATGATTGCTTAATATGCGTGGGTGTGAGAAATGTCACATGAGAGCCAGTTTTTCCCGCCAAACTCAATACTGCACCTTGTGCTTGAGCAACCTGAATGGCAGTTTTCTTATTAACGAGAAAAAAGAGCTGTTCAAAGACAAAATGCTCAGGTTTGTATGAGTTCAATAATGTATTAACTTCTTTGGTTAAGTCGTAAATACGCTCATGAGTAGATTTTTTTCTATCAGTAAATATGCAGCCATACTTAAGAAGTGTGTACTCTTTTGAATCTATTGAGAAAATTGCCCAGCCTGTTCTTTCGAGGCCGGAATCAAATGCGATAATATTCATAAATTAGGTTGAGATTGCCTTAATGGTATACTATGTCTTGCTATGGATCAAGAATCGATTGAGCTCTCACCATTAACAGATGCGCTTTTAGCCTCTCTCGAAAAGATAAAGCGGAAAAAGGCTCCTTTAGAGGGGGAGCGCTTCGAAGTATCGCAGACTGTTTCCTTTTTTGGTTTTGTCTATGAAAGAATTCGAAATTCTATTGAGTTTAATGATGAACATTTAATTCGCAGGCTTGCTATAGCCCGTGTTTTGAGACGTCGTCTGGAAATTAACAAAACCGGAAAGGGTGAAGGCGAAAACCTTGCCCGAGAACTCATGTGGGGTCGATATATCTCGTCAGATACCATCGCGCGCTCCGACATCAAAAATATTCAACATACTATTGATTCATATATTTACTTTGCGTCGGTACTAAAAAGTAATACAACCAAAAAAAAGCGCTTGGGAATAACCTATGGGATGCTGATTGATTTTCTATCATCTGAAATAGAGGAGTCTCTCAATGAGTCAATTACAGAAAGAAGTAGTCTCTATTTGTATTATTTTTATCAAACACTTCGAAGAAAAATTCATATTCCCAAGTTATCTGAGGAAGAACAGGACAGATTTTTCTATGTTGCAGCTGAACGAGCCTACTCAAAGAATGACTTTGCTTTCATACGATATCATTTATTTTCACTAAAATATGGCCCTCTTTCACAATGTAGCAGGGAAGATATCCAGAAAATTGCCCAACATGCACATGAAGATGCTTTCCAAATTAATACTGCAATTAGAAATCCATATGCTGAGAAACTATTTAAGTTTGCAAAAAAACAGGCTGCTCCCTTCCGTATTTTGTATCAAATAATAGATGATCATCCAACTGATAATCAAGAAATTTTGTCGAATAAAAATGCTCTCATTGCTGAAATAGAAAACGTTTGTAGTGCCAAATATAAAGAAACAGGTGTTAAATTGAGGAGCGCAGCAGTCCGAAGCATTATATACATCTTCCTTACAAAGATGGTATTTGTGCTAATTCTTGAATTTCCTTTAACTCGATATATATTTGGTGAAGTTGATTACATACCTCTTGGTATTAATACAATCTTCCCTGCGATATTTATGGGTATTATCGTATCATTCATAAATCCGCCATCGCACCGTAACACTCAGCGTGTTATTAGTCGTATTGTTGACATTATTGATGCAAATCAGGACTATGAGACAAAGGCTGAACTATTTAGTGCTCGAGAAACACGCTCTCCCTCTTTGCTCTTTTCTTTCACGGTTATTTACCTCTTACTTTTTACTCTTGTTTTCGGAGGACTTTACCTATTTCTTGAATATCTCGAGTTTAATTTTATCAGCAAGGGGATATTCATCTTTTTTATTAGTGTAGTGGCGTTTTTTGGATATAGAATTCGTCAAACTTCCAAAGAGTACGTACTTGAAACAAGCAGCAATATTATTACGTCGATTTTCGGTTTTTTGTTTTTACCAATCTTATCTCTCGGAAAATTTCTCAGCAGTCAGATATCCCGTATAAATGTGTTTATTATTCTCTTTGATTACATAATAGAAACACCATTTAAAATACTGATTGATATTTTCGAGGAATGGAGCCGTTTTGTAAAGGCTCGTAAGGACGAACTTATCTAGTATAACTACCTATTAAAATTCCTTAAGAATTAAGACCTTAGCTTTCTTACGTGCGGCCTCAATCCATGTTTGAACAGCTGCCGACTGCTTTTGAAGTTTTAGACTTTTTTCTATTTGGGTTCTCAATTCGGCTTCAGTCATATCCTTGTTATCCTTAAGCATTTCTTTTTGCTGATCGAAGGCTGCATCAATCTCTTTTTGAGTGACTTTAACATCCTTTGACGTCAGCTTCTCAAGCATAATTTGTAGTTTAGCCTGATCAATAATATCTGCGCGCTTTAATCCCTGCTGTTTAAGAAAATCGTCAAGGTTTTGACCTTGAGCTTTCAACTCTGTCTCAAGATTTTTAATTTCCTTTTCAGCATCTGCATCTGTTACTACGATGTTAGCCTTCTTAGCTTCCTGACGAATAAGCTCTTGAACGACGAGTCCGTCAACTGCCTGAGATCCAGCTTGCTTCTCGAGTGCACTGACCACCTGCATGCGGGTAATAGGCTTACCGTTTACTGTAGCTACAATAACTTCGCTCTTAAGTCTGTATGCAACAAGCGCAACAATAATAAAAAGCAAGACCAGCAAAATATTATTTCTATTTCGTGATATCATTGATCCGCCTGAATTTTGTTTTTTCTCCATTTTCATTGACTCATTGTCAGCCATCATAACTTTCGTTGGAGCTGTTTTCTTAGCAGTAACTTTTGAGCGTGAAGGTTTAGATTTTTTAGTATTTGTAGCCATATTGAGGATTATATCATATAGCACGCACGAATGAACGCAGTGATTCTACTTTGTGACGAACATATAAGATCCATGCCATAATTGTTGTATATACAGCATATGCGAAAATTTGAGAACCATGCATTTCCTGTGTAACTCCAAAGATAGCTTTTATAACTTGCCCTACAATGCTTGCAGAATGTGGAATAAATAATAAGGTTATCTCACCAAATTCCGGAAGAAGCCGCAGCTCCGCAAACTCATGAATACCTCTTCCTAGTAGTCCCGCTGCAAATAGGACCAGAAGCATGCTGGTGATTTTAAATGTAAGATAAATTGGCATTCTGATTGTTGCAGTAAAGAAAGCGGCAGAAATAATAAGACCGAGAGCTAAACCTCCAAGAGATCCAGACAAGACTGCTAATGGATTTTCAGAAAAATAGATCGTTGAAAGAAAGAGCACAATCTCAAACCCCTCTCTAAAAACTGCGGTGAAAGTAAGAAAAAAAAGACCCTTTTGTTCATTGCTGGATAATGAATGAGCTACTTTTTGGAGTAATTTAACTTTGTACGCTCCAAAATATGAATGTAAAAAGAAAACTGCCCACGTAATGAATACAGCAGAAAGGATCATAAGTATTCCTTCAATAAATTCCTCAATTCGACCAGAATAAATTGTTTGAATTTTGTAACCGAGTAAACTTGCCCCAATTAGTAAAAGGAATGAAACACCAAAAGCAGCAAAAGTAGCTATATATACGGTTTTTAGAGCAGGTATATTTTTTAGTTTTACAAGAATTCCAAGAATGGTGGCAATAATAAGACTTGCCTCGATTACTTCACGAAGCGTTATTAAAAATGCAGGAAGCATAAAGTTATGATAGTTGAAGCCCTGGAGATTTTCAATGTGA
>CAZKVU010000016.1:13998-19336 GCA_964556475.1 uncultured Gammaproteobacteria bacterium | reverse complement strand
TCCACCAAATGTTAAGTTGAAAATCTTTGAGGAAAAAAGTATATAATGCTTTTATATTATGGATCCTTCACCAGAAGCAGTGACTCCAGCGGCAGTTTTATCAGAAGCTACTCAGCTCTTACAAGCAGTAGATTCAGGAAATCCTTGGGGGAAAATTACTGCATTACAGCCCCTTGTTGATCGAGGCGATCTTGTATCGACAGTTTATGGTAATGGAACTTTAATAACAGCAAAACCCGAAGCTGGAAGTAGTGAATATTTTGGTAAAAGGGTGTTAGAAACCGATGGAAACATTCCGGGTAGTCCACATGTGATTAAAGAAAGTCAATATGATATGAATGGAAGATTGACGAATGATGTTAAGACGGCTAAGCAGGATTCTGGTGGGTGGGCTGTTACAGATAAAACGACATACGAATACCATCCTAATGGTGTTGTTTCTCGCAAGGAAAGACAATATAGAGAAGGAAAAGAGTGGAAAACAGTTATAGAATTGTTTGATGATCAAGGAAGACCCTCGGGCAATCATGCTTCATAGGAATTTATGAACGAGTTAATTTACTGTTCTAAATATCCCATTACATCTTCGTAATGGTCAAAAGCAAATTCTTCTTCCGAAGGTAACTCATGCAGATCAAACCAGCGTACATCTGTTGATTCATCGTCAGGCTCAGAAATCTTATCAATAACCGTCGCGAGGTATACAAAAGATATGTTCTGACGGTCTTCACCTTTTCGATTTGGATTATCTTTAATGCGTAGTAATTTGTTTATTGTAATACGATACCCTGTTTCTTCCTCGGCCTCTCGTATTGCTGCTTCTATAGTTGTTTCATCTCTATCTACATAACCACCAACAAGCGCAAACTTCCCCCCGTTTAATAAATGAGGAGCTCTTTTAACCAGAAGAATTTTACCTTTTTCAATAATGAGAATATCAACGACAACATGTCGAAGTGATGCTTTGTTTCCGTTTTCAAATTCGCATGTGATCATGATTTACAATTATTTTACCGGATCATATGTTGGTCGCGATAGCGGATTACACCGAATAATGCGCTTGAACCCCATTCCTCCGCCCTTGATAATTCCATATTTTTCCACTGCCTGATACATGTATTCTGAACATGTCGGCCTAAATCGACAGGTAGATTCCGGTAAAAAGAATAATCTTCCCAGGATGACGCGGATTGGTTTTGCTGCTTGATATGCTTTTATGAGCCACAGAGCGCTGCGTTTCATATCTGTAGTATATAATATACATATGAAAATTGTTATTCTGACACTCTTCCCTGAAATGTTGAGGGGCTTCCTAAATGAGAGTATTGTAAAACGAGCACAAGAGAAGGGTTTGGTTGAAATTGAAATACATAATATACGCGATTTCGCTGATGATCCACACAAAATTGTTGATGATCGGCCGTTTGGTGGCGGTGCTGGTATGGTGCTTATGGTAGAGCCGATTCGAAAGGCCTTGGAAAGCCTTAAGCATGGCTTTTCAATCAATCAGAAAACGAGAACAATCTTAACTTCTGCTCGTGGATCTGTATATAAGCAAGCAAAAGCGCAAGAATTTTCACAGCTCGACGAGCTCATTATTATTGCTGGCCATTATGAAGCAATTGATGAGAGAATTACAGATTTTATCGATGAAGAAATATCGGTTGGAGATTATATACTTACCGGCGGGGAGCTTCCTGCTGCTATTATTTCTGATTCAGTGATTCGGTTATTACCTGGGGTTTTGAAAAAAGAAGATGCTACTCAGCTCGAGAGTTTTTTTGTGGTTGATGTTGATGAGCTGATGAAAGCAGTTGGCAACGATCCTATTGTGCTAGGTTTACAGAGCAAAAATATTCAGTCAGTCCAACTTCTCGAATATCCACACTACACGCGTCCTCAAGATTATTCAGGCAAATTAGTGCCAGATGTTTTACTCTCTGGTGATCCAAAAAAAATACGAGTTTGGCAATTGCAGCAAGCATTTAATAAGACAAAAGAGGTTCGTCCAGATCTACTTAAATAGATCACCGCAATCATTAAATAGAACTTAAATTCATCTTAGAGTGAGTTAACTTTCACCTGATATAGTTCTCTCACCATGCTCCTCGATGTACTTTTTCCTAAAACATGCCTTGTTTGTAATAGATTTGGTTCGTATGTGTGTGTTTCATGTGCGCAAAAACTTGAGAAAGTTACAAAAGACATTTGTCCTTATTGTGAGCGGCCGAGTTTGTTTGGTAAGACTCATCGATCGTGCATGTCTGAAGGCTGCGTTGATGGTTTAATATCAGTATTCGAGTATAAAGGTATTTTTGCCCGCATTATCAAAGGCATCAAATACAAAGGTATTAAATCTGCATTTGGGAATCTTTTTAATACATTTCCAGCGGATCGTCGCCGTGATATTACGAATATAACATCGGTTTATCAGAACGCAGTCTTTGTACCAATCCCCTTGCATAATCGTCGACTAAAGAAAAGAGGATTTAACCAAGCAGCGATAATCGCCCGATATTTTTCACAGATGTGTAATGTGCCCTACGTCGAACGCTATATTAAACGGTCAAAGTTTACTCCTCAGCAAGCAAAAATCAGCTCACATGCTGATCGGTATGCAAATGTTCGAGGTGCATTTGCAATTGTTCGCGACGCCCCAATATACTCAACAATATTCCTTATTGATGATGTCTGGACAACAGGAGCTACAATTAAACAGGCTGCTTACGAATTGAAAAAATCCGGATGTGAAACCGTATATGCTTTTACCCTTGCCCGATAGGATACTTTCGAGGTCGTTTGTGACATTTACCTGCTATAATACGATTTGATGGCAGATAAATCACCTCAAAAAATTCAGATAACAGCGCGGTCACTTGTTTTTCTTGTGCTGGTTTTTTATGGCATTAGTTATGGTGTGAAATTTATTCAGCTTAACCACGAATTGATTTTTGCTTTGTTGCTCGGATTTATTTTTATGAGCGCGCTCAAGCCTCTTGTTTTTAAGCTGGAAAATAAAAATGTACCGCATGCTGTTGCGACAATCGTCGTATTTTTTTCAGCGATAATCGTCATCGGCTCACTTTTGTCGCTCATAATTCCGACAATCGCATCGGAAAGCATTTTGTTCCTTAAGGATCTTCCTTATTTAATTACAAAATCAATGCCTTTTGTTAAGGGGCCAATTAATATTGATTCGCTTATTCAATTTTTGCCGGACGTTACAGCTAACTTCTTCAAAGTTGCTTCAGGGGTTTTCTCGAATTTCCTTTTCCTCATCACCATTGCTTTTTTCACCTTTTATTTCCTTCTCGAGGAGAGATTGCTTCAAAGTTTTGTTGGTAAGTTTTTTGAGACAAGTAGAGCACGCAAGATTGTTGTGACGGTCCGAAAAATTGAAGCACGGATGGGTGCATGGATGAGAGCAGAATTAATATTGATGACCATTATTGGGGCTTTGGTTTATGTTGGTCTTTCAGTTCTTGGAATAAAGTTTGCTTTATCACTAGCAGTTCTCGCGGGTTTACTTGAGATTGTTCCCATAATCGGACCCATTATTGCAACGGTCCCTGCATTTCTTGTCGCATCATCATCCTCGCTATGGCTTGGTGGTATTACGATTATTTTATACATCGTGATACAGCAACTTGAGAATAACCTTATCGTTCCATATGTTATGAATAAAACAGTTGGTATTCATCCGATCACAACATTGATTGCACTGAGTATTGGTGGCAAGATCGGCGGAATTATGGGTGCTATTTTGGCAGTTCCTGTTGCCCTCCTCATCGAAACAATTATTGTAGAAATTGCCAACGAAAAGAAATAATCTCACATAAGCACTTAAAAGAAAATTAATCTTTCTCTGATATAGTCTTCGCATGTTGGCACGTGTTTTATCTGCAACGACGTATGGTTTGGAAGCAATAAAGATCTCCGTTGAGATTGATATTGCAAACCGAGGCTTGCCTGGGTTTCAAATTGTTGGATTACCAAGCAAAGCAATCGACGAAGCTCGTGTTAGAGTGATTTCGGCGATTAAGAATTCAGGCTTTGAGATGCCCCAAAAACGAATAACAGTTAATCTTGCGCCAGCACACATTAAGAAAGACGGATCACTTTTTGATCTCCCTATTGCTTTGGGTATATTAGCTGCACAGAGTATCATAAACAAAGAAAAGTTAGCTGATATGTTGTTTGTCGGTGAGTTATCGCTTAACGGTGCTGTGGCTCCGGTTGCTGGTATCGTGCCGATTGTGCTTGGTTCTCAGAAGTGGGGTGTTAGTAAATTATTTATTCCGAAAGGAAACATTCTTGAGGCGAGCATTGTTGGAGGGTCGCAGATTTGCATAGCGAAGACTGTTCAACATGTTGTCAATGCAATCAAAACACAAGAGTTCGTTATAGATAAGAGCGCTCAATATAATCCTCGTAAGATCGATAATATTGTTTATCAATACGACTTTCAGGACATTAAGGGCCAGCACCTCGCTAAGAGAGCGTTGGAAATAGCTGCTGCAGGTGGTCACAACATTCAACTTATTGGTCCACCCGGGACAGGGAAAACACTTCTTGCCCGAGCGCTTCCTTCAATTCTGCCTCCCATGTCAAAAACTGAAATTATTGATGTTGCGACGATCTATTCAATTGCACGAACGCTGCGTGATAGCACCTTGTTAAAAAGACCTTTTCGCGCGCCGCATCACACTATTTCTCAGATTGGAATGGTTGGAGGAGGATCAGTTTTAAAACCGGGAGAGATTTCACTTGCGCACCGAGGGGTGTTATTCCTGGATGAGTTTCCTGAATATCCTCGGTATATTATCGAAGCGTTGAGACAACCTCTTGAGGATCGTGAGGTTGTATTATCAAGGGCAAGCGGAGCGGTTCGTTTTCCGTGCAGTTTTATGCTTGTGGCTGCATCAAATCCATGTATGTGCGGATTTCTTGGACATCCGACTAAAGAATGTTCTTGTTCATCTTCAGACATATTAAGATATAAAAAGAAAATTTCAGGTCCTATACTCGACCGTATAGATATTCACGTTATTGTTCCAGCTCTAAAACAAGAGGTTATTATTGATTCATCACCTGCCGAATCGAGTCAATCTATCAGGGAAAGAGTTGAAAGAGCACGAGATTTTCAGAAAAAGCGTTTTTTGAACGCATCATTTTCAACAAATGCAGAAATGAATTCCAAGAATATTCGGTCGATATGTGTTATGACCAAAAATTCTATGAAGTTGTTATCAGAAGCTTTCATTCGGCTTTCGCTTTCACCACGATCATATTTTACGGTTATTAAACTTGCACAAACAATCGCTGATCTATCAGGAGT
>CAZKVU010000016.1:0-13898 GCA_964556475.1 uncultured Gammaproteobacteria bacterium | reverse complement strand
GATCATATTTTACGGTTATTAAACTTGCACAAACAATCGCTGATCTATCAGGAGTGAATAGAATTGAAGAACACCATATTGCAGAGGCATTGCAATATCGCTTGTCGTCTTGACAGCATATAATGAAAATAGAGCAGTGGGAAGCAACACGTTGCTTTTTTAAACGACATTTGATATAGTATTCTATTCGCAATCATGAGAAAGGAGAAAATGTTACATGCCATCAAAGAAATTAACGTCTAAAGGATCTGCCCAGTCAATGGGAGATCTTCTCGCATCTCAGCCGCTTAACGCTCCTCGAAAAGGTGACATACTGAACGCACAAATTATCGATATCTCTAAAAAGGGAATTATGTTCGATATTGGCTGGAAATCGTTTGCGCTCCTTGGAAATATAGAAGCGCAGGAAATTGGATCATATCTGCCATACATGAAAATAGGCGATTCGGTTCCTGTTCGTGTTGTTGTTGAAGAGGCAAAGGATGGATATCCAGTTGTTTCTATGCGAGCCTTCTTTGATAAAGGAAAGTGGAATATTCTTGAGGAAAAACAGAAAAACGAAGAAGATATTGAAGTTGTATGTGGGGAGTATGGAAAAGGTGGTGTTTTCATCAGTTTTATGGGAATTCGTGGAGTTATTCCAAAGATTCAGCTTACCGAAGATTTGCTCAAAGATCCGGAAAAGTTGCTTGGTCAAAAGATCCGCGTTAAAGTTCTCGAGGTAGATAAGGCTAAAAATCGTCTTGTTGTTTCACAAAAGGCTGCAGCACTCGGTATTTCATATAAAGAATTAAAGAGTGACTTTGATAGTATCGAAGTTGGAAAGCAGTACAAAGCCAAAGTCATCGGATTTTCAGAATTTGGAGCTTTCTGTGAGGTTAATAAGATTGAAGGACTCATCCATATCTCTGAAATATCATGGCAAAAAGTGAGCGATCCAAAAAAATATCTCAAAGTTGGTGATGAAGTGGATGTCGTTGTTGTTGAAAAGAACACTGAAAATCTCAAACTCAACCTATCTATTAAGAGACTCCAGCAAGATCCATGGGAAGGTGTTGAAGCAAAGTTTCCAAAGGACAAGCAGGTCAAGGGAGAAGTTGTACGAAAGGAAAAGTATGGATATATTGTTCGACTTGAACCTGGAATCGAGGGCCTTATTCATATTTCCAAAATCACTGGCGGAGAATCAATTGAGGTTGGAAAAGACATCGAAGTCTACATTGAAAAAGTCGATGCAAAGCAGCGACGTATAAGTCTTATACTCGCAGCAGAGGATAAGCCTGTCATGTATCGCTAATTCACTACGAACGTCTTGCAATCTTCCTAAAGCAATTGTATAATACATTCTTGCCTTGGTGATACGTGCGATCTGGACCCACCTCTTCTCATTTCGAACAGAGTCGTGAAACGGATTAGCGCCGACGATACTGCTCTGCGGGACAATAGGTCATTGCCAGGGCTTTTTTTGATATAATAAACACAGTAATGCCTGACTTTGACTATGATGATCCGGAAAAGATAGCGACTTCACATCGACATCTCCATTCTCTTTGTATCAATCCAGATGCGCAATTTGATTCGCAGCACCATGATGAAAAAATAATTCTTATTTTGCGTGCTCATCCGGTTACTTTTTTCCCTTGGTTAAGCTTGGCAGCAGTGGCCTTTTTTGCGCCGATTTTTTTTAACTTCTTTCTTCCTGATTTTTTTACTATTCCAGAATTGCTCTTCATCAATATCGTCTATTACAGCGGCTTGTTCAGCTATGTTTTTGTGAATTTCCTTTTATGGGCATACAATGTTGGTATTGTGACTAATCATCGGGTTTTAGATATTGACTATACATCTGTTCTTCAGAAAGAAACATCGGGATCTTCATTGGACGATGTAACCGACATCACAGGAATTACCACTGGTTTTTTCCGCACTATTTTCGATTACGGTGATATTACCGTGCAGACTGCTGGGACAATTCAGAATATTGAATTTAAGGCTACCCCCGAACCAAATGTTGTTGTCTCTATTATCACTCAAGTCATTCAGGATTTTAAAAATACCGTTGTTATGGAGCGAAGATTTTAATCGTATATGAACGTCATAGAATTTTTCAATCAGGAACATATTTTCGGCATATTTCTTAAATTATTTGGCGTTGTTATTGGTTTTTTATATCTTTTTTTCTCGCTTATAATCCTGCGCCAGATAGATGTTATGAGAAAATCAGTCACATTTGAGGACGGAGGCATACTTGAGCTTGGTGCTTACGTTCAGATTGTTCTTGCTACTGTGATTGTTATCTTTGCATTGTTTATACTGTAGGTATGTACATATGTGATGGGGCAGCATATAAAGGCGCTCATCAAGGAAAAGAATCAGTTGCCTACACTGCCACAGATACTTTTTTTGCAAGCGCTCTTGGTAAAAACGGGATTACCGCCGAACAGCTTGATGTTTTTCTTAATAATGTAAAGCATCGTTTGGATTCTGAGCGTATTCTTCATTTGGCTGATCTTGAAAAATTAGTAGACGAAGAGCTTAATCAAGTATCTGCTAAAGATATATCATTCGCCTGTATCTATATTGTTGATGATGTTGTGTATACAATGACAAGAAGCAAAGGCAATGTGTATATTTTTCGAGAAGGATTATTACAGAAGCTTATCTCAGGGAATACAACCGCATCTGGATATATTCAGCAGGCTGATAATTTTATCGTTACTACAGAGCATTTTTTCAACGAAGTTGATGAAGATCGATTAACTACAGTACTTTCTGATAATGTTCCTGCCAAACTTGTGAGCATTTTGACCCCTGAGCTAGATAAAGTAATAGACGCGCCGCTCATTGCGTATTTCGTGAGAATTCAAGAAAAAACACCTTCGTCGGCAGTTGTTCATAGTTATGATACACATGAAACCGAGGTAGAAGAGGTTGAATCATTTGCACCTCGTGCTCCTGATGTAAAAAAAGGTTTTTCAATACCGTTTCATTTTTCCTTCCCTCCGATCAAGGTTATTGATATTAAGTCTTCATCGGCGGGGCGGAAAATAACCCTCGCTGTAACCGTTGTTTTATTGGTGGTTTTCATATGGAGTGTTGTACTTGGGAATAGCAGGAGACAAAAAGCTAATTTTGTTAAAGAAGTTAAGGAGGCAAGCGCAACAATTCAAACAAAACTTACCGAAGCCGAAGATATTCGTGTTGAAGACCCCATAAAGGCACTTAAATTGGTTGATGATGCTGAAAATTCATACAAAACACTCGCACAAAAGGCTGAGGACAAGAAATATACAGGAGTTGCAGAGCTTTCGGATTTAAAAAATGCTATTAATACAGCGCGGCTGAATATCAAAAAAACAGAGCAATCGCCGTCAAAAGAATTTTATGATCTTTCATTAATTAAAGCTGATGCAGAAGCGACAAAATTATATATGGCTGATGGTAAGCTGGCAATGCTCGATAGCTCACATGGGCGTGTTTATATTTTAACTATTGATGATAAGTCGGTTGATACAGTGACGAGCAAAGATATAAAAGGAGCTCAGTTTGTTGCATTGCATCAGGATAACCCAATCGTATTTAATCAGTCATCCGGAATATTCAAGAAAAATGACGAAAAAGTTGAAAAAGTTGTTGATAAAGACTCGGCGTGGAAAAATGTAGCAGACATGGGGGTGTTTAACGGAAATATTTATGTGCTTGCCGAGGGAAACAATCAGGTTTATAAATACCTCGTTGCTGAAAATGGATATGGAGATAAGTCATCGTATTTTAAGACTGGTCAAACTGAGAATTTGAGCGGATCGGTAGGAATGAGTATTGATTCAGCGGTGTATATTGCAAAGAACGACAGTGTAAAAAAATATGTTTCAGGTTTGCACGAAGCATTTGAAACGACTATTCCTGAGGAAAAGCCTGAATTCAGCGATATATATACATCTGCTGAGCTGCAAAATGTTTACTTGATGGATAGGAATCACGCTACGATCTATATTTTTGATAAAGATGGAGCATTCCAAAAGCAGGTTGAGTCCGCAGTCATCGCTAAAGCTGACGATTTTGTTGTCGATGAAGAAAAGGGAATACTCGTATTAGCAAATGGCAAGATTTATTCAATTCAGCAGAATAATTAACCCAAATTGGTTTGAGCTTCACTTTCTGTGATAAATGGGATTTTATTTTACCGTTACTGATTTTGCCAAGTTTCGTGGTTTATCTGGATCTGCGCCACGGCCTATTGCTGCAAAATAGCCGAGCAACTGCCCAACAATCACATTCGGAATAATCGTCAACTCTGCACAATCTGGCGTTTGAATATGGTGATCAAATTCCGTTGCTCCAAACGGTGCGATGCCACATATCATTCCTCCACGCGCTTTTAATTCAGCAGCGGAAGAACGCAGTTCACTTTCTGTTCCATCATGTGACCCGACAACAATACACGGAGTTCCTTTTTCTATGAGGGCGATAACACCATGCTTGAGTTCTCCTGCAGCAAAGCTCTCGGCATGAATGTAGCTTGTCTCTTTGATTTTTAACGCAAACTCCATAGCGGCAACACGGTTGAGCTGTTTCCCGATTACATACACGTGTTCATTCTCAATAATGAGCTTGGCAAGATCAAGAATGTCTTGTTTCGTCTCTTCAGTAAGCCAATTCTGCAGTGTCTCACCGAGTTTTTGGATATTCTTTTGTGCAATTTCGTATTTATCAGAACAAGCCATCGCAAGTTGATACAGCGTTGCGAGTTGTGCGGTAAATGCTTTTGTTGAGATAACTGCGATCTCAGGGCCCGATCCAACAAGCATAACGGTATCGGCAAGGCGTTCCAAGGTAGACCCGCGGGCATTAATGACGCCAACCAAATGAGCACCTTTCTCCTTTGCTTTTTTCGCTGCAATAATCGTATCTGCAGTTTCTCCGCTCTGCGATATTGCGATACATATGGTTTTATCATCAATGAATTGTGAATATGGTTCAAATTCGTATGCACCAATCGCGATCGCGTTCACACCCTGCAGCATGAAGTAGTGCTGTGCAGCTTGCGCACAAAACGCTGCTGTCCCGCATCCAATAATGACGACCTTGTCGCCACTTTGTATTTTTTGAGCCAGGCTTTTAATCTCATTATTATTGAGTGAGGCAGTTTTTGGAATAGTTTTTATCTGCTCATGGATTTCCTTAATAAGATAATGCGGATACCCATCCTTTTTCGCGTCTTCTGCCTTCCAGTTAATTTCTTCGACATTCAAGGGTTTTTCTTGTTTTGTTGCTATGTCGTACGTTACAACACCAGAGCGTCCTAACAAAGCGCAGTCACCATCATTCAAGAAGATCACCTTATTGGTGAATTGTAAAAATGGGGTAACATCTGAACCGATAAAATATGAATCCTCGCCAATACCGATGATGACAGGCGAACCATTTCGGCATACCCCAATTGAATCCGTCTGTGTGTCGAGGACACACAGCGCATTAGAGCCAGCTAATTCGTTAAACGTGTCGCATATGGCATCTTTGAGCGATATGCCATTTCCTAATTTATCTGATACAAGATGAGCAATCACTTCCGAATCAGTTTCAGACTTGAATGTGTGACCTTTCTCAATGAGAGCGAGTTTAAGTTCATGGTAATTTTCAACAATTCCATTATGTACAACTGCAATTCGTCCGCTTTCATCGACATGCGGGTGTGCATTTGCTTCTGTAACACCTCCATGAGTCGCCCAACGAGTATGTCCGATACCAATAGTGCTGTTAGGTAAAGAAACGGTTGCATCACCAATTTTCCCAACCTTCTTTTCAATGGTAATACCACCGTCGTGCACGACAGCAATGCCCCAACTGTCATAGCCGCGATACTCCAGGGCTTTAAGGCCTTCTAATATTGTTTCTGCAGCTTTATTCTGCGGACCGATATATCCAAAAATTCCACACATAGTAATTTTTCAAAAATAATAACGAGGGTTGCAGACTAGATTGTATTTTTTGATAGACGATATGATTATGTACGGAGGGTTATTTTCGCAGACTGCTTACATTTTGCATTTCTGAAAAATTTTCAGCTGCTCTAAAGGGCGATAACCGTAATGCAATTATTTTGCAATCCGCCCTGAGGGTACCCGCAGATTATTTCGATTTTCCCTCTCCTCGTATCCCTTCGGATCTGTTCAAAACAGATTCGTGAGGGCCACACGCTTTAGTTGTCAAAAGGAATTAATAATTTTTCCGTATATACTATTTTAGCACACAGAGTTACCGTAGTAGAATTGAATCAAGAATGCTCTAGAAGAAAGAACATTTTGGTTGATTTCCGTTTGAGCCCCCGCAGCACATAGACTTTGCGAGTTTCATGAGGTCTTCGCCTTGTTTGCCTATAAATTGACCTTCGCAATAACCGCCAAGACTACATTTCTGTTCGCCCTTCAAGCAGGCATATCTATTGTTTGCACCGCCTGCATAAAGGTCACATGATCCAAATGATGTACCGTTATTTCTGACGCATTTAACACTGATGCCTTCATTACAAGCGATACCACTTCGAATTACTTTGGTAAGAACAGCATTACAACCAGATGTGTCTGATCCGCCAGGTGCAGGTGGTTCAGCAGTAGGGATCGGAATAAGAGTTGGAGTTGCAGTTGGAACGCCTTGGCATAGTTGACTTTGTGTTCCAGGAGAATGACAGCCTTCAGGAATTGCTGGATTTCCAGGACAACCAAACCAACCGCATCCACAATCTTGCAAGCAAACTCTTTTGTCAGTATTGTCCTCACATGTGCGACCACACTTGCGACTGTTTGTATTGAGAGAATAGCCTGATTCACTTTGGGAATCACCACCCATTTGGTCTTCATTGTCGGATAATGATGAGCTACCATAATACTCAGACGCTCGTGATCTGAAGTCCATAGATTCACCTTCGGCAATTTGCTTTGAAATACTAATAAGAAGATAGGTAAGGAGAGCCATGAATCCGATAATTAAGACAATTACAAATTTTGTTCGTGTTTGCCTTCGATGAAGTTTGTGAATTTCTTCATCATGATTCATTTGGATATTCATAGGCTATTTACATAGTAGCTTTCTCGCGAGTTGTTTGTCAAGCACTACATTGTTTCCGACAGCTTTCTGACAATGTCAACAACTCGAGCAGAGTACCCCCACTCATTGTCGTACCAACCCATGATTTTAATATGGCGTCCGTTAAGCACCTGTGTATAGTTGGCATCAAATGTACATGAATTCGGATTGCCAATATAATCACTAGAGACGAGAGGGATGGTTTCATAACCAAGAACACCTTTAAGATCGCTTTCAGCTCTCTGCTTAAACGTATTATTTATTTCTTCAACAGAGGTATCCCGACCAAGCAAACATGTTAGATCAGTGATTGAACCAACCGGCGTTGGAACTCGCAGAGCAACTCCTGCTAAGCTACTATTGCTCATGTCAGAAACATAACAAACAGCCTTTGAAGCACCGGTTGTTGTCGGAATGATTGATAGCGCTGCAGCACGCCCCCGAGTGAATTTTTTATTCGGTTCGTCAACAGTTGGTTGAGATGATGTATATGAATGTACTGTTGAAATGAATCCTGATTCAATACCAAATGTATCGCTGAGAACTTTAACCATGACAGCTGCGCAATTTGTTGTACACGAGGCATTTGAAATGATATCAGCACCCTGCCAGTCAAATGTTGAGTCATTAACACCCATCACAACATGCTTAATTGAATCGTTATCTTCTGCTGGGACTGTAAGGATAACTTTTTTAACAGAATCTCGTATGTGTTTTGAGAGGCTTTCTCGATCTTTGAATACTCCGGTACAATCAATAACAACATCAATTCCATGATCGCCCCAAGGGACAAGTTGCGGATCTCTTTGATTATATGCTCGAATAAAATGTCCATCAATGGTAATGCCGTTATCCTGATGCGTAACGTTTTTATGGTATGTTCTGTATGAAGAATCATATTTTAAGCTATATGAGAGCAATTCGGGAGTTGTTTTACCTGTATTAATCGCTTCAATACTGACAAAATCTTTCTCAAGTGCAATTCGTGCAATAGCTCGTCCTATTCTTCCAAAACCGTTAAGACCTAATTTGATTTGTTTCATATGATCTCATTATGTTGAAACCGAGGCTGAAAGTCAAGGTAGAATAAAAAATAGGAGATTAAAGTCCGTAGCATTTCCAAATGTAGCGTGAAGTTCCTCCTTCGCGCTGGCAGGTTCGAGTGTATCGAAACCCTCTTTGTGATCTGGTTTGAGATCTGCCAAGCTGTCCCCGTACGCAAGGTGTATCACACTGACTACTCGGTAAAATATTTACCGCTTCCGATGAGGTTGAAACTCTATCCTGAATAAGACTCTGATATGACATAACGGTAAGAACGAGTACGGCGATGATCCCTCCTAATGCCAAAACAGAATGAATGAATTTTTCTTCAGACATTTTCTTGAACGATTTTTTGTTTAAGGTAGCTGAACGGGATTTAGCCATAGAAAAACTATATCTCTTTTATAGCAGTCTTGTCAATAGAATGAACGCATGAATTACTCCTCAGATGGTTTTTCCTCAGACTGAGCCTCTCCACCTTCTGCAGGAGCTTCGCCTTCAGCGGCTTCGCCTTCACCTTCTGCTGGAGCCTCTTCTGGGGCTTCGGCGACGACTTCTTCCTGCTTTGCAGCAATCTTTGCGATTGGAGTCTCAGGATCATCTAGGAAAGTATAGTCTTTTCCTGCTTTAAGATCGCTTAAAACGATCATGTCATCAACTTGTTTGAGCGGAGTAATGTCAACTTCGATTTCATGTGGAACAGAAGCTGGTAATGCCTCTACATTTAATGTTTCTGCAAGATGGAGCAAGTCTCCAAGGTTTTGATGAACAGCTTCCGATTCGCCAGTAAATTGAACAGGAACTGCAGCATGAACCTTTTTAGTTAGGTCAACCTTTTGGAAATCGACGTGTAATGGTTTATTGGTTAAATGATGAAGTTGCAAACCACGAACCAATGTTGGAATTTCTTCTTTATCCAGCGCAATGTAGACAACTTGAGTTTCGCCTGCAGCTTTAAAGACTTTCATAAAATCAGTAAGGGCTACCTGGATAGATTGTGAGGCAAATTTGTTACCAAAAATGTTTGATGGGACAATGCCCTCTTCTCGTAATTTTTTAACTTTTTTGCCGGTAACAGTTCTTTTTTCTGCTGATAAAACGATTTTGTCTGACATATTAAATGTTAATCACGGACCATATCAATAACAAATATGCGGTCCGTTGATAGATCTGTATTGTAAACGACCGAGCCTTTTTTTGCAAGGCTCGTGAAGTTTTGATGAGTTAGGAATACATTGTCTGGAAAGCGCAATTCAAAGGAGAAATCGTTATTAAATGCGCCAATTTGTTTTTGAACAACAAGCTGGTAATTATGAGATCCTGTGGCTATTTTTGTATCGAGCGTATAGGTAACGGTGACAACTGACGTAGTCTTTGGCTTTACGTTTACCAAAAGTCCAACAACTTTAAATCCATTATAGATTGACTCGTCATAATTATGGATTTCTTCGCCATCAATATCTAAGGCTGTTACATCAGAGTTATGGGGTAAATACATTTGATAGTAATTTTTATACGTCCCACCCGGAAATAATTCTGATGAGGAGTTGTTTGTAAAAGATGTTGAAAGATAATTGGTAATCGTACCTTCACGAGTGATTTCAGTATCGAGATGAATTGATTTATTCACAAAATAATTAGCCTTATTAACACCGAGGTTAGCATCAGACGAAAGTATGTTGTTAATAATGCAACTCCCCGCACCAGACAGGCATTGTGGTTCAGAAATTTTACCGCTCCACCGTAATGTATCAAAATCATGCTGAACGCGTGGATCTTTACTCAGAAAGACAATTTGTTTTTCATCGAGTGCTTTTTTTAACTGAGATGCGAGTTGTGGAGCCGATGCTTTATCAAGACTAAATAAAATTGTCCTTCCTATTGTTGAAAGATAACTTTTTTTCTGTATGGAGCCAGGAAAGAAATTATCTTCACTTTGCAATTGTGCCTTCATATAAAAATTATCAGCGGTGATCGTTTCATTAAAGTCGGGGACATAAATTTCACCAAACGATTTAAGAATATAGGTAAGACCAGTCGTTGTAATAGCGGCATATCCATCAAAGTCTTTAAGTTTGAGTTCTTTTTCAAGGAAAAATTCGGCAGTTTCCACATTCTCAGCAAAGTCAGGGGTGAAATTTGAATCCCGTAAGAACCAATGCGGCTGCTGGAGATACACTCTAATAGCTTTTGGTGGCTCTACATGAGCTTCAAGTTGGCCATCAGCATCATAAACGTCATACACTTTGAAGTCATATAATGAATAATCTTTGAATTCAACAACAGCAAATGAACCAATAAATCCACCGCCAGGTCTTAATTCCATGTTGTTATAAAAGAAAACGAGATATTTCTTAGATTGATTGCCTCCAATTATTTCATCTGCGCGAGCGGTAATTTTCTTAAATGTTTCAATGTAATTATGTACTGTTGAAATTTTTTCTCGTGTTCGTTGTATTGGGCCAATTTTGTAATCGAGTAAATCTTTTAAATTTCCAGATGTCGTCGACAAACTAGATATGTTGTTGTTTATATGTTGAATAAGTAGTTTCGTTTGTTGTGTTTCTTCTTGCGATTTTGTTGGTTTAAGGAGAAGTTCGCTTAATTTTTTTCCGGATGTTTCAGTATCGAGGCTTGTCTTAATGAATGAAACAGCGTTGTCCTCTATATCGATAATATTTTCAGGAACAAGAGATAAAAAGAAAAAGAGTAACAGCGGACGCGCAACTGTGTAGCTTGCCTGCGTAGTTTTGAGCAATGGTTCTGCAATGTTAATATTTTGCTCAGCGCTCTTTGAATTGTTATTCTCAAGTGCCTTTGCAGAACGATAAATGAAAAATCCACATCCAATGAGCGGAATAATAAAGAAAAATTCTACGCATATAAATATGGTGATGCCGATTTTCCATGCATCCTTTTTAGAAAGTTCGATTTTGAATGAGCGTTTTTCCTTTTTCGCAGCAGGTTTTATCGAAGTGTGAAGATCGATTGATTGAGAGGAACTCTTTGACAAGAAAAACCACATCACATTTTCAATTGTTTCAGATTTCGGATTCTCAAAGTCAATATAAGCCACCTTTATATGTATATATTTTTTTGCAGTGAGGATTTTTTGGAAATTGGAATACAGCGTATTATTATTGATCAAAACAAGAGTTGGCGATTGCGATGATAGGATCGCATTAATATCAGCTTGAATAATATGTTCTTTAATAAAAATTGTGTATTGGAAATGGTCTTTTTGAAAATTTTTGAGATGGGAGTGATATGAAACAGAGATCGAGTATTTTTTAAGATATTTAAGAAGTTGTTCTGAGAAATCATATGGCTGATCGCTTATAACAAGCGCTTTTTGATAATCAAATGACTCGTCTGTGATAAGGCGCATATGAGTATAGTATAGAGGAAATGAAATACGGAAGTGAGGTGAGGGCGTATATAGTGAGCTATGGTGATTTTCAGAGACACCAGGAGAATTTACAAAGAGTATATTGCGCAGCATTTGCGCGGTGACTCTAAGTAAGAGCTCCTGGTGCCGCGTGGCACACATGTGCGGGTTGTCGCGAGCGAGCCTTCAGGTGGCCCTCGTCCTTGGACGGTTGTCCGTGGTTGAGGGCCACCTTGGGCCGCTGTCACGCTGGGCGTGACGGTGGGTGCTATGGGTTGCTGAACCTCAGTCAGAACTTGTGAACGAACGCTACGCCGGGGTGCGATCGAGTTCCGCGTCGAGGCGCATGATCTCGTTGACCATCAGCTGCACGAGCGGGCCCATGTCGGCCTCGTCGAACACGAGCTTGACGCCCGCAGTTGCGTACAGCGTGGGCAGGTCAGCGGTGCCACCGAGCGACAGGGCCTCCAGCCACATCTCGAGCGCCTGCTTGGAGTTCTCGCGCCAGTTGCGCCAGACCTGCAGAGCGCCCAGCCAGGCAAGCCCGTACTCGATGTAGTAGAACGGCACCTCGAACGGGTGCAGCTGCCGGTGCCACTCGTAGGACCGCGTGTCCTCGAGACCCGACCAGTCCGGCCCGTTCATGTACAGCTCGTGGAGCTGGAGCCAGGCTGAGGCGCGCTCCTCGTGGGAGGCCGTCGGGTGCTCGTAGACCCAGTGCTGGAAGGCGTCGATGGTGCTGATCCAGGGCAGGAGTCGGAGCATGGTCAGGAAGGCGTCGAGGCGCGCCCGGAGGAAGTCGCGGCGGTTGTAGAACCCACCGTTCGCTGTCTCCAGGTACTCCCCGGCGATGAGCTCCATGGAGAAGCTCGCCACCTCACCGAACTCCAGTGGGTACCAGCGCTGCCACATCAGGGGCTGCCGGGAACTGCGCAGCGTGTGGAAGGCGTGACCGGATTCGTGCAGCATGACCTGGATGTCGCGGGGCGTGCCGATCGCGTTCATGAAGATGAAGGGCCAGTTTCGGTGGTGCAGCGTACCCTGGTAGCCTCCGGGGTTCTTGCCACGGCGGTTGCTCAGGTCGAGCAGATCGTTGTCGCGCATGAACCGCACGACCTTCCCGAACTCCGGATCGAGCCGGGTGAAGACGCGTACCGCCCCGTTCAGGAGCTGGCGGCCGTTTGTGAAAGGTTGCATCCGATCGCCGTACATGTCGACCGACAAGTCCCAGGGGCGCAGGGTGTCGAGCCCGAGGCGTAGGCGGCGCATCTCGTAGATCTGCCGCATGGCCGGGACACCGGTGACGCGCATCGCCGCGTGGAAGCGCTGGACGTCGCCCGGGGTGTAGTCGAGCCGGTTGTAGTTCATGTGCTGGTAGGCCTCGAAGCCCACGAAGCCGGCGTTGAGCGCGATCTGTGTGCGAAGGGCGACGAGTCGGTCGAAGAGGTCGTCGAGTGTGGGACGGACTCCCGCGAAAAGGTCGCGCGCCGTGTTCCAGGCCTGTTCGCGAACCCCGCGATCCGTCGTCAGAAGGTAGAGACCACTGATCTCGGTCACGGTGCGTACCTTGCCGTCGAACTCGGCTTCGAGAGCGCCCACGGTCTCGCCGTAGTCGTTCTCGGCGATGGCCATATCGGTCAGGAGCGGGACGTTGGAGGCCCGGAAGACCCGTACGTCGGCCTTCATCTTCGCGATCGGGACGGCCATGGTCTGGCTCGTCCAGCCGGTCTCGAGGAGACGCCGGTGGAGCGCATCCGCGGCACGCTGCAGGATGGGGCTCACCTTCTCCTGATAATGCTCGTGGAGCGCCTTCTTGTCCTCGTTCTTGTTGTCCCGGGTCCACTCGATGTGGGCTGCCGAGCCCGCCTCGTAGACGCGCAGGAAGTAGTCGGACCAGTCCGCGAGCCACCGCTCGATCGCGTCGGGGCTGTTCAGGCGCCGGCGCTTCAGGTTCTTGATGTGGCGGCGGATGCTGGCGATGTCGTAGAGGTCGATGGGATCTTCAGCGACTGGGAGAAGACGAATTTTGGTTCTCATGACAGGTAGTTTCCTTATCCTCTCTATGCGATGGTGGGCAAGAGTGCCCAATGAGAGTTCAGTTGAACCCTCTAGCACAAATCATAAAGTGGCCTTTTTGGAGCCAATATTGTAGTTTTATAACCTATACTAGAGGGTTCAATTATTCCCAAAATTGTGTGCCACTTGTTAAAGTGCGAATAAACACTATAGACCCATGCAAATAGGCATGAGTGTTTAATCACAGATAAAAAAATCAGCTTAAGCTGGATTCTATAGGATATTATATCACGACAACATTTCAAGGTCAACGAGCTCACTTTATGGTAAAATCATCTTATGAAACAAATTCAAACGCTCGAGCAAT
>CAZKVU010000015.1:14135-19924 GCA_964556475.1 uncultured Gammaproteobacteria bacterium | reverse complement strand
ATTGCATTAAGTTTCCTTGGTATCCCTTCATTAGCAAACGCAGAGAATGCTTGTGCCATCTCAGTCATCCTGATTTCGCCACCTCCCAGTGTCAGCGAGAGTCCATACCGCGATGGATCCTTAAATGTAGTTATACCAAATGCCTCCGCAGAAGCTACGAAGTCTTCAACGGTATTCATTGCCAACATTTTAACAGCAGGAATATTTAGTGAATTCGCTAAGGCATATCGCAGTTGCGTTGGGCCATGAAATGAGCCATCGTAATTTCGAGGGCAGTATTGTTTTGGTTGGCCTGGTGCGGAAAAACAGGTTGGACCATCATTGAATACACTGGCAGCCGTAACTATCTTGCGATCAATACCAACTGCATAATTCAATGGCTTGATTGACGAACCCGGCTGTCGTAATGCTGTAGTTACATTGAATGTTCCCGATCCTGTGGCGAAAAAGTCTGCTGAGCCAACCATACCGAGAATCTCTCCGGTAGCCGGTCTTGTTATTAATGCAGCACCATTGCTGATTTTCAGCTTTCTCAGATCTTTTACTTCATCTTTTACAATTGCTTCTGCAGAAGCCTGAACATCTTCATCAAGTGTCGTATATATTTTAAGGCCACCCTTTTCAATAAGGTCCTTTCCATATTCTTTTTCAAGAATTGACCGAACATAGAAAATAAAATGTGGAGCTTTAATCTCATTGTCCTGAGGTCTTATAATCAATTCTGCTTTAGCTGCCTGGGCACGCTGGTCCTCATTGATATATCCGAGATCTTTCATGCGCTGCAATACTTCAAGCTGTCTTTTCTTTGCTCCTTCAAAATTGGTATAGGGATTATACGCGCTTGGAGCCACCGGCAAACCTGCTAACAAAGCTGCCTCTTCGAGTTTCAAGTCTTTTGCATCTTTATCAAAATAGTTTCGAGCAGCTTCCTGAATTCCATACGTCACACCTCCGTATGGAACTTGATTCAAATACAATTCAAGTATTTCGTCTTTCGATAAAATCTGTTCAACTTGTATAGCCAATATTGCTTCGCGGATTTTTCTTCTAATGGTCCGCTCTGGAGTAAGTAACGCTGATTTAATGAGCTGTTGAGTGATTGTTGATCCTCCCTGAGTTCCTTTTCCGAGGATATATGTATCTTTAACAGCTCTCAAAATTCCTCCGAACAAAGAAATGCCTCCATGTTTATAAAAATTAGTGTCTTCGATAGCAATAGTTGCCTGTGGGACATATACGGGAAGGTTTTTGAGCTTTACTGGAGTCCTGTTCTCATCACTAAATACTTCATAGAGCAATTCACCATTCCGATCATATATCTGACTTGACAAGGGAATTACACCGTAATTTCTCAATCCACGCGGATCAGGTAAATCTTTGAAAATATAAAAGTACACAAACACTGATCCTATAAAAGCTGTCAAAATCGCACATATAAAGAGAATTCTTTTTATATGCTTAATGTTAATTTTCTTCTTCAAGTGATGTTTTACTTTTTCATGTCCTGGATGCTCGGATTTCTCTGTATTCGAATGATCCGTTGGCTCTGCTGTAGTTGAGTGTAAGTGGTCATCCATAAATGACATATTGTATCAAAATATATCCTATCTACCAACTATTGAAGTCCAAGATTATAATCTCTTGAAAGAGAAATTGCGTTAATTCGTCCTCTATCATTCAGCTGGAAGCTCACTGAGTATCCGGAATCAGAAACGCCAACAATGGCATCATGCTCTACATAATATCGAGGTGCATGGGTTTTCAGTTTTCCAATACGTAAATCAGAGTCAATAAATGACCAGGAACCTCCGCTTCTCAACTCATCAAGCTTCTTAATAGCCTCTGTGTAAATTATTTCACCACAGCAATTCTGGCCTTCAATCCGAACAGTAACCGTCTCTGTCATTAAACTTGTCAGGTTTGAATAATTCTCACTGAAAATTGCTGAAATAATCTGTGAGCGTACATCTGCTGGAATGAGCTTTTTTTGTTCTATGGGAGCTACAGTTGTAAGATTTGCTGGTGAACCCTCCTGGCCGTTCTGTAAGGCTGAAATAGAATCAGTTTCATTCTGCTCATCCTGCGGTGATTTCTGGACAAATAAGTATGTTGTAAAAGATACAATAAGTACGGTTAAAACAGTTAAAACAGCGAATAATATTTTTTTCATAGCTTATTCTGCTTTGATCGGACATAAATTCTGAGCATGTTCGATCCTATTTTCTTGACTTTAAAAATTTCAATAGGTCCTATTTCCTGAGTATTCTGAACATGCGGACCTCCACAAAATTCCTTTGAATAATCACCTATAAAATATACTTTAACAATATCATTGTACTTTTCTTTGAAAAATGATGCAGCCCCAATTTTGTCGGCCTCCTCTCGAGGCATCATCTTAAACGATACCGGAAGACTTTCTGAAATTTTTGCATTGATTATATTTTCAACTTGCTGAAGCTCATCATCCGTGGGTTTTCGATCAAGTCTAACATCAAAGCGAAGCCTCTCCTGTGTGATATTTGATCCTTCCTGACGGGCCTCTGATCCAAATACATCTTTAAGCGCCTGGTGAAGTAAATGAGTGGCTGTATGATATTTAATCACCTGATCTGATGTGTCTGCGAGACCGCCTTTAAATGACCCTGCAGACACCTGCTGAGATAACTTTTTATGTGACTGCGACATTTCATCAAAAATATTCTTATCAACCTTTACGCCACGCTGTGAAGCTAATTCCTCGAAAATTTCAAAAGGAAATCCATAGCTTGAATAAAGATTGAATGCCTCACCGCTCAGCTGACTGTCATTAAGTTTATTAAAATATTTAAGTCCTCTATCAAGGCTGTCAGTAAATTTCTTCATTTCTTGCGAGACCACCTCGATAACATCTTCTTTCTGTTTTTGACGATCAATTCCCTGCACACCGTCATAGATATTTAAGACTCCTCTGTCGATAATACTGTCAAATGTTGGTGTTAATCCTGAATTCATCTGATGCATTTTAAGAGCAGACCTCCGGAGAAGCCTTCGGAGCACATACCCATGACCTTTATTTGAAGGCGTAACTCCATCAACAATGAGAAAAACTGCTGCTCGGATATGATCGGCTATTACTCGTATACTTTCTTTGTTTTCGGTATACTTTTTCCCTGTTGTCTGCTCGATTTCCTTAATGATCGTTTTGAATATATCAATTTCAAATATATCTGGGTTATTATTGCAGGCTGCAAGTATGCGCTCAAGCCCTCCTCCGAAATCAACATTTTTTTGTGATAATTGCTGAAGTGTTCCGTCTGTGCCCTTCTGATACTGAATAAATACTGAATTTCCAATTTCCATAAAACGCCCACAATCGCAATTTGGATGACAAGAATCACCAAACTTCATATCATGTTCAGTTCCAAAGTCATAGAAAACCTCTGAATCAGGACCGCCGATTTCACCGGCTGGCATTTTTTCAGGAGGCCCCGATCGTGACCACCAATTTTTATCAACTCCGTAAGTCCAGATATGATCATCCTGAATACCTAGCTCTTTCCAGATTTCCTCTGATTCAGTATCTTTTGGCACACTCTCATTACCCTCAAAAATACTGACATGCAATTTATCCGCCGACAATCCTAGAACTTTCGTAAGAAATTCCCATTTCCATGTTAATTGTTCCTTTTTAAAATAATCGCCAAGTGACCAATTGCCCATCATTTCAAAGAATGTTGTGTGTCGATTATCCCCGACTTCCTCAATGTCTTGCGTTCTAATTGAGGGTTGAATATCAAATAGACGCGTACCTTGAGGATGGGACTCACCGAGTAAAAATGGAACTAGTGGCTGCATACCTGAGCTTGTGAAAAGCGTTGTTGCATCATTCTGCAAAACTAGTGGTGCGGCCTGCACTTCCTGATGCTTTCGAACTGCGTCAGACCAAAACTGTGCAAACAACGTGCGTAATTCTATATGCGTTATCATGAACATATTTTAGCATAATGAGATCATTTCAGTTTTGTATAATAGGTTGATGCCAACGTCAAAACCGGAAAATAGCATTCAGGAGGCAATTGCGAAAATTACACGTATTGATCCTTTTTCACATAAGGGGCAAAACGGACGCGTCCTTATCATCGGTGGCTCAAGCATTTTTCATGCTGCTTCGCTGTGGTCTGCTGAAACCGCCTCTAAATTCGTAGACCTCGTTCATTACTCATCAACAGTCGAAAATCAGCATGTATTTATCAGTTTGAAGTCGAGATTTACAAATGGCATTGTGATTCCTCGAGAGGTTCTACTCGATTATATTCAAGAAGATGATTGTATTCTAATAGGACCAGGGATGGAACGCGGCATTATTTCACACAATATACAGGACCAATTATTAACTTTTGATGAAATACTCAGGCTTGAAAATGAGGCAGATTATACATATGCACTTATTCGATATGTAATCGAACATTTCCCTGATAAAAAATTTGTGTTCGATGCAGCTGCTCTCCAGGTTATGAATCCTGAATGGCTGAAAAAGCTTCGAACACTACCGATTGTCACACCACACGCTAAAGAATTTGAGGGCTTATTCAAGGTAAATATAGCTGAACCTGATCATTTGACACAACAACTTACTCATCTGGCACAGGAATATCGAACCGTCATTTTGCTTAAAAAAATCGTCGATTATATCGCCACAGAGCATGAAGTCATTGAAATTCATGGTGGTAATGAAGGCTTAACAAAAGGCGGAACTGGCGATGCTCTTGCAGGACTTACCACGGCACTTTACACTCGTACAGACGCTCAAACAGCCTGTATTTTAGCCTCATACATAATTAAGCAAACTGCAGAAAAGCTCTATGAAAATAGAGGATCATTCTATAACACATCAGATCTTATAGCATCAATCCCATACACTACACGCTCACTCTTAATTTGACTTTTGCACTTTAGTGCATTATGATAACATCACTATTCATGAGAAAGGAAACTCTTATAGCAATTATCCTTGGGATAGCTGCCGGGATCGGCATTGCCTTTTTTTTGGTACGTCAATCTGGAAATTCACCAAAAAATAACAATGTTATACTCGATAATATAACGCCTACCGTAGCTATTGATACTTCAGAGCTCGAACCGCTCATTATTCAATCGCCCGAATCTGGAATTGTAACAAGCCAAAAAACTATTGAATTGACAGTTGCTGCACCAAAAAATTCTCTTATTATTTTCCAAACATTAACTCAGGAAGTCACTGTTTCAAGTAAGGAAAGAAGTGTTACACAAAAACTCAATTTATTACCCGGCGAGAACAACATTAAGATCACTTCATACAAAGATAAAAACGTTGATTCTCGCACAATGGTCGTATATTCAATGACCTCCTCATATGATTCTTCAACTGGAAGCAAGAGCAAGGACGCATCTTCATCTGATAATTCTAAGTCAAATAATGACAGCACCATCGAATCACTAAAGGAAAAAATTGAAAAGAAAGTAGATGAGCTCAATCAAGGGAACAAAAATGTCGTTGCAGGAACTATCTCCAAAATAAGTGATCAAACAATTAGTGTTATGTCTGATAGCGGTGATCAATTCTCTGTTTCTTATGACGATACAATTACAGAGGTATATAAAGTGACACTCGATGAAAAGGAGTCAATTTCATTTGATGATTTAAGCAAAGGAGATCGGGTTGTTATTTCAGGGCCATCAATAGAAAAACAAATTTCAGCTAATCTCATTTATGTACAGGAAAGTTATATTCTTGGTCAAGGTGTTGTCGCAAGTCTAGACAGTTCAGCATT
>CAZKVU010000015.1:0-14035 GCA_964556475.1 uncultured Gammaproteobacteria bacterium | reverse complement strand
CCTAGTCTAAAATACTCATCCTTGCCAAAGTAGCATTGTTTCTTCACTAACCCATCAGGCTCACTAAATTCGCTGGCAGGTTGAACATCTGAAGTAATGGGAATATTTTTATTCAGTACCATCACCATAACTCTGTGCCAAATTGGTGAAGCTCCTGTAACTCCCGATGTTAATATTGGATTCATCGGAGAATTATCATTATTTCCTACCCACACAGCTGTCAAATATTTACGATTATATCCAATCGTCCAGTTATCACGTTTATTGTTTGATGTACCGGTTTTAACAGCAACTTTGTGGTCGGGTATAAAAAGGTCAGACTGTAACCCAAATGCAAACTGTCGTGCATAATTATCCGAAAGGATATCCGAAATAATAAAACTTGTTTGTGGAGATAACACTTGTGCTGGCTTGCGATCAATACTTTCTAATTTGTTACCTTTGTAATCCTCAATTGAAATAATCGATTGCAATGAGACTTTTTCACCATAATTAGCAAAGGTTCCATATGCTTCAGCCATATCCACCATTCGAACATCTGCACCGCCAAGCGTTATTGACAGACCATAATTTTCTGGATGATCCCACGTGGTAATCCCTAGTTTGCGGCCATGACTAACAAAATCACTTACACCTAAGGTATTCAATACGCGTACCGCCGGAATATTGTATGAATTTGCCAGTGCATATCGAAGCGGGACATTTCCATGATACGTCCCATCATAGTTTTCAGGTCGATAAGGCTTACTTCCAGGAACATCGAATATAACAGGGCTATCCTGGAGTATCGATGCAGCCGTATAGTTCCTTTCCAATGCAAGTGAATACATCAGCGGCTTTACAGATGACCCTGGCTGCCTATGCGCAATAGTGACGTTGAATGCACCAAATGGCTCCTGAAAATAATCTTTAGAACCGACCATTGTTAAAATTTCTCCTGAATAGGGAGATGTAACCAATACCGCCCCATTGCCCACATCAAGGTGCTGAATTTTGGCAAGTTCCTCAGAAAGAATCTTCTCTGTTTCATTTTGCATATCAAGATCAAGAGTTGTTTTAACTCGAAGTCCACCTTCCTCAACCGCCCGAATTCCATACTTTGCTTCTAATTGAGAAATGACATAAAAAACGAAATGTGGCGCACGAATGTATGTTTTTGGTGGCTGAATATCAAGAGGTTCACTTTTATATGTTGTGTAGTCTGTCTGTGAAATATAGCCAAGCTCAAGCATGTTTTTAAGCACTTCATTTCTTCTTTTAATAGATTCTTCGGGGTTAAGATACGGTGAATATGTTGATGGGGCTTTTGTTAACCCTGCAAGAAATGCTGCTTCTGAAACCGTTAGTTCTTTTGCTGGTTTATCAAAGTATTTCTTAGATGCCTCCTCTATTCCATAGGATGAACCTCCATAAGGAATTTGGTTGAGATACATTTGAAGGATTTCCTGCTTCGAGTATATACGTTCAGCCCACATCGCAAGGATTGCTTCCCGTATCTTGCGTTCGTAGGTTCTTTCCGGTGTCAGAAGCGATGTTTTAACGAGTTGCTGTGTGATAGTAGATCCTCCTTGCAGTTTTCCTGTTTTATACGAATCTTTGATTGCTCGTAATATTCCTCCTATAGGTGAAATTCCATTATGGTTATAAAAATTTTGATCCTCGATGGCGAGCGTTGCTTGAATAACATGCTGAGGAAGTTCATTAATTTTTACCGGAGTTCGGTTTTGATCTCGATACACATCGTAGAGCAACTTGCCGTTTCGATCAAATATTTGAGTTGAAACCGGATAGTTTACGTTCCCAATAAGTCGTGGATTAGGTAATGAATGGACAAATGAATATCCCTTCTGGAATAAAACAATAATTGCTACAAAAATCGCCCCTAAAATGAAAAACTTTGAAGCAAGAAAAAAAGTGTCGAATCTTGAGTGAGTCTTAATTTTCTTTTTCTTTATTATTTTCTTAATACTTGTGGAGTTCCTCGTTTTTCTATGAAATGAAAATGTTGGCAGTGAAATTCGAGAAAAGCTGATATGCGGAAATCCGATTTTAACAGGAGGAAATTTTATTCTGAAGGAAAATATTGTTTTAAGAGTGGTTCTGCCAAATTGGCCGATAGTACTGATTATAGTTATAAATGAACGCGCAATAAAGTTTGCCGCTGAAATAATCAGATCGCCAATGAAAATAAAAATCGTAATGAGGTACAACAGCAATTTGAACCCATATTGAATTAAAAATATGCTGTTTCCCTGTTTTTTTATACTCTGCGCCATAAAAAAATCCTTCAGATAATTCTAGGTCATAATTTTATCATATTTTATAGGATAAATCCAGGCTCAACCTTATGTAGAAGACTATTTTTGAGGCAACTGCGCAAGTTTCGCTCGTACAACAGCACGCTTAAAATATGTACCAGGAGGAGTGCATGTTATTAAGTTCAAATATGAATGATCATACTGCTGTTTAAGAACCGATACTTCACTCGGATCAATAATAAATTTGTCAAATACCTTATATTCATATTCAACTTGGCCGACCTTTAAGGTTATCGTATCGCCGTTTTCCAATGTTGGTACATAACTGAAAATTGTCGAGTAATCCTCTGGGTTATAGTTCTGCAGTAGTGTCGAATGGCCGAATATTGATTTTGTGCCATATTCCCCAGGAAGGTTCTCAGGTAAGTAATCAACTAATCCAGAAAGTAAATCATCTCCGCCAACCTCGACTTTTGCATCATATATCTTGAGTTTTGGTATGGACAGCTCATACTCTTTGAGATCAATTCGCTTATGCGATGTTGAGGCTGAATATGACTCGGGGAACCATGCTGATGCTTTCGTAAAGTCAACTAAATTTGTTGAAAATGTAGTGTTTGATCCTTTAACTCTTTCTGCTTTTGCAAGCGATGATGATGCAGACTGTGCAATCGGATCCGTAATTTTATTGTTAATGAAGATATGAGAATAGATTTCAAATGCGACAATAGGATAAAACGACCAAAAAAGAAAAAGTGCTCCGACGGTCATCGAAGCATATGAAAGGATGGTTAGTATTCGTTTCCTTTCGGAATTTACTTCCTTAGTGTAATAATAAAGCGCCATGTTATATCGGACGATATTCAATTGAAATATTTTTTGAGAAGTATGGAACCACACTGGTTAAGAATGGCAAAAATGTTTTGACATTCAATTCATAACCAGCAGCGTTATATTCACCTTGAAGAATTTTTCTCATATCAGATCGGGACTTTCCTTTGAGCTCAGAAACGAGTTTTTGTTCATCAACCTTAAAGGTTGACTCGGCTTTTGCACTTACTTTAACTTTCGCAGACTTCTCGTCCTCAGATAATTCTGCACTACTCATTTCGTATGTGATGTTTTCAGGTTTCAATGTTTGGCTTCCGTCAATATCCTTTGTGAATTGAGTAATGAGTTTTTGTTTAATATCATCTTCTTTATACGTATAAAACGATACTTTTGCCTCAACATCTAGCTTCAAATTATCAGCCTCATCTCCGATTTTATGAGAATATTTTTGCTCATCCAAATCTGTTGATGTTAAATCTTTTATTACTTTTAGGTTAGCCTCTGTATGAGCCGCTTCATCTGCCTTTTTATCTAATTTTTCATTAACAGCATTATTCACTGTTTCATAATCAGTTTCTGAAACGGCCTGCATATTCTCTTTTGATCCACCTGAGAATGCTTCTTTGGATTTTGCAAAAAGGTCTTTCTTGCTCTTTCCTTCTATCGTTAATTCCACATCTTTCTTAATATTAAACTCGGGGCCGATTTCTTGAGCAGTGAGTGCGGTGTCTGTTTTGGATGTTGTCGTTAAAATATTACCATCAGATGTTATTGTTTGTGTAGCTGCCTTGACTGAAAGTGCTTTGTCTAACACAAATGTCTTCCCGCCTTCTGCTGTAAATTTTGTACCTGAAGGGATTGTCTGTTCGCTATCAAGCGCATTATAAATAGTGACACTGCCTTGAGACTTCTCACCAACTTCCTTCGTTCCAGTAGTTTCAATTGTAGCTGTATCTGAAAATGTTTTTGTCTGTTTGCTGACTGGCAACTCATTAACGGTAAGTTTCTTGTTAATCTTATCAGGCTGATACAAAATTGTCAGTGTAGCTGTGTGGAAAAAATATAATGCTGCATATAAACCAGCAACCAAACATGCAACGATACCCAAAACTCCTATAATAGCACCAATCCCGCCAGGAGCATGAAATGATATTTTTGGCATAGAAATACCCGAAAGGAATTGTGGCATAGATATACTAGGTTTTTTTGAAGATATCATTGGTTGAACATAAACGCTGTCATCGAATTGCTCTTGTTGGGGCTCGGGTTGTCGAGCATATGAAGGCTTATCATAGTCATCAATAATCATATCTTCCTCTTGTGAAGGGGTCTCCGGAGTATTTATTTCCCTAATATCCTTACCAACGACAAACCCAGATACCGCTCCGGATTCATCAGTCATTGGTTTGCTTGTTTTCTTGCTTTCCTCTTCTGGTAATTCGTCTGATTCATTAACAACTTCATCGGGAAAATCCGTAACGTTCAAATTGGCGATTGATTTGAATATTTGTTTTTTTACACCAAAAATAATTGCTTGATTAATGTCATCTTCAGTCAGGATCTCAATTTTTGGAATTTGAATAAAAAGCTTTGAATTCCATTTATGCGTTAACAACTGATGTGATTCTTCCTCAAGAGCAGATGAGTCATACATAATAACACGAGTGGGTAAGACAAATTCCTCTTTTGCCTTGTTAAAAAGCGCTTCAACATCTTTGACAAAATTCTCAGTTTTTGCTGTGCTATCTGCAAAAACGACCTTACCTGACTGATATAAAAAAAGCGAAATAGCAGGACTATCGACCTCAAGAATCATAGCATTGAGCTTAATCTGATCTTTCTGTTGCACATATGCAGGAATCAACTCGTTGTATTCAAAGTATCCGACGGCTTTCAGGTTATTTTCCTTGGTTACATTCTTTAGATGCTGCGCGTATGTCTGCTTGAGTTCCTTTGTGTGTTGATCTATTAAATGACCATAAACAAAGTACATAATATCGTTGATCTTAATATTATGTTCTGTTTCAGATGCAAATAATAATTCGTCAACATCGTTAACAAGACCTTCCCAGCCATTTGAATACCTGAAAAGTCGCTTCTCAACAATCTCGATTGAATTTGTCACGGGATGAGTATGCATAAGAAGACCAAGACCATCTTCCTGCCTTAGTATAAGGCTAAAAAAATAGTCATCTTTTTTCTCACTTTTTTTGAATTTATCTAAAAATTTCATTGTGATTCAATACCGTACTTTTTTAAAACTTGCTTTATACCATCGGAGGCAGTAAACATAGCTGATTCATAATCTACGCCCTTCTCTGTCGCATTAATTGCATTCTCAATATATTTCACGATCTCATCATTTAATCCATTGTCATATGTACGACTTATCATAGGTAAACTTTTCATTGTTGCTGCTTGACTTAACACAGGACCGATATATTCATTTTGAATGAGTTTGTCCTTCAAGTCAACCCGAGAATATGGTTCTCCAAATAATCGTGTTTTTGTTTCTTCCTGATATAATGTTGTCATTGTTTCTTTCTGGATAAGGAAATGTAAAAATGCCCATGCTTCAGCCTGATGCTTACTTGTTTTAGATACTCCTTCAACCCAATAATTTGCAAGTGAGATTTGTTCACCGCCTGGTAAAACAGGAAGAGGTGCCACGCCTATATTTAAGTCATTATTAGCTTTTTTAATTTCAAGTATCTGCCAGGATGGAATGATGATCATTCCTACCTGTCCTTGTGTAAAGGCATTAACATTATTTGGCAGATTACTTGACCAGTATGTAAATGGTGGCTCTGCAAACTGGCGATAATTGCGCAATACCTCAACGGCATTCGGTGAAGATAGATTGGATATATCAGCACCATTCTGCAAGAGCATCCAGGCGAATATGTCTGAAAAATGTTCGATGTTATTGGCCGTGCCCAATGCGATACCGGAGGTCAAAATATTTTCGTCAGCATCTTTTACCCTCAATTCATTAGCAACATTAATGACATCTTCCCACGATTTTGGTGGCGTACTTACTCCAACATTTGCAAAAAGGTCTTTATTATAGACAAGGACTAAACCGTCAATCATAAGTGGTAAACCATGATAGTCTTTTCCTATTTTGAGGTCAGTCTGAGCAATCTTATAAAATGTACCCTCAAATTCTTTGTCTGTCATGACTGTTTTAGGAAGAGGAGCGACTATCTCGGTCATTGAGGGAAGCCAGGTATTATGGAATCTAAAAATATCTGGCCCTCTTCCTTCTTTGCCTCGAGAAAGCAATTTATCTCGATAATTTTTCGGGTCCTGCTTGATATACTTCACCGTAACATTTGGCACCATACGCTTGTATTCGCCAATAACCGTATTCATAACTTCCGGGTCTTCCCATAAACCCCAGTACTCAAGCGTGATCTTTTCTTTTGAACTCGAACCTTTGCGAAGCCCGAAGAGCACGGATAGAATGAGGGCAAACACAATTATTACCATGACAATTCCCCCTACCACAAAAAATATTTTCTTTTTGCTGTTTCCGTCGTCGTTGAAAACAGATTCATCAATCGCTGGTATTTCTGCTGACCCATCTGAACCTCCAATATCAGCTGCCGTTAAATCGTCTGGGGTTTCCTCCTGGATACTTTCAGGCACTGGGGAAGATGCCGCTGATGAGCGTGCAGGTGGCTGTCCAGGCGATCCTGATGCAGCACTGGAATCAAAAACTGGAGTCGGTTCTAGCGACTCGCTCGATTTATCTTTCGGGTTCATACTTATAGCTTGAAATAATCCCTCTGAGGAGTGATTCCTTTGCAAACATTTATAGCACTACGCTATAATTACATGGTATACAATTCCAGCTAGGATTTCAAAGCAATTGAACGTATGAGGAATACTATTACTCGCTCATTATTTTTTGTGATTATTTTCTTGTCTATTTTTGTCGTTTCACTCACGACATACTTTCTCTATAAAAAAACTCACTACACCGACCGCGTCTACCCAAATGTACGTGTTAATGGAGAAAATTTTGAGGGATATACACAAGAGGACATAAAAAGACATTTTGAGCCTATTAATCAGTCTTTAGCTCAGAAGGATATTACATTTGTTTATAAAGATCATATTGCGACGTTCTCTGGCCAAATGCTTAATCTAAGTTATGATGTTCCGACAATATCTGAACAGGCATATCTTGTTGGACGTTCAACTCATCCATCTTCGAGCATTATTCAGCAAATCATATCAATTTTTAACCTTGGAGAATATTCATTCACGTATATTCCAACATATAATTCAGAGTCTATTGATGAATATTTAACTGAATTAAAGGAATCGTATACGCTTGAGCCTAAAGATGCGTTATTTGAACTTAATAATGGTAAGGTTTCTGCATTTAAACCGGAAGAGCCTGGGAAAGAAATTCTAACTGAACAAGCAAAAAAGGACTTTTTAAGCTATATGAGTAATGTTACGAACCTTCCCCAGCATTATGAAATTGTTGTTTCGGACAAGATACTTGAACCGGAAATTACGCTTGAAAATGTTAATACGTATGGTATTGTTGAAAAAATTGCCGAAGGTCGTTCGAATTATACTGGTTCAATTCCAGGAAGAGTTCATAACGTTATCTTAGCAACTTCTCGGTTTCATGGTGTATTGGTTCCGCCTGGAGACATTTTCTCATATAACAAAATTGTTGGCGATATTTCACAGGCAACTGGTTTTCAACCTGCATATGTCATTAAGGATGGCAGGACTGTGCTTGGTGACGGCGGTGGGGTGTGCCAGGTATCAACGACGCTCTTTAGGGCGGCACTTAATGCGGGGCTGCCAATTATCGAGCGTAAAGCCCATGCATATAGGGTTCACTACTACGAAAATGATCGTAAGCCTGGGTTTGATGCTACTGTGTTTAGCCCTTCAGTTGACTTTAAGTTTAAAAATGACACCGGAAACTACATTCTTATACAGACAAGCATAAATCAGGCCACAAGAGATGTCATATTTGAATTCTGGGGTAAAAAGGATGGTCGACAAGTAGAGCTTTCTGACGCTCAAATTTACGATCAAAGACCTGCTCCAGAACCTCTCTATCAAGATGATCCAACAATACCTCGCGGAACAACAAAGCAAGTTGATTGGGCTGCACCCGGTGCGAAATCTAAGTTCACCTATAAAGTAACTCGCAATGGAGAAGTGCTGCAAGACGAAACTTTCTATTCAAATTACAGACCATGGCAGGCTGTATACCTTGTTGGGACAATGTAAATGCAAACAATCTAGATTGTAGATTATCGCTTTGGAGATTGCTTAACACGTCGTGCGCGCCCACCTGTTCCAGGCTTTCGTCTTTCTCGAACGCGAGCATCTCGTGAAAGGAAACCTTTTGGTTTCAATAGAGATCTGTTCTCAGCTTCTGCTATTTCAAGTGCACGTGAAATACCAAGGAGAGTTGCCTCCATCTGTGCATGTTTTCCACCACCTCTGGTAATAACAGATACAACGAATCGGTTTGCAGCATCAACAGTTGTAAGTGGCTGCATATATGTTAGCTTCATTACATCTCCAGGGAAATATTCCTCAGCTGGTCGATCATTAACGATGATGTCGCCCTTCTTAGGCTTATTTGTCATGTTCTTCAAATCTTTATCGGTGATTGAAATATACAGACGAACTCGAGCAATAGCCGATTTTCGTCGACCAACTGCTTCGTAGAATTTAAGATTAGTACTTTTTTTAGCCATGTTTAGTTATTATTTTCAAACTTATCTGAATACGGATGTTTTTCGTCGGAAAAAACAAATAATCGCGTCATCCGAGGAGCGCGAAGCTTGTTCTTTGGTAACATTCCTGATACTGCATTTTGAACAACTTTACGTGGATCTGAATCCATCAAGCGTGAAAGGTTAGTCTTTTTAAGACCACCCGGATAACCTGAGTATCGTGTATATACTTTCTGATCTAGTTTACGACCGGTAACCTTCAAGTCCTTTGCATTAATAACAACAACAAAGTCTCCATTATCCATATGATTTGAAAAGCTAGCTTTGTGCTTACCAATAAGCTTCTCGCTGATCTGCGTTGCAAAACGACCAAGGATTTTACCTTTTGCATCAATTAAGTGCCAGGCTCGCTTAATCTGAGCTTGTTTGAGTGGAGCTGTTGATTGTGTTAATTTCCTCATAATACTTTATATATAACGTTTTATTGAACTGCCTCTTTCTTGCTTGCTGATTTTTTACCAACATCACTTTTTTTAACCTCTTTAGTGCTTGGTTTTTCCTCGAGATCTTGAGTCATTTCTTTTGTCCATGTTATTAATGCAACCTCAGCATTATCTCCTTGACGCTGGCCCAATCTCTGGAGTCTGACAAAACCACCAGTTCCCTCTTTAAATGTCGGTGCAATAACGTTCATCATTTTTTTAACAGCTGCTCTATCGCCGAGTTCTCGTAACAAAACGTTTTTGCTACTTTCAGTGCCAGATATTGATTTCGAGGTTAAACGATCAATTGAGCTTTTAACAACCTTAGCTCTTTTGAGTGTTGTTTCAAGCTTTCCATGACGGATAAAATTCAGCACAAGCTTTCTGGTTAAAGCCTGATGTGAATCTTGACCATTTCTGAATTTTATTTTTTTAACCCCGTGCTTCATTATTTTAATTCAAGTTTAACTCCTAATTTTTCGAGTTCTACCTCAATAAGCGAAACTGATTTTCGGCCAACACCTTTAAGACTGTTAAGTGCTTCCTGACCTCTTTCAACCAAATCACCGACAGTTTCAATTTTTTCTCTGAGAAGTGCATTGATTACTCGCGTTGGCAAGTCGAGCTCATCGATGATAATGTCATATACCTTTGGATCGACTGCAGCACTTGTTTCGACATTAACTGGTGTCGAAGATCTGCTTGCTTCTGGTTTATCGTTACCGGAGAGTATATAAGCAAAGTATTCAGACAATGTTTCTGCTGAATGCTGTAGTGCTTTTTCCGGGTCTATTGAACCATCAGTCCAGATTTCAAGAACGAGTTTATCGAAGTTTGATTTTCGACCTACACGTTCATTTTCTACTTTATAGTTAACTTTGGTAACAGGTGAGAATACAGAATCAAGTGCAAGTGTTCCAAAGGCTTTTTCTTCCTTTTCTTCGGCTGTGCTGTATCCATATCCTTGCTCAACTGTGATTTCGATATCGAGCTTTGTTGAAGCTGTTGTGATTTCAGCAATATATGCATCTTTGTTAACAACTTCCACATCTCCACCTTCAAGTGAAGCTCCTGTTACTTTATTCTTTCCTTTTACCTCAAGTTTCATCTTGAAAGGACCCTTTCCTGATGTTTTGAAGCGAAGACCTTTTAAATTGAGAATGATATCAAGAACAGATTCCTTAACACCATCGATTGTTGAGAAGGCGTGAACTGCATCGTTGATCTTAACGTACGTAATTGCTGAACCTTCAATAGAAGAAAGCAACACACGTCTTAAAGCATTGCCCAGGCTATGTCCAAAACCTCCTGGCAATGGGGTGATTTCAAATCGTGCAAAGTCACCATCGATCTCCTTTTTTGTAACGAAATTCGGTTTCATCATAATTATCTTGAATAGAACTCAATAACTGCTTGCAAATTGACACCATCGGCAAAATGCTCCATTTCCGGAGCACTAACTACTTTACCGACAGTTGCCTTTTTTTCAAGCCACATTGGGACTTTGTAGTCCTTCTGAGCGATCATCTGAGCAATATATGGAATTTTAGCAGATGATTCTTTTTTAAAAGTAATAATATCACCTTTCTCTGTGCCATACGAAGGTATTGTATTTTTTTTACTATTAACAAACATATGACCATGATTTACTAATTGACGTGCTGAAGCTCTTGTTGGTGCAAAGCCAAGCTTATACACAACATTGTCAAGACGTGATTCGAGCTGTTGGATTAATAGATGAGCTGTGTTACCTTCTAAATGATTAGCAATATCAAAATATTTTCTCAGCTGAGATTCACTTAATCCATATATTCTTTTGAGTTTCTGCTTCTCACGTAACTGACTACCGTACTCTGTCATTTTTGATGGTCGAGCATTCGGTTTCTGACCAGGCTTAATATTCATGCGTCGTAATAAACTTGCATGGCTTTTTGAGCCAACAGTTTTAAGACCAAGATCTTGGCCTTCGCGTCGTGCTAGTCTGTTTCGTGGTCCTGTGTATCGCATGTGATTATTCTATGTTCAATTAATAATTAACCTTTTCTCATTTTTGGCGGTCTAACACCATTGTGTGGAATTGGTGTGATATCGAGAATTTTTGAAATGTCGAGGCCGATCGCTTTGATTGCTCGTAAAGCTGCTGACCTTCCCGGACCAATTCCTTTAATATATACTGCTATTTCTCGTAATCGATGATTGTCTATTGCTTTCTGCACGGTCGTCTGCACTGCTACAGTTGCAGCATATGGTGTTGATTTTCGTGTACCTTTAAAGCCAAACATTCCGCATGAACCAAATACTAATGTTCCTCCGTCGATGTCGGTTACAGTAACAAGCGTATTGTTGTACGTTGCGGTAACGTATACTCGGCCTTTTTCAACAACTCTTTTTTCTTTTATTTTTGGTGCCATAGGTAAAAATTAATTATTTCTTTGCTGCTGCAGCTTGTAATCTGAGCATATCTTCTTTCTTCAATGCTCCAACTGTTCTTCTCTTACCTCTTCGGGTACGTGCGTTTGACTTAGTTCTTTGACCGTGAGCTGGAAGGCCACGCAGATGTCTGATTCCTCGATACGCTCCGATTTCACGCAATCTCTTAATGTTGCTGTTAACTTCTTCTTTTAAATCACCCTCTACTTTAAAGCTTTTTTCAATAATTGTCTGAAGCTTCTTAACATCGTCCTCACTTAGCTTATTCACTCGTATTGCAGCATCAATAGAGGCTTCTTTCAATACCATTTGAGCTCTATGCCAACCAATTCCATAAATTGTTGTTAGAGCATAATCAACTCTTTTATCGTCTGGTAAATTAACTCCTACTAATCGTGCCATATTAATTAACCTTGTCTCTGTTTAAAACGAGGGTTTTTTTTACTAATAACATATAATCTGCCCTTGCGGCGTACTACGAAACTATCTACGCTTCTTTTCTTCACTGATGCTTGTACTTTCATATTCTTATAATCGATAAATGATTCTGCCTCTCTCCTGATCGTATTTCGTGACCTCGGCTCTTATTCTGTCTCCGGGAAGAATTTTAATATAATGCTTTCTCATTCTTCCTGATAGATAACAAATTATGACTTTTTCATTAAATCTTTCGTCTAGTTTGACCTTAAATAACGTATTCGGTAAATTTTCAAGAACTTCACCTTCCACTACAATAACATCCTTAGCCATAAGGTTTATATTGTACCACAAACCTAAGTCAAAATAAAAGGCTTATTTTCAACTATAGCAACTGTATGTTCGAAACATGCAGTTAAACTTCCATCGACCGTCTTCATTGACCAACCATCAGGCTCATATTCAATTTCCGGGTCGCCCATCGCATACAATACCTCAAGCGCAAGTGTCATGCCTTTTTTAAGCTTCATAGTATGTTCAATCGGCTCATCTAAAAAACATGGCACATACGGATCTTCATGAAGATCTTTTCCAATGCCGTGACCTGTTAGTTCAGGAATAATTGAATACCCCTCACGCTCAATAGTTTCCTCAAATGCCTGAGAGATATTTCCAATACGCTTACCATCAATTGCCTGTTTGACTGCTTTGTCTAATGCAGCTCGTCCTGTTTCTAAAAATTTCTGCACTTTCGTGGTCTGGTTACCGGCTTGAACTGTTGTTGCTGAATCCGAGTGAAAACCATTAAGGAAAACGCCAGTATCAACAATGACAACATCGCCATCTTTAATTACCCTTTTTGAGGGCGGCGTGTGTACTACCTGGTCGTTCACACAAATGCATGATGCCCATTTCCAGCCATGAACCTTCTTAAATCCTGCTTCACCTCCCAAGTCATGTATCCTTGCATCTATCAAATGATCAAGCTCAGCTGTTGTCATCCCGACCTGCAGCAGAGAAGGGACCTCGGCAATCACCATATGAAGCATACGACCCGCCTCAGCCATGATTTTGACATCATCTGCTGTTTTATAGGTAACCATGCTCTTTATGAAAAGTAAACGTCTCTGTAAACGTGCTCGAGCTGAGAGAAAAAATCTTCTCTTGAAGCTCCATTAATGATCAAATAGTCTGAAAATGCAATCGTTGGACCCTTGTTGGCATCAATAATTTCATGTAAATCTCTTTCTTCGCCCTTGAGTTGCTGTCGATCGGCTCGTGTATGAATTCTACTGTACCGTGTTTTTTTGTCTGCCCAGATTGTTAATATAACAACCTGTGTATCTGGGAATTCTTTTTTTAGATACATATATTCCTGAAATGAGTACAGCCCATCTACAATAACAACTTTGTTTTTCTGTAATGCCTTCTGGATCTGTGGCTTACTTAAAACTGCCATAGCTTCCATGCCGAATTTTCCTCTGAGCTCCATACGGACATCCTGGTGATTTGCCTCACTATGCGAAAGCCCTCTTTTCTCAACCTCTCTTGTCACATTCCCTCCAAAATGGATAACTGGCAATTCTTTGTCCTTAAAGTATGACGTTGCCTCTGTTTTACCCGCGCCTGGTAATCCTGTAATAGCAATGATTGTTTTCTTTTCGCTCTCCCACTCGCGTAGACGATTTTTAATAAGCTGCTTGCCGAGATTCTTAAGAATTTGCTGATTTACCTCTTCGATCGACTTTGTTCCATCAACAGTAATAACCATGTTCTTTTTTCGATAATATTCGATCACAGGCTTTGTTTCCTTTTTGAATAATTCAATTCTTTTTTTGATAGCAACCAGTGATTCATCATCGCGAGCAGCATCATCTCTAAAAGCAATTCTCCA
>CAZKVU010000014.1:0-24507 GCA_964556475.1 uncultured Gammaproteobacteria bacterium | reverse complement strand
ACACGACTTTTTGCAGACATTTATAGGACCTACAAGAGGTAAGCTAGGGCTCGTGGCTCAGTTGGTAGAGCGCTGCATTCGCATTGCAGAGGTCAGGGGTTCGACTCCCCTCGAGTCCACATAAATCCTGCTACAACCCAAGGAGTTGTCCTGCAAGAATCGCCACCGAACAGGCAATGATTACCACGCACGCTCCAATCGCAAATACGTTATAGAATGTGTTATTTGTGTGCTGACCCATCAACTTCTTGTCATTTGCAAATTTCAACAAAAAGAAAATAACGAGTGGAAGTAAAATACCATTCAAACTTTGAGTATATAGGACAATCTTAAACAATGAAATACGTGGAGATAAAACGACAATGAACGCAATCAGAATCTGGAATACAAACAGTGCATAAAATAAAAGACTTTTTGTAAAAGGAAGATCAAGGCTACCTTCAGTGCCAAAAAATTCAGAAAATGCATATGCCGTGGTAAGAGGAATAATAACTGCCCCCATATAACTTGCACCAACGAGTCCAATGCCGAACAATATTGTTGATAATGAACCAGTGAACGGTTGGATTGCTAAGGCTGCATCCTTCGCATCACTAGCTACAATTCCATGTGAAAACAGCGTTGCCGCGACGGCTACGACTATAAAGAAGGCAAAGAAATCAGTAATAAAGGCCCCAAAGTAAACTTCAGCTTGTTCATACTTGATATGATCTAAACTTAGCTTTTTATCATTAATGAAACTTGAAATAAAAAATTGTCCCCATGGTGTAACGGTTGTACCAAGAAGTGCAATTGAAGCAAAGAGAAAGCTCGGTGAAAAATCAATGTTTGTTGGGATCATAAGGCTTTTGATTGCTAAACTCCAGTCTGGTTTAGCCATAATCGCAGATGCAACGTATGCAAACAACAAGAAACTCAGTAGTAAAAAAAGTTTCTGATTCGTTTGATAATTACCTAGCGCAACAAACAAAATGGTAAGCAATGTAAAAACAACAAGAAAGGGAAGTACTGGAACAGCAAGGAGCTGGAGACCTGCAGTTATTCCGGCAAAATTAGCGATGATTGAACCCATATTAGCGATAAAAAGCAGAGCGAAAACCCCTACAGATACTCGTATACCATAATGCTCCCGGATAAGATCGCCAAGCCCAGCTCCGGTAACAATCGCAATCCGAGCACCAATCTCTTGAGTAATTGCGAGCAAGATTGTCGCGAGCAAAAGTACAAATAAAATCGAATATCCAAACTGTGACCCGACAACTGAATAGGTAGCAACACCACCCGCATCATTGTCAGCAATGGCAGATATAATTCCAGGTCCAAGAACTGAACCAAAAATCAAAAATCTAACTTTCCATTTTTTAATAAATTTCAACATTGTCGTTATTTTAATTCGTCAAGCAAAATATCATCAATATCATCCAGAAGTATTGTTCCAATGAGCTTTTTCCCTTTTCCAACAACCGGCAAACCATAGAGTTTATATGTCACCATTCGCTTAATAACAATGTTGATCGGCGTATTCAGATATGCCAGGACCGTATTACGGTGCATAAACTTATGTGCAGGTTCATTCATCTTCTGCATAAGTAATTCATGCAAGCTAAAAACGCCGATAAGCTGCATATCCTTATTGACCACATAGACATAAAATAGAAAATCGAAGTCATCGGTATATTTTTGAACTTTTTTTATGATTTCAGCCACATTTTCATGACTAAAAACATAGAGAAATTCTGACGTCATGTATTGTCCAACTGTTGTCTGCGAAACAGCGATGAGATCCATAAAATCTTTACGAATATCATCAGGGAGCTTTTCCATGATTTTCTTCCTTTTTTCTTCACTAAATTGCAGTAGCACATCGACAGCCTCATCAGGATCCATAAGTTGTAAAATTTTTACCGTTTTTGCTGTTCCAAGTTGTTCAAAAATCGCAATCTGATAATTCAAATTCATTTCTGCGATAACCTCTGATGCGAATTCCTTATCAACCAAATCAAGCATTTTTATCATATTCTGAAGGTCTGTTGTTTCAAGATAATCAGCAAGATCTTCAGGATGAAATCTTTCAAGATTTTCCATTGGCGTGTTAAGAACAACTTTCCCAGCTGCAAGTTCAAGAGGCTGAATATCTTTCCAGGATAAAATATGGGGGTTTATCTTAAAACCGAAGATGCGCAAAAAAGCCTTCATAAAATCCTCTAACCCAAACCACCTCAGAATTGCCGAGATACCAATGTCAACTCCAGTAATAAAAATTGTATTTGAATGTTTGAATTGAATAACAGCGTCATTTACACGAACAACTTTTCTTCCCTGAATGTCAATAATCTGCTTATCAACAAGGTTTTTTTCAACATATAATTCATTTTCTTCGAGGTCTTCATTCAAATATGACTTGGAGATGGTGACAATGTTTCCTATCGAGATAAGATCTTTAATTGGGACATGGATTGACTCCTTTAAATCAGATGAGCGGACAAGGATTTTTGTCACTTGAGCCACATGAGTAAAGGTGAATACGAGATCCACCAGTTTGCCAACAAACAAACCATCATCTGTTAAGACTCTTTTATTCTTAACTTCCGAAAAATACTGCATAACCTAAGCGAAAATCCTTCAGTTAGTTGCCTTAATTAGCCAAGCAAGCCTATAACTGCGCCCATTACGCCAAAAGTGAGTAATTGGTGCACAATCGTCATCATCATAAGCTCGGCCGGCTTTTGTTCGAAAACAGAATGCATAAGCACAGTCGTAATACCTATACCGCTTCCGATAACAAGCCCATTCATCAATCCCGTATACAAGCCAACACCGGATCCAATAAGAGCCGTCATAACAACTGATGTAATCAGCGATATAATAAAAGCGTACATTATGGCTGTACTGGCTGATTGGCTAGCTTTTTTTTCGTTAACTCCTGCCAGCTTCATCCATCTTTTACCCCACACAGCTTGTGAGTATAAAACTGAACCTATAACCATGCTGGAAATTGTCGCAGCAATCACTGCCACGTAGTTTACGGAAAAGAGTGAATCGATCAACATAATAAGCAATAAAATTAATAACTACATTTATAGTAACAGAAAAGCCAAATCGCAGTCAATGTGTGTATTTACTGATTATGTGCTTCAACGTTCGTGTGGGTATGCCTGGACTCGAACCAGGGACCTCAGTCTTATCAGGACTGCGCTCTAACCAGCTGAGCTACACACCCTATACTTCAATCTCGTGAGCGGCTGCAGTCACTATCCTGCAGCTGAGCTACACACCCTCTTCCTTGATTGTGAAGCGGCTGCAGTCACTATCCTGCAGCTGAGCTACACACCCTAAATCTCCTTAAGTAACTAGAAATTATATCAAATTTCCTCGGTTTTTTATCGTCTTTACAAAAACTAAGTCTATAGTGTAATATGTGCCAATGATCTTGTCTGACGTTGACATAAAAAAAGAAATTACAGCAAAGCGAATTGTTATTAAACCTACGCCTGATTATGATCTCCAATTAGGCCCATGCAGTATAGATTTTCGACTCTCTAACAACTTCCGTGTTTTTGAACACTCATCAATCCCATTTGTTGATCTTGGTAAAAAAATTCCTGATGAGTTAACCCGTGAAATCACTGTTAAAAACGGCGGCTCGTTTATCGTCCAGCCAGGCGAATTGGTATTAGCATCTACTATCGAATGGCTAGAAATTGCCGATGACATTGTCGGTCGAATGGAAGGCCGATCATCTTTAGGAAGATTGGGCGTAATCGTTCATGCAACTGCATCAATTTTTCAACCAGGATGGAAGGGGAATGCTGTTTTAGAATTAAGCAACATCTCGCGCCTTCCTGTTGCACTTTATCCTGGAATGCGTATTTGTTCATTCTCTTTTGAACAATTATCATCACCAACGTCAAAGCCATACTACAAAGACAAAAATTCCTTATATAAAAACCAAAAGGGGACTGTCGCGTCAAAAATTAAAACCGAAAAATAATATGGTATTAGGACCAAAAAAACTACTCGAACTTGTTAAATCTGAAAATCTTGTAACAAATTTAGATAAAAGAGAGTTGGAAAATCCTGAGGGAGCAGGTTTTGACCTTCGACTCGGTGCAGTCCATAAAATTTCCGGAGGTGCTGCATATCTTGGAATTACCGAACGTGAGACACCAACGATCGAAACACTCTATACATACAAAAAAAATCTAAAACAGGAGATAAAAATTAAGCCTGGTGAATTTTACTTACTGCAAACACTTGAAGAAGTAAACCTACCCGATGATATTGTTGCTCAGGTTAAACCGCGTACAACGACCTTCCGGAGCGGTCTGATAGTTCGAACAGGCGCTGTTCAGCCCGGGTATAAAGGTTCACTGACGTTCGGGGCATTCAACGCTGGTCCACTTCCTGTTGTCATAGAATTGGGTGCACGCTTTGCACATATCCAATTCTTGTGGGTTGATGGTGGGGGATCATCATATAGAGGACAATGGCAGGGCGGTCGAGTCACTACGGAAAAGAGAGAAGTGCAAGTATAAGAAATCCGGTATTGCGCTCACTTTAAAAATATTTTAGAATGCACTCAATGTCAAAAGCACGGCACCCGGAATACGCATATCTCGATGTACTTAAAGACGTCTATGAAAATGGCGTTAAAAATGTAGACCGAGGGACAGGGGATACTTCATACAGCGTATTCGGCAGACAAACAAGATATGATCTTTCTCAGGGATTTCCTCTTCTTACTACAAAAAAAGTCTATTGGAAGGGTGTTTTACATGAACTCTATTGGTTCGCATCAGGACAATCAAATATAAAGTACCTTGTTGATAATAATGTACACATCTGGGACGATTACCCATACAAAATCTATAATAACCTTGTTAAAACAAAAAAAATGCCTCCTCTTTCAAAAGAAGAATTTATTCAAAAAATTGCAGATGATGAAAAATTCGCAAAAAAACATGGAAACTTGCCAAGAATATATGGTGAATTGTGGCGAAGATGGCCTACTAAACGAAACAAAACAGTAGATCAGGTTTCGTGGGTTATTAAGGAGCTTACCGATGATCCGTATGCACGAAATGCCATTGTATCGTCCTGGAATCCTGAATATTTATACACCATGGCCGATCGTCGAGATACATCGTGGTTTCCAATTTGTCACAACATGTATCAGGTAAGCATCAAAGATAACAGACTCAATGTACAGCTTTATCAGCGTAGCGCTGATCTATTTCTGGGTGTACCGTTTAATATAGCAAGCTATGCACTTTTAACACTCATTCTTGCACAAATTCTTGGGTATGAACCGGGCGAATTTGTCCATACATTCGGAGATGCTCATATTTATGCGAATCATATGGACGCAGTTAAGGAACAGCTTTCCAGAAAACCAAAACCCTTACCAACAATTCGCATAGAGCCTACATTAAAAACTATCGATGATTTTACTCCGGATAAAATTCATCTTGAAAATTACGATCCTCACCCCATGATTAAGGGTCAGTTAAGTGTTTCAGGAGGCTTTTTTGAAAAAAAATCACCACAGAAGAAAAAATGAATATATACATCAGTCATTCGACTCATTACGATTACAAAAATAAACTGTACAAACCTCTAAAAGAGTCGGGGATTACGCAGGAATTTGACATTATTTTCCCGCATGATAACCTCGAAAACTCAGAAGAAATTTTTGATGTACAAGGAGCGCTCGAGCGCGGTGAAATAGATCTGATTATTGCAGAAACATCGTATCCTTCAACAGGTCAAGGAATTGAATTGGCATGGGCACATTCATATGGGGTTCCTATTGAATGTATTTATTTAGAAGACAGTTATATATCTCCTGCCCTTAAGCGCATCACGCATAAATTATACGATTATGAAACCGAGGAAGATATGATTGACATGATAAAAGTCATCCTACTTGGCCTTGTAAATACGCATGAAAAAGACCTTAATTAGTGCTATCGCTGCAATGGACGAGAAAAGAGGTATTGGGAAAGCCAATCTCATTCCATGGCATCTGAAGTCTGACCTTATACGCTTGAGAAACCTTACACAAGGAAAGATTGCTATCCTGGGACGAAAAAGTTATGATTCGATGGTTTACTATTACGACAAGAGCGGAAAGCAAATGCCTGCAAAGTTATACGCGGTGATAACCCATGACATGACCTATACCCCAAGCAGAAATAATGCACAAATTTTTTCATCCCCGCACGAAGCTATTGAAAAACTCAGCACAGAGGCAGATGAATTATTCGTTATAGGAGGGGCACAAATTTTTCAAGAGGTTTTTAGTCAACTCGATAGATTATATCTCACCATCGTTGAAGGTGATTATCATGCAGATACTTTTTTTCCTGACTATTCAGAATTTACTCGAATTCTTTCGACAGAAGAACAAACAGAAAAGGGAATTAATTTCACATGGATAACACTGGAAAAGCCAACGCCTAACGAATAAAAAAATTATTTCTTCATGGCATAATGAAGTAAAAGTGCTCCGTGGTCATTGAGCTGCTTTGTACTCACTAATGAAAGCGAAAGATCAAATTGGCCCTCAACAAGTGAATGACCATCACCAAATATTCTCGGCTCGATGGTAATCAAAAATTCATCAATAAGGCCTTCCTTTGCAAATGCTGAAAATATCTGACTGCCTCCAACCAGCAAAACATCTTGATACGAACGTTCCTTACATTCGTCGAGGAGCTGGCGTGGAGTAGATTCGGTAAACTCAAGCTTTCCTGGAACATCTTTATCGAGAAGACGAGCTCGATCTTTTGTCATTACAAAACGACATGCCTTAATATTCAGTTGAACCGTTTCCCTGAGCAGATCAAACATCTTTCTACCCATGATAACTGCATCGGCCTTATCTCTATGTGAAAGAAAGTGTTGGAAGTCCTCCTCTGACGACCATTGATGAATATCATCTTCATTCCATCGTGTTATTTTGCCGTCAATGCTCATAACGGCGATTGCCGTGACTTTCATAATCAACTACTTCTCATCCTTCAACCACCGAATTCCGACATACAGAAGTGGCGTTTCAATCACTGACATAAAACATTTTACAAGCCAGTAAGGAATTATGATTGATGATAAGAATTGAACATTACCGCTCAGCGGTGTGCTAAAGCTGTAAAAGGCAAGAGTCATAAATAAAATAGTATCGAGCAACTGAGCAACAATATTTGAAACATTGTTACGAAGCCACAGTTTCGATTTGCCGAGTCTACTTCTTATGTGAACGAAAATTAAAATATCTAGAAACTCAGAAATCGTGAATGCCGCTAAACTTGCAGCAGAAATACGAATTGATTTATGAAAGACTGAATCATATGCAGTCTCGCTATTGGCAAATCGATATGAAGCAGGCAAAGAGGTTGTTATCGCAGCAAAAACCATGACCAAAAGAATGGTAATTAACCCAGTCCTGACAACACTTCGGGCACGTTCTTTTCCATACACCTCAACAATCATATCGTTAACAGTAAAAATGAAGGGGATAAGAAAAATTGCAACACTCGCATTAAGTTTATAACTACCAATTGTAGTTATATAAAATGTTTTTGCACCCATCAATTCTGCCGCTACAACACAGAAAATATAAATGCCAACAAGTAAATCAAACTTGTAAATCTTATCTTTTGATGCTTTGAATAATTGAAACATGAATGTAAAAGTAATAATTAATAATAATATTTGCCGTTATTATTAACGATGAGGAGAGAAATTGTTGTAAAGGTCTGTTCGATCATTCATATACGCAATTGTAGTATGGATTACCTTGTTGTGCAATAGCACTTACTTCATACTTACTGTGTCATACTGTATACTGCATATATGCACGAAACTTTTGGGGTTTATGCACAACGAACAATACAAGATACCATTACGGCGTTGACAAATTTCTTCATTTTTTTGCCGTATTTCTTTTCTGTTGAGAATTTAATGAAGACACTTTTCCAGCCTTGGAAAAATATTACGACAAAAAAAACAAAACCTGGATTCTCGTTTAATGAATTCGGGCAAAGACTGGCTGACAATTTTGTATCAAGGTTTATGGGCTTTGCGATACGCTCTGCACTTATTTTCGCATACATCATTATTCAGCTTTTTTTGGTTATAAGTGTCCCGGGGATTTTTGTTGTTCAAGCTATGCTTATTCCTATCCGCTATGCACTCTACACATCACAACCGACACCTGATCAAAAAAAACAAAAGGCAAAAGAAGAATTTATGAAAACACATCTAACTGAGGCACCAAATCAACAATACGTTGAGCAGTGGTTTGAAATGTATTATGCAGGTGTTGTTGCGGGACCATGGTGGTCACTTACCAAACTTAAATCTCAGCCACCACTCGGCCGCGATTTAACAAGCGGGTTTACCCCAAAGCTGGATCAATTTAGCTCCGAACTAACGAAGGAAAAGCCGCATTATCATCATCTCGTAGGTAGGAAAGAAGAGCTGCAGCGCATCCAACAGGTGCTTTCTAAAAGCAACCAGGCTAATGTTGTACTTGTTGGTGATGAAGGAGTAGGGAAGCGCACAATTGTCGAGGCGCTTTCCAAAATTATTTTCGATGGGAGCAGTGACACGGCATTAGTCTATAAACGAGTGCTTGAGTTAAACATGGAGAAAATCCTTGGATCTTCCCCTGATTTTGTCAAACGAGAGGAGATATTAGGAGACCTCTTCAAGGAAGCATCAGACGCCCGTAATATTATCCTTTTTATCAACAACTTTGATCAATATATTTCAGAAGGAGATGAGAGGATCAATCTTTCCAATATTATTCAAAAATATGCCCAGCTTGAGACACTGCAATTCATCGGCATCACAAATCCATATCTCTATCAAAAATATGTGTTTACCAATAAAGCAATCGCTTCGATTTTCGAAAAAGTTGACATCAATGAAGTAACAAAAAATCAAGCACTTACCATTCTGCTTGATGTTGCCCTTGATATGGAAAAAAAACACGGAGTAAAAATTAACTATGAAGCGCTCACGCAGACAGTGCTTCTTACCGATCGATTTATAACAAGTATTCCATTACCAGAAAAGGCAATCGCATTACTTGATGAGGCATGTATTTACGTAAAGAATCATCAAGATGCTCATGCAGTGACCGCACACATTATCAGTATTATTATTGAACAAAAAACACATGTGCCAACAGAAGTCACACCAGTTATGAAAGATAAACTCCTAACTCTCGAGGCAGAGCTTCAAAAGAAAATCTATCATCAATTGGAGGCTATACAAAAGCTTTCCGCTGCGCTGCGTAAGTCGTTTGTTATGGTAGGAGCTCGCAACAAACCGCTTGCTTCATTTCTATTTTTAGGTCCTACAGGTGTAGGAAAAACAGCTACAGCCAAAGCAATTACTGAAATATTCTTTGGCGATATTAAAAGCCTGATCCGTTTTGATATGTCGTTGTATCAATCAAAAGGTGATATTACAAAGCTGATCGGTTCTCAGGAGTCTGGTGAACCTGGGTTACTTACTGAAGCAATCAGAAAACAACAATACGGCACACTGTTGCTTGACGAACTTGAAAAGGCAGACAAGGATTTACTTAACATCTTCCTGACAATGTTAGATGAAGGTTATTACACCGACGGCTTTGGTAAGAAAGTTGACTGTAACAACCTGATAATTATTGCGACATCAAATGCAGGTGCTAATTTCATCTACGATTTCATGCAACAGAAACCTGACCAGATTAGCGATTTATCGAATCAGCTCATCGATCATCTCGTGAAGGAGCATATATATTCTCCAGAATTTCTAAACAGATTTGATGGCGTTGTTGTATATAAACCTTTAACAAAAGACGCCATTGTTGCAATTGCACATAGTAAATTAACAGAGTTGAAAGAAAAAATTCAGGCCCAAAATGGAATCGGCATCACTTTTTCTGAAACCTTTATCACAAATCTTATCCAACAGGGATATGATCCTCGGTTTGGTGCGCGAAATATGGAACGAATAATCCGTGACCAAGTAGAGGATAAAGTTGCTCAAATAATCTTACAAAATCCAACCCCAGGTCAATCTATCACTTTTTAGTTACGTTATGTTATTCTAAGTCGTATGAATTACTTCATAACTGTTGATGGTGATGAATTTACCGGAAAAACATCGGTAGCAGTTCCCGCACTTGAATCTTATTTTTCCCAGCTCGGCTATGAAGTGAAAACAAGCCGTGAACCGGGTGGATCACCGCGAGGAGAAAAAATGCGTAAGGAAATTTTTGAAAAGCTTCGAAAGGGGATTTCGCCTTATGAACAGGCCGTTCTTTTTAATGAAGCCCGTAAAATTCATATTGATGAAGTGTTACGACCATTTTTACACACAGGAGATAAGAAAGTTATTATATTAGATCGCTATCTTGATGCAACGAGAGTCTATCAAGGGTATGAGGGCGGAGTACCAATGGAAAAAATTTTTGAATTAGAAGAAAAATATGTCGGGACATTCTTCCCGAATATTAGCATTACCTTATTCTTTCCTCCAGATAAAATGGCTCAGCTTATCAATGAACGAAAATCACAAGCGCTTTCAGAGCGTGAAAAAAACGATGAGATTATCCCTTTTGACAAGGCATCTATGGAAAAACATAGACTGAGAAATGAGTATTTCCTTAAAACAATCGAGCTTTCACAGCAAAAAGGCGAAAAACGTCATATGATTACGATCCCCATTGATGGGACTCCAGATGATGTGTCTGCCCGAATTATTAAGGCAGTTTCCAATGTGCTTATTTGACATTCCTTTAAAGTGTGCTATTCTAAATCTTAGATATGGATAGAACCTTTATTGTGTTTGTAGGCATTTTCTTCCTCGTCCTTACCGCTTTTGGATTAGCACTCGTTACAGATCAAGTTGACAGGAGAGTGCGTGCAAGCAACCCTCCTGCTGTAGACGCTGCAAAATCATTTCTCTTATCGTCACCAAAGGAAGTTCCTGTAGGTGGGAAGGTAAATGTTAATGCCGTAGCTCGTTCAGCAGACAACGAGCCGGTTCCACGTGCTGAAATTTGTACCTCAACAACGCTTGGAACAATAACACCACAATGCGGCGAAACCGATGAAGCAGGCATTACGTCGTTTACGCTCACTTCATCTCAACTAGGAACTGCGACAATTACTGCTATAATAAACGGCACGACGCCAATTAACATGTCGGTTTCTGCACAATTTATTACCCAATAAAACTATGAACAGTCAAAAAATAAATAAGGTTGTTATTCCTGCTGCTGGTTATGGAACACGGTTCCTCCCACAAACCAAGGCAATGCCAAAAGAAATGCTACCGATTGTCGATAAGCCAGTTATTCAATATGTTGTCGAAGAGGCTGTTGCAGCAGATGTTAAGAATATCGTTATTGTAACTGGAGCTTCCAAAAGAGCGATTGAAGATCATTTTGACCGCCCAAGTGCAAGTTTAATTAATAACTTAAAACAGGGGAATAAGCTTGATTATATAGAAAAAGTAAAGCAAATTGCCGAAATGGCAAATTTTATTTACATCCGTCAGAAGGGTTCGTACGGAAATGGAACACCAGTACTATCTGCTGAGCCCATTGTTGGCGATGAACCATTCGCAGTTATGTGGGGAGATGAGTTTATTTATTCAAATCCACCCCGTTTGCGACAAATGATCGATGCATGGGAAAAATACGGCGGTGTTATGATTTCTGGTGTTCGCATTGATGATAAAGCAAGTTTAAGCCGATATGGTATTGCTGATCTTGAACCTGTGGAAGGCAATGTTTTTAAAATCAAAAATATTGTTGAAAAGCCGGATCCAGAAACAGCTCCTTCAAACCTTGCAACTCACGGAGCGTACATACTTCCTCCGGAAATTTTTCCAGCACTTAAGGGGTTGCAGCCAGGTAAAGGTGGAGAAATATGGCTTGTTGACGCAATTAATGTACTTCGGGATCAAGGTATACCGGTATATGCATGCGAAATCCAAAATGCCCATTACTACGATACCGGTAATAAACTTGAGTATATGAAAACAGTTATTGATTTTGCATTGCAACACGATGAGGTGGGCGAAGAATTGCGAAAATATATAATCGATTTACACCTTTAGTTTTGGGTGATACAGTGATACACTAAACATATGGAACAACCTTTGATGTCAACAAGTTCACACAAGCATAAGCTTGCCTTGTTTTTGCTCCTTAGTTTATTATTGGTAACTTCGTTACTTCTTATTGCTGCATCACGAAAAATAGCATCCAACACAATCGGGAATTCATCGAACGCATCTGAACTATCTCCACAGCTTCCAGAGGGAATGACATGTACTAATTACGACAGTTATTTAAGGTCAAATGAAGAAACAATTGAAAGATTACGAACAGAATTAGGTTGTCCACCTTTCTCAAGCACAAATTCACAATACGATTCACAAGCATGCAGTGATCTCTGGATGATCTGGTATAGGCACAATGCAATACGAAGCTTTGCAGAAAAAATGTGCAATAGTTGCCCACAAGCAACGCCGACAGTAACACCAACACCAGCAATTCCATGGTCTACGGTCACACCAACGCCTACATCGGGTATTCCTTGGGTATCAGTTACACCTACTCCAACTGCAGCTGTATCATGGGTATCAGTTACGCCCACACCAACCCCATTTTACGGGCGATTCCCAACAAAACAGCCAGTAACACTTGAATAAACCTCAATTCTTTGATAATTTCCTTGACATGTAGGAAATTATTGTTTTTTTCTACCGCATTTTTCTTGCAAATATAAGCAATGCCTGTTACAATAGACCGTACATTTAAGCACCCTGCTTTCTGTAAAACTCCTGTCATCGTATGATGATCGTTGAAAGCAGTAGATTATTTATTAAGGGGTTTGCAATTATGAAAAAATCAGATCCAGCAACATTGCTGTCATACGGTCTTCATTTGGGCCACAAAAAAACAAAGGTTCATCCAAAATCTCGCCAGTATATCTACAAGCTAGAAAATGGAACATCCATTATCGATCTTTTTAAAACCGCAGAGCTTCTTGATGCTGCAAAAGAATATATGTCAGAACTTGCAAAGGATGGCAAAACCGTTCTCTTTGTTGGTACAAAAAAGGTAGCTCGTGAAGCTCTTAATGAGTACAACGAAAAACATAACCTTATGCACATGACCAACAAGTGGGTAGGTGGTTTTTTGACAAACTTCGGTGAAGTGTCAAAGAATATTATCCGCATGAATGAACTCCGCAAGGAACAGACTGAAGGTGCCTGGAATTCAATGCCAAAGCATGAAAGAAATGCTATGGAAAAAAAGCTTAATAAAATTGCAAGTATTTATGGTGGCGTCAGTACAATGGATAAGCTCCCGGATGTTGTCTTTATCGTTGATATTCGTAAAGAAAAAAATGCTTTGACAGAATCAATGCAGCTTAACATACCAACAGTGGCGATAACCGACACAAATGTTGATCCTGATGACGTGACATATCCAATTCCAGCAAATGATGATGCGCTCACAAGCGTAAAATATATCATTGACGGTATTATTGAAGCATATACCGGAACATCATCCGATAAAAAATCAGATAAAAACACAACTGCAGAACCACAGGAGCCAGTTGAGGAAGAAAAATCGGATGAAGTAGCAGAAAAAAAACCAGCTAAAGCCCGAAAGTCAAAGAAATCATAAGCTTTATCAATTAATTATTACCGAAACACTATGTCAGATATAACAAAAATCAAACAACTGCGTGAAGAAACAAACGTTTCATATATTATGTGTCAAAAAGCTCTTGAAGAAGCAAAGGGTGACCTTGATAAAGCTCGTGATATACTCAAAAAGAAAGGAGCAGAGGTCGCTGAGAAAAAAGCTGACCGCGAAACTTCTCAAGGTGCTGTTTTTACATATATCCATCACAATAAAAAAATTGGCGCTATGGTTACCTTGCTCTGCGAAACAGACTTTGTAGCAATTAATAGTGATTTTCAGCAGCTTGGTAATGAAATCGCCATGCAAGTAGCTTCGACAGACCCAAAGGATATTGAGGAATTAATGAGCGCACCATTTATTAAGGATCCAAAACTCAGCATAGAACAGCTTGTAAAAGACAATATTTTGAAGCTTGGTGAAAACATCAGCATCAAAGAATTTGTCCGTTACTCAATATAATTCGTCGCAGGAATTTAATTATAAGTGGTTGAGATAGCCAACGAAACAAAGTAGAATAAGTAGATGGACAGCGATTCAGTAATAGACCAACTCCGTAAACACTCAGATGGCTCGTATAATTTTACGACTGAAGAGCTGAGACAAATTCGTACTGGTAAAGCAAGTCCCGCTCTAGTAGATGGCCTCGAAGTAACCACGTATGGTGGATCGACCACATTAACTCTTCGCGAATTAGCAAGCATCAGCTCAGATGGAAGTACCATGATCATGATCGACCCATTTGATGCAAGTACAACTCAGGATATTGAAAAAGCAATTCGTATTTCACCACTTGGACTTAATCCTGCTGTTGATGGCAAGTCAATTCGATTAACAATTCCTCCTCTTAATGAAGAACAACGCATGAAGCTCACTAAGCTTGTTGGTGAAAAAATCGAACATTCAAAAATTCAGTTGCGACAGCATCGTGATCATGCACGCAAAGGTATTAAAACACTACTTGACGATAAATCCATAACTGAAGATGACAAGTTCAGACTTGAGAAGGATGTTGATGCAGTAACAAAAGAGTATTCAGATAAACTCGATGAACTCCGCAAAAAAAAGACTGAAGAAATAATGCAAATATGATATTTACCATAATCGTTTTTTTTATTGTTTTAAGTATTCTTGTACTTATCCACGAGTGCGGCCACTTTATCGCAGCTAAAAAAAATGGGGTCAAAGTAGAGGAGTTTGGCTTTGGATTACCACCGAGATTATTTGGCATAAGAAGAGGGGAAACACTCTACAGTCTTAACCTTTTGCCATTTGGAGGATTTGTAAAAGTGTTTGGAGAAGAAGCATCAGAAGTATCTGACAAAAAATTGTCCGAAGCAGACAAGGCCCGCTCGTTCGTTCATAAAAAGCCATTACAAAAAACAATTATCCTTACTGCAGGCGTACTCGCTAATTTTTTGCTCGGGTGGGTTATTATTACCTACTTATTTGTCAAAGGTATACCAGCACCATCAAAGACTATTACTGTTGAGAAGGTTATAGAAAATGCACCAGCCTATTCAGCAGGAATTAAGGCTCAGGACGTTATTGTCTCAATCTCAAGCCCTGCAAAAACAATTCTTGTAGATGAACTTGGGGATATATCTTCCGCTACGAAGGAATTTGCTGGGCAGGAAGTAATAATTAAACTTTTACGAAATAAAGAGCCAATAACTGTCACTGCTGTTCCCAGACAAAATCCACCAAAAAATGAAGGCTCTCTTGGAATTGTTATCACCAACTATGTTATTAAAAAGTATCCAATATGGTCAGCGCCATTTTATGGTCTTGTTGAAGCAGTTGCTACAACAGCATTGATCCTAAAAGAGCTTGCTGTAGCTCTCGTTAAATTTATAACTTTGCAAGGTGCGGGTATTCAAGTGGCCGGACCAGTTGGCATTGCTAAATTAACCGGAACAGCAGCCAGAACAAGTCTTGACGCCTTATTGCAACTCATTGGCATACTTTCACTCAACCTTGCTGTAATTAACATTCTTCCATTTCCAGCGCTTGATGGTGGCAGGCTTGCATTTGTAATTTATGAAACAGTGACTCGAAAGAAAATCAATCCTCATACTGAGCAGAAATTGAACTTTGCAGGATTTGCGATTCTTATTGGCTTGATACTGCTTGTTACAGCACATGACATTATTAGTCTTGTTAAATAAAACTTATAGCAACTATGGATTTAAAATTTGATAACATAGCAATTTCAGGAGGAATCGGTGTTGGAACAACAACTCTTTTGAGAAATCTTGAGCCATATTTGAAACCTCAAGGGTTTATGTTCATGTCAATGGGTCAAATGGTTCGGGAGAAAATGAATGAATTTAAGAATCCCTTGGCAGAGCTCGTCTCAGATGAATTTGATCGTAATGTCGAAGATTCCGTTTACAACAAGCTAAAAACTGAAAAAAAACAAGTGATTGAGGCTTGGCTTTCTGGTTTTATATCCCGTGAACTTCCCAATACACTCCGTGTTCTTTTATATTGTTCGGAAGATGCCATACGAATTGACCGCATTGTTAATAGGGAAGGAGTAGGCATTGAGGAGGCTAAAAAAATGATAAAAGAACGAGAAGAGGTTAATATTCAAAAATGGAAAAGGCTATATGGGGACTATAATTTTTGGGATCCTCAATATTATCACCTTATGATCGATACTTATTCCTCCGGACCTATGGAAACAGTGGGCAAAGTACTTGATAAGCTTGGTTACGTTGAGCCAAAGGTATAAATGTATAACAACATTACTGTATCAGGAAGAATTTGCACCGGTAAATCTACATTATTCTCGATGCTCGCCGATACACTTCACTGGGAGACAATCTCATCAAGCAAGTATTTCAGAAATTATGCTCAAGAGCATAAATTAGATATTAATAGGGCTGAAGAGCAGAGTGATGAATTGACAAAAAAAATCGATTTTATGGTTCGTGATAAACTTCGCAACGGAAAACACATCATTGCGGAAGGATGGATGACCGGAGTTATGGCTAAAGAAAATAAAAAAACATTAAGGATACTTCTGACAAGTTCGGATGAAGTCAGATTTCAACGATTTTCTGAAAGAGAACATGTGTCTCTTGAAGCAGCAAAGGCTAAAATTCATGAACGGGAGTCAAGTCTATTAAAAACATTGAGCGAAATATATCATATCAATGACATTTTCGACCCGAAACAGTATAATACTGTCATTGATACAAGCGCAAAAACCCCAGATGAGGTTTTGCGATTAGTTTTACATGAAATTCAGCCAAACATACATTAACACCATTAAAGCCGAAGCAAAAGAGTATGACTCTATTAGTCATGCTATGCTTGTTCAGGCAGGCTTTGTTGATCAAGTTGCTAGTGGAATTTATACGTTCCTTCCACCAGGTCAGAGAGTCCTTCGTAAGATAGAGAATATTGTCCGACAAGAGATGAATGAAATTGGAGCAGAAGAGATAACCTTGCCAACATTACAGCCCAAAGTATTTTGGGAGCAAACAAAAAGATGGGATTCAGTTGATGTTCTTTATCAATTAAAAAGCCGTCACGGGGGAGAATATGCACTTGCAGCATCTGGCGAAGATGTTATCACTCCTTTAGCAAAAAAATATGTAACAAGCTATAAAGATTTGCCACTTGCACTTTATCAAATAAATCAAAAGTATCGTGATGAAGCTCGTGCTAAATCAGGCATTCTTCGTGGACGAGAATTTAGAATGAAAGATCTCTATTCGTTCCACGCTTCTCAGGATGATCTTAATGCTTACTATTCAAAAGTTACCGAATCGTATATCAAAATATTTGAACGCTGCGGACTTGATGATGTAAAGATTACCGAAGCCTCAGGCGGCGACTTTTCAAAAAATCATTCGCATGAATTTAATGTTGTTACGCCGGCTGGTGAAGTCGACCTTGTTTATTGTACATCCTGTGATTTTGCTCAAAACGAAGAGGTAGTGAAAGGAGAGTTAACAAAGTGTCCGAAATGTGGTGAGCAAATCGAAAGAAATAAAGCAATTGAAATTGGCAATATTTTTGATCTTGGCACTCGCTTCAGTCAAGCAACTGATTTCAAATTTGTTGATTCCGAAGGCAAACGTCATCTTGTCATTTGCGCAAGCTATGGCATTGGTACATCTCGGCTTGTTGGCGCCATCGCAGAAGTTCATCATGATGACTTCGGCATGATATGGCCAAACACAATCACACCGTTCCATGTTCATCTTGTAAATCTCCACAAAGATGACGCCTCATTTGCTGATCTTATTTATAGAACACTTCGCTCTGAAGGCTTTGATGTTTTATATGATGACCGCGATAACATCTCTGCTGGTGAAAAATTTGTGACAGCTGATCTCGTCGGCATTCCTGTACGTCTTGTTGTATCTCCAAAAACAGAACAAAGCGTTGAATGGAAAGAAAGAGTTGATAAGAAAGCTCACTTATTGTCACCTACGGAAGTCGTCAATAAACTGAAAGATTTCTATCTATGAAAAAAATTGTTACGCATGCCTCGCCAGATATTGACGCAATAACCAGCGCCTGGCTTATACATCGCTTCTTACCAGGCTGGAAAAATGCTCAATTTGAATTTGTTTCCGCTGGTTCAACTTTAGACGGTAAAAGCCCGGATGAAAACGCTGAAATTATTCATGTTGATACTGGTTTCGGGAAGTTTGATCACCATCAAACAGATGCAGAAACTTGTGCCTCTCGTCTCGTTTTTGATTACCTTATTTCTCAGGAAGCACTTAAAAAAAATGATGCGGCAGCGCTTGAGAGAATTGTTGACGTTATCACACGATATGATCACTTCAAAGAAGTGTATTTAGATAATCCCGATGACGATATATATGATTTCTCACTGAGCAATCTTATAGATGGAGTTAAGATTAAGAAACAAAATGACTTGGAAGTTCTTACATATTTTGAAACAGCTCTTGATGGATTACTCATGATTTTCAAGAATAAAGTTAATGCAGAATATGCACTCCAAGAGGGATTTGAATTCACTTCAGCATGGGGAAAAACACTTATTATTGAATCTGAAAATGACGACGTGCTAAAACTTGGTTTTAAGAAGGGTTATGATATGATTGTTCGGAAATCCAAATTATATGGCCATGTTCGCATTAAACTCAGCCCAAAAGTTCCTGAATCGTTAAAAAAACTTGAACAGCCAATTCGCGATGCAGACTCAAAAGCGACGTGGTTTTACCATGCATCTGGAAAAATGTTTCTCAATGGATCTTCAAAGGCACGAAATTCTGTCCCGAGCACTCTTTCAATAAAAAAACTCATTGAAATCATTAAAAAAATTCAATAATATCCAAAAACTCCGCGTCTTGTTTTTTTACCCCTGAGAAATTATAATGTACACATTGCTTTAGTAATTCCACTTATTTATTAAGGAGGTGTCATATTGATGGTTGTAATTCAGAAAAAGAAAGGTGAAAATGTCGATACTTTATTGAGAAGGTTCAATAAAATCACAAAAGAAGAAAATATTGCGTTTGATGTAACGAAAAAAAAGCATTTTATGAAGCCTTCCCTTATGCGTAAGGAAAAAAGGAAAGAGAAATTGCGGGTACGTGCACAAATGCGAAGACAGCAATTACACAAATCATGATACACGTTTTTACTTCCTCGCGATACAAAGTTCGTAAACAAGATATTATTTTTAATGCGATGGATTATCTCCAGAAAAGGAGATATCAGAGTGAAGGATTTATCAATATTATCTTTGTAGGAAGACGCCGGATGAAACAAGTGGCTTTGCAATATTTAAACAAAAACATTGCAAAGCCTGTCCTGTCTTTCAAGTTTGGACCTGATCATGAAACATTTGGTGAAATTTTCTTGTGTTACCCACAAGTTGTGCTCCTTGCTGCGGAAAAAAATAAAACGGTTGATGCTATGATTGAATCGCTTGTTCAGCATGGAGTTGATAATTTATTCAACTTACCATAACGATGTTTTATTTAAAATACAGACCGCAAACAATTAAAGAACTCGATTCAGCCTCTGTGCGAGAACGGATCGAAAAAATATTAGCATCAGAACATATTCCTCATGCTTTTCTCTTCACTGGACCAAAGGGAACAGGTAAAACTTCAACCGCACGGATTGTAGCAAAAGTTCTGAACGCACACGTAAACAAAAACGGTATTACAACACTTGAGCCGAAGGCTGATGATGAAAATGTGCAAGCCATTGCAAAGGATATGTCTCCGGATGTTGTTGAAATAGATGCAGCTTCGCATAGAAAAATTGATGATATTCGCGATATTATCGCACAGCTTAAATTTGCACCCATTACATCCCGGTACAAAATCTATATCATTGATGAAGTTCATATGCTCACAAAGGAAGCATTTAACGCGCTGTTAAAAAGCCTTGAGGAACCTCCTGAATCAACAATATTTATTCTTGCGACAACCGAAGCCGATGCGCTCCCAAAAACAATTACTTCCCGTTGTGTTGTTATTCCATTTTTAGAAGCACAGGAGGCCGATATTATTTCAATGCTGCAAAGGATATCTAAGAGTGAAAAATTGAAAATTGAAGATGATGCTTTGTCGTTCATTGCACATTATGCTGGTGGATCTTTTAGAGATGCTGCTAAAACATTAGAACTGGCTTCATATGAAGGCGATCTATCCCTAGATAACATTAAAAAAATTGTTGGTCACACAACGAATCATGAAGAATTGCTCCATCTGATAGAAGGAAAAAAACTTTCGGATGCCTTGCAATGGTGTGAGAAACAAAGAGAAAGCGGTTCGGACTTTAAAATACTTATAACGGCCCTTCTTGATGAGCTGCACAAACAATTACTTCTTAAAAATAAGATTGATATTACGGTTAAAAATGAGTATAATTTTTCAATTAAGAACATTGCAAAGCTAATTTCGCTTTTGCAGCAAGCTTATACACAGTTAAAATATTCGCCAATTAGTTCATTACCGCTCGAGTTGGCACTTATCGATTTTATCGAACAATAAATATGATAAATCCATTTAAAGGTCTCGGAGATTTAACAAAAATGCAGCAACAGGCACGCCAAATGCAGCAAGCACTTCAGCAGGAAGAAATAACCGTTGAAAGAGACGGTATTCGCGTTGTCTTAAGAGGCGATCAGCAAGTCAGAGAAGTCGAAATTGATGGTGTTTTAGAAAATCGAGTTGCTGACGCAATTAATGAAGCTGTAAAAAAAACCCAGGAATTAGCAGCTCGCAAACTTCTGGAGATGAGCCAACAGCAAGATTAAACCTATGAAAATTTTCAGTGGCACAAATAGTTCTGATTTAACGAAAAGTGTCGCTGAGCTTCTTAATGCTTCGCTAGGAAAGGCTGAAGTTATCCGATTTGATAATTCTGAGGTTCGTGTGACTATACAGGAGGACGTCAAAAACGAAACATGCGTTGTCGTTCAAACCACATCGCAGCCAACTGATACAAACTTCATGGAATTAGTATTCTTTTGTGATGCATTAAAACGAAGCGAGGCAAAGAAAGTCATTGCAATCATTCCATACTTTGGATATGCACGTCAAAGTATTCAGCACCGAGAGGGAGAATGTGTTTCAGTCAATGTTATTATCAAAATACTTGAATCAATCGGCTTTGATAAAGTCTACACATTTGATTTGCATGATCGAGCAACTGAAGGAGTTTTCAGTATTCCATTTAAACATGTCACCGCTGTGCCTTTAATGGCTCAGGCTATGAAGAAAAAGCTTAGTGATGTCACCATTGATCCTGAACATGTAGCCATCGTATCCCCAGATCAAGGTGGAATTGCAGCTGCAAGAGAATTTGGAGAATATATGTTTGGTACAACGGAATTTTCACTTGCAGTTATCGAGAAGAGAAGAAGTTATACGAAAATTCATTCCTCAACCTCACTTGGGCTTTATGGTGACGTGAAAGGTAAAACCGCTATTATTGTTGATGACATGGTTACTTCAGGCGGAACGCTGATTCAGGCAGTTGAACTTTGTGAAAAAAATGGTGCAGTAGCTATTTACGCAGCTGCCACACATCCGGACTTTAGTGAAAATGCGAATAATAGAATTAAAGACTCAAACTTAAAAGCACTTATTGTTACCGATACAATCAAGCCATTCCACCCAGTAAATACAGATAAAATTGAATTCGTATCTATTGCTCCACTTATTGCAACTGAGCTTAAGGATATTGACTAACTCATTCGAGTTAAGCTATACTGAGTATACTCCTGTTATGAAAATACCGAAGGATTTACAAAAAGCCATTGATTTTTTTGAGAAATTGCCCGGAATCGGACCAAAATCTGCAAAGCGGTTAGGCTTCTATTTACTACGCCTCCCACAGCAGGAATTGGAAGAGGTGAGTGGACATATTGCACAGTTGAAACAAAATACCCTGTATTGTAAGCGCTGTTTTCATTTGTCCGAGTCTGAATTGTGTCCCATTTGTGAAGATGTGCAACGGGATCAATCGGTTGTAGCCATTGTTGAAGACGTTCTGGATTTGCTTTCGTTTGAAACAGGTAATCATTACAATGGTCTGTACCATGTGCTCCACGGACGAATAGATCCGCTAAATTATATTGGGCCTGATGATATTTTCATCCCACAGTTTATTGAAAGACTCCAAAAGGAGAAGGACTCGATCAGCGAAATTATTCTTGCGACAAATCCAAATACCGAAGGAGAAGCAACCGCCATGTATATCAAAAGTAAAATTAAAGAAGTACTCAATGGTGATTCAGAACGAATTAAGGTAACTCGATTGGCGTATGGATTACCCATGGGAGCCGATCTTGAATTTGCCGATTACATGACCCTCAAGCGCTCGCTTGAAGGACGGAAGGATTTTTAACAAAAAATACTTCGGTTTGACAATCGTCTTGAAGAGATAATACAATCATTATATGGAGAAACTTATCGATGATTTACTTGAAGCACTTGAAACCCCCGTAAGCGAAAGGCTAAAGCTAAAGGAAATTTTGTTTGACACAATTGCTTATAATCTGGCAACTCCGATGTTAGAACGATTAAATGATGATCAAAAACACTCACTAAAAAAATATCTCGTCTCAGGAAAGAATACTCCCGAGGATATAGAAAATTGGTTTTCTCATAATATGCCCATGGAAGATGCGGTTATGAAGACCAAAATTTCGACGATTATTCAAAATACAATTCGAGAATATCTGGAGGCGCTAACTAAGGATGTACCACAAGAAAAGATTGATAAAGCATTATTAATTTTTAACAAAAAGTATTATCCAGCATGAGTTTTGAAGGAGCACCAAGCTTGAAAGATACGGGTGTATTGGAAGATAAGCAAAACAGTGGCCTTGAGTATGCAGAAAGACCTGTAAATAGAGCTGAAGAATTGAGGGTTGCAGCTAGCAACAAATTCCATCATGCATTAGACAGACTTGTTTATGAGCTTCCCTTGGATGTCGGAATGACTGGAGCTTCAGCTGTTGGGATTGGAATAACCGCTAGTAATGTATTGGAAGCAGCTGGTCAGGGAAAAATTCCTGAAGCTATTTTTTATGGAGCTACAAATCTTTTCTTCCTTAAGGCTTTTGGAGTTGCCAGAAGAGCTGTTGCATCAGATTTTGCAGACGGAGTCAGGGCTTTTCTTGAATCACGACGTCTTAGAAAAGAAGCAGACCAGATCGAAAAAGATACTCCTGTATTAGAGGCAATTAATACTGCATTACGCGAATACGAAAATCCACCTGCGGCTCCAATGGTGCCTCCTTCAATCAACGAATCTAATATACCAGTTGCAGCGGTTGCACCGGTACTCGATGCGCCACAAGCTCCCACAGCATTAAATTCCAGTGCTGCGCCAGCATAAATAAATTTGTCAAGAAAGTCAAACCTTCACAACCTCTAATATCACCAGTGGTTCTTTTCTTGTCTTCTTTCTAAAGTAGTTTTCCAGTTTACCGATAATATCTCTTTTCAGGGGCGTTTCATGGGATCGTTCAAACATAGCTTTGACCTCTTGACCAGCTCCATCAAAAACCTCCTGTGATGATTTGAAAATAAATCCACGCGAGGTGAATTCGGGCGCTTTTGCAAGTTTTCCATGATTATCAACAAAAACCAATCCGAGTACAACGCCCTCTGTTGATAATGCCATGCGATCGCGCAAGATCATATCGCCAACATCGCCGACTCCATACGAATCAACATAAATATTTCGTGTCTTTACCTGCTCACCCTTCTGCGCACCATCTTTAAAGAACCATACGGTATCACCCTCTTTGAGCAAAAATACATCCTTTTCCTTGTATCCCATCTCTTTAGCAAGATCCTGATAGACATGTTGATGTCGAACTGTACCACCAATAGGAATAAGGTATTTTGCTTCAACCATACTCATGAGAAGTTTCATGTCGCCCTGACTACCATGTCCAGATGCGTGTAATTGTTCATGAAGATCAGAATAACGAACATCAACACCAAGCTCATAAAGATGCTCAATAATTTCGTACACGTTATCCTCATTGCCTGGAATTGGATCAGATGAAAAGATAACTTTATCACCTTTATCAACAGTGAAATATCTATTCTCTCCCATAACAAGCCGCGGGAGTGCTGATCCAAACTGGCCTTGTGAACCCGTTGCAATAATACAGACATTTTGAGGCTTGTACTTTCGCACTTGTTTATCGCTGATTAAGTGCTGAGCCGGAATCGGGAAATATCCTAGATCCTTGACTAACTTAGCATTATCGACCATTGATCGGCCGAGCAAACAAACTTTTCTGTTAAATTTAA
>CAZKVU010000013.1:16143-26242 GCA_964556475.1 uncultured Gammaproteobacteria bacterium | reverse complement strand
TTAAACAGGAAAAATACCTACTTTCATAAACATTACGTTGTACAGGTAACGAACTGAGCTCGAATCTTTTTCTTTGAGCTCAATTTTCTTCCTGAATCTTGACATGTCCTATAGTTTTTAGTATAATTAGATATTTGAGCTAAATCTATTGGATATTTGCTATCTTATAGTATTTAGTACAAACGTAAGATTGCACGTTGAAATATTGTCAGTTGCTGCTTCGAGCATACGAGGGCTTGAGAATATTAACTATTTATTCTTTATCTCTAGCCTTCTTGCGCTCGAAGCATTTGCTGAAGAGCTCGATAACGCCTACTCACAGGCGTTTGCACAAGGAGAGCCCCCAATGTACCGCCAAACCCGCTTCTACTCGACCGTCGGCGCGCTCGCGTACACGATGTTGATCCTGTTCCTCGGCGCTGCGCTTGGCGCGGCCTACGAACACAGCCGGACGTACACCCAACCTGTAGTCCTCAACCTCACCGAGGAGGTCCACAACCACTACCTGGTCGACGTGGATGCCCCCGTGAACGTCGACGTCGCCGGCTCGTACAACAGCGCCAGCGCCACCGTCAACGTCCCGGACCAGATCGAGATCCTTCCCATCGATCCGATGGACCGACTCGACGTGGACCCGCTCGCTGGACTCTACGACGATCCGTGCCGCTGGCAGTTGGAAGACGCCCACATGCCCCCAAGCCTGAACCCCTGGGGACTCCCGGAGCTGACCCTCGTGCGGCCCGAGATCCTGGAGAACCAGATCACCGACCCCGCCCAAGTCCACCCGGGGCTGTGCATCAACCTGCTCCACCAGACCAGCGAGCCCTGGGGGCCGTACATGGTCCTCTCCGACCCATACATCGTGGACCTCGGAGACGGGGACACTGACCTGTTCGTCGACCTGCTCTGGCCTTCGGGTCTCGTCCTCGAGCACTCGCTCGCCGATGCGGGCATCGTGCCCTACACCGGTGGCAAGTGGAACCCCACGAACCGCACCATCAAGGTGGAGTGCCCGCCACCCCCGCCGCCCGTGCCCGCCATGAGCCCGCTCTTCAAGCAAGCCATCGCCAACTGACACATCAACGTGCACTGTGGTGCGGACAGATAAGGAAAGGAGTCGCGAAAGCGACAATCGGCGCAAGCCGACTTGACGCTAGCGCGTCATCCACCTTTCTGTCCGTACCCTTTGCACCACACAATTCGCACTCTCAACTCACCTTTATCTTTCTGCTATACTAACTTCATAGTGAAATTGCTACAAAAATTTCTCACAACCCGCACAATTTTCCTCGCCATAATCATCCTCAGTATCTTTACCAATTTCTATCAGCTTGAAAAAACACATCTTTTTGAATGGGATCAGGAACGTGATGCACAAGTGGTATATGAACGCATTATTCAACAAAAAAGTCCCACGCTTTTGGGATCTCGTGCTGTTGGCCCGGAAGGATTTTTCCTCGGCCCGCTGCATTACTATGTCTTAACGCCATTTTATGCCGTAACAAAAGGCGACCCGATTGCAGCGTCGATTCTAGCAGGACTTATCGGGGTTGTAACAACAGCAGGATACATTTTTATCACCAATAAGCTCTTCGGATCTAAAGTTGCAATTTTTGCTGGTCTTTTCAGCGCATTATTGCCACAACTAACTGCCTGGAATGTAATGTATATGCCGTTACTTACCATCCTCATGTACTACTGCATCTATCAGATTATTCAAAAACGCTATTCATTCCTCATTGGGGCATTTATTATACTTTCACTTACATTTCAAGCTCATGCAGCAGCAGTTTATTTAGCCATTCAATTAGGCCTCACTATCGCATACATCATATTCATTGATAAGTCGTTAAAAAAAATATTTCGGCCCACTGCAATAGGCCTTATTATTTTTGTACTTTCATTTGCACCACTTATCATTTTTGACATCCGACATGATTTTCTCAATACTAAATTGCTTCTTGGTTTCTTAAACTCAAACACAGCCCACCAGGGGATTGATTTCACACGCGCGCTCATCATATATATTCGCAATCCAAATCTACTAACATTTACACATAATGCACAGCTCGTAGCATCACTCAATATTACTCTTATCCTTATCACGATTATTGCAACGCATCTCATTTTCACCACAAAAAAATTCAGCTCAAAAAACCAAAGAATTATGCACATGATAACCATTTACTCATGGATCGCTGTGCCACTCATAACGCTTTCATTCTATAAAGGAACTATTTCTGAATATTATTTTTCTACAGTAACATCGCTATTGATATTATTTGCCGCCTATGTCTGTGCGCATTTTTGGAAAAAACAGCTTCGATTTGTTATCGCTGTAATTATAATAGGGCTTGTTATCGGCAATATACGACCAGTGTTGACTCGCGATGACCCGGCAAGTCTGCATTACAAAAAAGCGCTTGTAAAATATATGGCAGATCAGCATGATCCATATTTCAGCTTGAGCTACAACGTACCGCTTGGTAGGGGATATGGCTTTGCATACCTCTTATCATACTATGGCATTAAGCCTGACGACACCAAACCCACCCCAAAATATTTCCTGAGAATTGCGCCAGAGATAGAGGAAAATGGCCTGTCTGAAAAAGAATTTGGTGCATATTATTTATCCAAAAGGGTAGAATAATCGATGCCATCATTTCTCAAAATCACTGAGCTGTCTAAACACTCGTTCGGAATATCTTTTAAAGGAGTAGAAATAACATGAATGAGGCTCCCTGTTGCATAGGTTACTAGATTTCCGTTATGCGTACCCCATGTCCCTTCGGTATGATTCAAGATGCACAAGTTTTTATACTTCGACAGATCTAGCTTGCTGACTTCTCGCATATAATTACGCGCTGCCATATTTGACCTGGCAACAAAAGAATACTGATGCCACTGCGTGTATATCAATAGAAAATGAAGTGCAGAAATGACGCAAAAAAACAAACTAAGTACAAACGCGCGTTTATGAAACTTTTTGCTCATAGCCAAACCCATCATCACGATAAGAATAATAAACGCTGCGTCAGCATAATATACAAGGACTCTCTGTAGAAAGAGATAGGGGACTATTGAGAAAAAAAGAGCTCCAGTGAAAAAGATGATATGAAATTTTTTCTTTTCTAAGAAAACTGAAATATATGCAATGATAAAACTCATACTCATGCTTATGGTTATTAGAAATGTGAAAATGTTTTTTGGCTCTGGGGCTCCATATTGCCATCCACGAGGATATGCAACAAGCCAGGATCCTATCAATAATAAATTTTCGATGAATTTCTGGGGAGATAACACAACTGCGTAGTTTGGATCAAGTGATGGATACAAAATTGCATGCAATCCCAAATATATAATTGATGAAATGGTTGCAGCACTGATCCACAACCATTTTTTACTTCCAGCCTTTTGCCATGCAATAACTGAAAATAGAAAAACATTAAGAACAAATGTTTCTTTTATAAAAGTAGAGAAGAGCACAATCGCTGCAGCAACATAGAGAGTCTTTCGCGCTTGTGGGTTGCTCGAAAGTTTATTTTCCATGTCAATTAAGAGCAGCAAAATGAGGCTGGAAATAAGCATTAAGGTATTGTTTAGTGCCGACAAAGCAAAAATGTGATAATAGAAGATTGGTGATAGAGCAGCAGCGCAGGCGATTATCAATGCTATTTTTTTTGTAATAAACCGCCGAAGATTGTAAAAAAGTAAAATAATGACACTGCTGAAAAGTGCAAGATTGATAAAAAACATTACGCTAAAATGGGGGAGTAGTCCTCTGTAAATCAAAAATAAAGTTTGTGTCACCGGGCGATACTGTGTCCCAAATGTTGAAAATAATCTAACGATATCGGCAATACTTCGCGGTGCAATGCTCATATTTACAAGATCATCACCACTCGGGATATAGTTCAATAATTGAGGACCATAGATCAGAGCGAGGAAAAGGAGGATTAACACAATGATAGCCATACATATATAATACAAATTATGCGGCAACTTAGGCATCCTAATTCTTCTCTGAATTACTTTGGTATAATACTTTGTGCGTCTGATCCTACTCAGATAACATGCGGAAGTAGCTCAGTTGGTTAGAGCGTCAGTTTTCCAAACTGAAGGTCGCGGGTCCGAGTCCCGTCTTCCGCTCCAAAGCTACTTGTGTGCACCTAAGGCAAAACCCGCAAAAAAACTAACATCTCTATCATAATCTATAGTTCTTAAATCCTCAGGAACCCTACCATAAAGCCGTTCTATTTCATCGTATTTTTCAGGTTTTTTTGCTTTAAAATAATCCATAATTTCTAAAAATGTCGTTGTCTCCAAACCAAAATTATCTGATTCTTGCCGACCATACAATGTAACCCCTCGCATAAATGGGAAGAACGCAAAATCGTGAGGTGTCTGACTCAGTGGGCCCTGTTCATTACTTGCACGGAATTCATTGAGCAAACCCGATACAATCAATGCATAATTATTTCTGTTATAAAACCCTGATCCAACCTGGTCTATAAACTGTACAAAATTATGAAAGGGGATTGCTGCTTTTCTCAAAACGACATCAGGTTCCTCATCGGGTATATAGATTGTTTGCTCTATGAGATGTCGAGAAAACTTCTTCATGATGTCTTTCATTTCGTGTGAACCGAAATGTTTCTCTATTAACTGATCAGTCAAATCCTGACTGCGCGCTTCAGCTCCCTTAATAAGATAATCTGCATGATACGGAACCGAGCCATCCTCATCAAATTCATGCGAATCAGTTAAATTTCCCAAATCGTGGCCTGCCCACATCAACCTCCAGGTAAGTGCAAATTCTGGACCACCAAAAAATCGATCCCACATTTCTTGATTTTCAATATAGTCAACGCCAAGTGATTCTTTATATCTCTCAACCTGTTGGGCTAAATTAAAGATATCTTTACCTTGACTAAAATCAGCAAGAATATCATCGGTGCTTGTATATGCGGCGGTAATATGATCCCAATTATGATATGTCGGAGCCACTGATGACCCATCATCAAGAGGTATATGTATTACATCCTGACGCAATGCAAATGCCTGTTCTTTTCCGTCATATAGCCTCTGACAATTCGCCATAAATGCTTGTTCAGACAGCGCAAGTTGTTCTTCGTAGGTTGGTGGTTCGAGAGCATCAATACGATCTTGCATATCGTATATTACAACAAGTTCTGTTCAATTGCTTCTCGTATCCGCTCAAAAAAATCTTCAATGAAATAAAGATTATGAATCGTAGCCAGTCGATAACCTAATAATTCTCTCTGTTTGAATAAGTGATGGAGATAGGCCCGGGAAAAATACTGACATGTATAACATTCGCATTGTTTATCAATAGGGAAGAGATCGTTTTTGAAAATCGATTGTGTTATTTTTATGCGATCATAATTTTCTAATGTTTTTCGCATACTCCTGTTAACATACAAAAATCCAACACGGGCATCGCGAGTCGGGAGAACACAATCAAACGTATCAACACCATTTTTTACCGAGTAAAGTACATCATCAAGCGTACTAATTCCAAGTAAATGACGTGGACGCGGATCACTGTGCAATGTTTTCATAATCCATGTAACCGTAGTTCGGAGCTCCTCATTGCTCTCTCCAACAGAAACCCCGCCTAGCGCAATACCAAAAAAATTCTGTGCTGCAATAAATTCTGTGCTTTTGAGCCTTAAATCTTCATGCAAACCACCTTGTATGACGCCAAACATTTGCTGTCGTTTTGGCGATGACTCCTTTGCAAAAGTATTAATACTACGAACAGCCCACTCGTGCGTGCGGTTTGTGGCTTGCTCTGTATACTTTTTCGTAGCACCATTATAGATACATTCATCAAAAGCCACAATAAAATCCGCTCCAATATCGACTTGCGCCTTTATCGAAAATTCAGGAGTGAAATAAAACTCAGTGCCATCAATATGTGATTTAAATTTAACTCCATCGTCAGTAATTTTCACAAGAGAAGGATGAGGAGGGGATTGCGCATCATCCTGACTTAAATTCAACTCATACATATTTTTTCGATTCTGGAAAGCCAGCGAGAAAACCTGAAAACCTCCTGAATCAGTAATAAAGGGCTTGTTGATGCCAGATAGTGCGTGAATACCACCGGCTTTTTTAATAAGATCAGTTCCTGGCGATAAAACAAGGTGATATGTATTTCCAAAAATAAGCTGCGAATTTGTTTGCTCGAGATCTGTGGGAGAGAGTGACTTTACTGTCGCTTTTGTTCCAACAGTTACAAACGCTGGCGTCTGAATATCTCCATGTGGAGTTTTTAAAACACCTCTGCGAGCTTGAGTTTTAGTACTTTTACTGACGATATCAAATCGAAACATAGCAGATCATAATTTATCAATTGACAACATATCTTTTTTCTATTACTCTGAATAGTAATTAACAATTTTAGTAGTCACATGGCAAAAAAGAAACACGAAAAAAAGCATCCAAATCATAATGCTCTTATCCTCTTTGCGGTTTTATTGATTGTTGCAGCAGTTGCAATGATGATTCATACCAAACTGAATAGCGATCAATACTCTGTAGAGGAAGAGTCCATTATAATGGATAACTAACTCTTCATATCGTCTTAATATAAATAGGAAGTACTATCTTGGTATTGTTTTTTATGATTCAAGTAGGGTAAGTATTGCTCCTATTATATAAATCGTTAATAGTGCCAAACCAACAAGTGTGAGTTTGCCTAATCTAAATTCAGGTTTTCTGTCTCCATGTTTTTGTGCCTTCCAAAAACAAAGAATGATAAAAGCGCTTTGTAGACCAAGAATAATGCCGCCGACAAGCCCAAGAATAATAATAAAATGCCTGATGCCAAACACAAACAAGATGAGCGCAGGAATGACAGCTAAAAATGTTGACAGAATGCGCGGTTTTTTATAATCAAACTCAAATACTCGACGTAACGCAAGACCATTTGCCAGATAACAGGTCGACATGGTAAATAATGCCAACACATTGCCGAGCACGATCATAACAGGACCTATTTTCATACCCAAGCCAATTGTTGCAACCTCTGTCGTTTCGTGTCCTGTAACACCTAAGACGATATACATAAAGGTTGCATAGACAATAAAAACAAGAATGTAAGAAATGATGATGACAGAAGGGAATTTTTTTTCATTGCCAACGAGGAGTCTTCGTATTGCCGGAATGGTTATATGTCCTGCAAGTGCAAACATAATGACCCCATATGGCAACCCGACTCGAGTAGGATCAGCATAGTTAAAATTCAGAAGGCTTATATGGGGGGAAAGAATAATCGCTAATATCAATACGATGACAAAAATCCCAATGGTCATAACAAGTTCAATGACTTTGATCGTCTCAAGGCCTTTATAGACGAATACAGCAACGATACAAAAAACAACAACACTCCAGAAAACAGGCGACCCGCTCAGCAGTGCAGCAAGGACTTCACCAAGACCTACAATATACGCAAGCTGTACGATATATCCAGAAATAATATCGATGAAAAATGTTATTGAGCCAAATCTTGGACCCAGATATAGAGCGCTATAACCAGGCATTTGATGGTCCTTTTTTGTGCGCAATGTGAGTTCGGCCAACATGAGGCTTAAAATAGTCGTTGCGGTGGTGAGTGAGATAAGCAAAATGATACCGATACCAAAACCAGTTTGAGCAACCGCAAATGGAATACCAAGAATTCCAGCACCAATAATTGACCCAACAAACGTAGCGATTGCCGCAAGCATATACTTTGTTTATAGCTTTTTATTGCCCGAATTACCAGAGTGGAATTTCTGATGGATTTCTTTTAATCGAGGGTTGGTGACATGTGTATATATTTGTGTCGTTGCAATATTTTTATGGCCGAGCATTTCCTGAACGGAACGAAGATCAGCGCCATGTTGCAGCAGGTCTGTTGCAAATGAATGTCTGAGAATATGAGGACCTATCGGAAAGGTGATGCCGGCTTTCTTTCGATATTTATCAATCATTCGCTCGATAGACCGAACTGAAAGCCTGGCCTGATCATCAGTAAGCACCTCTGAAGATTTTGGCCCAGAATAGCGAACGAACAGGGGTTTGTACGGATCCTCCCGCGCAGCAAAATATTTCTGAATCCATTCAGCAGCGCTATCTGAAAGAAAAACAACACGAGCCTTTCCACCTTTTCCAATTACGCTAAATTCTCGCTCAACCAAATTAACCTGGTCACGATTTAATCCAACTAATTCAGATACGCGCAAACCAGTAGAGAAGAGGAGTTCTAAAATTGCGCGATCACGAAGTTCGCGTAATTTCTTTGTATTAGGCGATTGGAGCAATTTATCAACAGCTTCCGGAGAAAGATACTTAACTTGACGGTCGCGAATTTTACCAAGCTCTATCTGCTCAGGGGAGAGGACCGTGTGACCTTTTCGAATAAGAAATCGGAACATAGAACGCAGAGCAACCAAAAAATAATTTTGTGTTTTTCGTTTAAGCTCGCCTTTATAAGGGTTAAAATACTCACGAGATAAATATAGACGATATGTTCGAATAAGCTCTTCATCAAGGTCCTCAACATTGATTTCTTCCGCTGTTTTTTTTGATGTTTTTTCGATCCAGGTTTTAAAAAAATGGATGTAATACGTATACATTCGAACGGTCTTCTGAGAAAGATTTTTGTCGAGTTCACAATATTCAAGGAAGCGATTCACTGCATCTTCAAGATTCATAGATATTTGTATATAGTCTACTTGTTTACTATGTAGAATGCCATAATCATGGTGCTAAAAGGGCCCATTTTAGTACTTTTACTGCATAAAAAGGGGGGGAGCGTATTCACAGTAGTGAAAAAGTACAATAAAGAACAGCTCTCTGTGATAGTACAATTCTGGTAAAATAAGAGGCACAAACTCTTGGAGAGGTCGCATAGTTGGTCTAGTGCGCAGTCCTGGAAAGACTGTGTGGCGCAAGTCACCGCGGGTTCGAATCCCGCCCTCTCCGCAATCCACATGACCCGTCATTACTATTGACAAGCTCTTGTGCTAAGCACATAATGACTGTATGAATCCGAATTCGGGTGATCAAAATCCACCACCTTCCCAAATGCCTCAACAAAATCAGACACTTCCAACTCAAAATGAGAAAAGACCAGGATTTTTTTCAACAATTCTTTCAAAAATAAACAGCATAAGTCCCTTTATTAAACAACGACCATATTTTATTCTTTTATCTTTGCTTGTTGTGGTTATCGGATTTCTTGGAGCCAGATATTATGTATTATCTCGTCCTAATCCAGCGCTCTTTGCGAATCAAACCGCCCAGTTTCTTGACGATGTACTTCTCGTTGTCGATGTGTCACTAGACAGTCAAACAAATCCTACATCATTAACAGTCACATTTAATAATCCTGTTGATGCACACGATCTTGAGCATTTTGCCTCAATTTCTCCAAAAATTGAAGGCGAATGGAAAAGGGGATTACTCAATAAAAATGAAGTAACCTACAAATTTAAAAAGCCCTACAAAGGCGCTACGCTCTGGTTTTATATCGCAGATGGACTCAAAAGCACCAATAATAAATCCATGACATCCTCCTTTTCAAAAAATCTGACAGTTGAAAACGCTACACAATATTCACCTTACTCGCGTGTAAAGAATTTTCCTGCAGGAAAAGCAATTCCACTGTCTTCAGATGGCTCTAGTATAAGCATATATAAATCAGATGCTCAAAAACTTCTTCAGTTCCTCACATATTCAGTTGAAAATAAGCAATATAGGACAAGCAGATATGACGGAGTATTTAAAGAGGAATTATCGCACTATAACGAATCAGATAAACTCACCAATGTAAAAATTAATACTGATGAGAATACAATCACTCTTAAACCAGGTGTTTATTATGTCGAGGGCGATACTTCGAAACCATATTTTATTGTCGTCAGCAGTTTTGGAGCTTTGTTGCGACAGGATGATAAAAAGGTATACCTCAATGCATTTGATGTTCAAAAGGGAACACGAATTGATGATAGTGTAACATTCGGACTCTATAATCTTGAAAATTCAGTAAATCTGCTCAGAGATTTTGCTTATTCAAGTGATAATAATT
>CAZKVU010000013.1:10404-16043 GCA_964556475.1 uncultured Gammaproteobacteria bacterium | reverse complement strand
GAAGAAATTGTTGCTCCATTTTATGCCGAGACTCTTTCAGGGGACAAGGTAAAAAACACAACTTTTGAATACAAATTGATTGATTATGTCTACTCGAACGATGCACAAAAAGAGCCGGAAAAGATTGTCGCATCTGGAACAGCAGTAACTGATGAAAACGGCAAAGGTATTATTACCTTCACACTTCCGCAGGCTGACAAGTTAACCGATACAACCAAACAGCTTATTGTATCAGCAAGGGATTCAAAAAGTAATGTTGCACAAAATCAAAAGACAATCTCAATTCTCAAAAAATCAGACTCACAAGCGCAGGCTGAACCCGCATGGTGGGGAGAAAGTATTTCGCAGACATACTTAAAAATATCGAGTAATCAAAATTCATTCAAAGTAGGGGATACCGTGAGTTTAAATATTGATTCACCCTCTGAATTCGACGCGCTTGTAACATTGGAAAGAGGAAGAGTTTATGATCCGCAGATTAAGCATATCAATAAAGGAAATAATACATTCTCGTTCAAAGTTGATGAACGATTAAGCCCGTCGATAACCGTTGTGTTCAGCTATTTTGTAGAAGGTAAATATTACACAGAGGGGCTTTCTCTCAATGTTCCTGCAATGCATAAATTGTTGAATGTTGGTCTTAAGTTAGATAAAACCTCATATTCACCTAATGATACAGCTGAACTGCTAGTAACAACAAAAGACTCACATGGCTCTCCGATTGCTGCGAACCTTTCAGTCGGTGTCGTTGATAAGGCAATATATGCTCTCAGGGCAAGTGCAACACCACCTATTCATTCATCGTTTTATTATTTCCGCTCCCGACAAACAAATGCATCGTCTTCACTCACAGGGTTAAGCGATTGGGGAGGCGGTGGTGGTGGAGGAGGCGGCGGGGGAAATCCAAGCAGTACTGCTGACATTCTCTATTGGAACCCGAATGTCAGGACCGATGCTTCAGGTGAAATCCGTTTGCCAATTCCTCTCCTTGGACATAAAACCATATGGAAAATTCAGGCAATCGGGAGCACAATGGCTACTGATGTAGGTCAGGCTGATACAGAATTCCTCGTCGGCTCAGAAGTAAAGGGGGCAAAAACAAAAAAGATGCGATAGTGAAAATCAATAGACATGAAAATGACTCCGTACATTTTAAATACAAACTACTAAATATGCCTCAAATGATACAATATCTGCATGTCACTCATTCGACTTAATCATTTTCTTTCGCAGGCAGGCATTACATCGCGCCGCAATGCAGATTCGCTCATTGAAAAGGGGAATGTACGACTAAATGGAAAGGTTATTAAAAAACTTGGCGTTAAGATTGATCCTGATGTTGCTGAGGTTGAAATTCTAGTTGAAAAAAATAATTCCTATTCGTGGAAAAAAGTCTCCACTACCAGTGAGAAGATCACGCTTGCCCTTTATAAGCCAAAAGGCTTTGTTACATCAATGAGGAAACAAGGTTCTGCGCCAATTATCAGCAGTCTTGTCCCAACTCACAAAAGACTTTTTCCTATTGGAAGGCTTGATAAGGATTCAGAAGGTCTTATTATCTTGACTAATGATGGTGATTTATCTCAGCGGCTTATGCATCCATCAAAACATATTCCTAAGACGTATCGGGTTACGGCAGTTACACCAAAGGATTACACTGACAATATTCTTAAAAGTAAATTGGGGCGTATTGCTAAGGGAATCACGATAAAAGGGAAGCGTACATTGCCTATGAATATTGAGATTGTTGAGTTTAATGAGGTCCGCCACAGAGTTGAGCTTCTGATTACATTACACGAAGGTCGCAATAGGCAAATTAGACGATCGCTCGGCATGATTGATCTGGAAGTTATTATTCTCGTGCGTATATCCATTGGGAATTTTAAACTCGAGGATATACAGCTCAAGCCAAAACAGACACATCTTCTTACAGAGAATGACATCGCTCGCTTCTTCGCTGAGTAATTGATTGCAATTTTTTTTTGAATGTGTCACAATGATTAAATCAGCGTAGTATATTGATCTAATGGCCGAAAATACGAGAAATTATACACCGATTTCACTAAGCGGAGCCCGTCCGAGGGGTTCCTTTTTTGGTACACGAAGTCCAAAAAATATTCTTGCTCTTGGAGGCATGCTCGCTCTGGTTGTTTTGGTAGGAGTTGGCGCTATTGCACTCCAAAACACCCAGTCACTGACTACTCCTGCACAAACACCAATTGTTGCACCTTCGTGTCCGGATGGATACAAGCAGCTCAGCTCCACCACAGCGACCTCACCAGCAGATGCATCAACACTATGTCCTGGTGGGGACATCGTCATATTTGAAGGACCAACTACATCAACGGTACGAACGAATACAGGGGCTTCAATCGGAGGATCCTCAGATGGGGGAATCGGCTCAACCGTTGGCTCTTCAGTAATCGGAGGCGACAGTGGAGACGGCTCTTCGACAGGTTCAACACCAACACGAATAGTCTGTTGTCGACCGCCAAGCAACTCACCAACAGCAACACCTGTGCCTGTTGTCACCAAACCCGAAAATGATATACCAAATGACACACCTGAAGCCTGTGTAATACCTGAGCTGGATATTCAAAATGTTATTTTGGATTGTCCAAATTGTGATGCAAAATAAACATGAAAGATAAAAAAAATCTAAAATTAGTCATAGGAATCGGAGCAATCCTTCTGGTAATACTCGGTATTCTGGCAGGCTTTCAAGCTCTTAAAGGACCAATTGATATACGTAATCGGGCAGCTGAAGGGGGAGCATGCTTCCAAGATACACTGCCAGTCATCAATTGTAAGGTGTATTACACCCTTAAACGCGATCCGGAAGATCCGGGTCCTCCTCCTGCAGCGCAAGGAAAGGTATACATCTTAAATGAAGCTGGCGCAAAAGTTCATTTTAATGGGGGATTGGATGAACAACAGGTGAGCCTTCCTCCTGGAGATCACTCAACAGACCCACTCATTATCCCATTTGAAAAAGTAGTCACCAAGGAATATTTCCTTGATCCTGATCCTAATAAAGACGGTAAAGCAGAGGCGATATGTAAGCTGGAAAATGTTGTTGTTCCAGATGAGTGTTGTAAAGTTGACGATGGTAGTGGCGGAAAAAAAATTGCCGAATCGTGTAAAGGAGCAGGCGAGGGTAAATCAACCTGCGAACGTAAGAAAGTGCCGGGTTGTGAAAATAAAAAGTGTGCTTGTGAAGACATCATTAAAGGTGTAACCAGGTATCCAACATATCATCCACGACAGCCTGGTATCGATGATGGAAAAATTATTCTTCCTACTCCAGATCCAAAAACAGGCGACGTATTCTGTGTTAACTGTTCGCGAATTGAACTCAAAGATAGAAAAACAGGCACGATTGTCAAAGCATTCCCAACTGCGACACCTGATCCAGCAAAACCAGGCGCAAATGCGTGTATTAATGATAATGGTAAAGACGTAGAAAAAGAACAGGCAATAGAATTTCGATGTCATCAAGGTGATGCGAGTGATAGTGAAGGGTGTCGTGAGTATGATTTGGAAATCGAAAACATAACTAAGAAACTTCAATGTGAGGATCCAGCTGATGAACCACCGCCAACTGAAAAACTTACCTGTAAAGTCGGATGTAAGTCCTGTTGTCCAATCTGTACTGATCCACAGCCGATGTGGGTTGAGAAGAAAACATGTACGATAAAGGCTGGCATGGAAAAGGATGCCCATCTTCACCCAGGCGACCCATCATTCTGGGACTGTACCGTAAATAAAGGTGAATCATGTTCTGATAAATGTAATATTGACTTTAATAGCCCAGCGATTGATAACTTTAATCCACCTGGATTTGTCGGAGGTAATGAACAGCCCCAAAATCCTCCAGGTCGAGGATACCCGAGCAATGACAAGAAGGGCCCAACCTGTATTGATGCAGGTAAGCAGTCAATTCTTCAACCAACAATTGAGCCAGGATCTGATGGCTGGATCAACTGGGACGAATTTGACTTTGGAGGAGGGAAACCGGTACCAACTGAGAAGGCTGGCAGATCAAACAATAATCAATATGAAGATCCAGGGGTGTATGACATATCCCTTACCTGTAAACTCAAAGACAACACTGTAGAAATCTGTACAAAGCGAATCGCGGTTACCTGTAACAATGACAATCCAGGAACACCTCCGCCTCCACCACCACCGCCTCCGGGAGATTTAGCCTGTTATGACAGCTGTAACCCAGCAAACTCTAAATGTCCAAGTGGAATGAGTTGTGTCGATGTAAACGGTGGTACTGGAACTGGGCCTGACTATCGCTGCGTCATGCATCCAGATAATGAATGTGGCGATTTACCAAGTGGAGAAAAGAAAGCGTGTTACTGTTCAGAGCCAACACCGTCGCTTTCACCATCTCCATCACCAACGCCAGGAGCGTGTAAAGCACAAGTTAAAGCAAGTTGCGCACCATTACAATAAATATAGACTATGGCATTTTCAGCAGCATCATCCGGAAACGATAAAAAAAAGAACTTCATGATGGTTGTTGGTATTCTGGTGCTTGTTATTGGTGTTTTGGCCGGCATTTTTCTTGTCCGGAACCGAATTACCACTCAAAACAGAGCTGCTGAGGAATTTACTCATCAAATTACCTGTACGGTTGGAGAGGTTCCTGCCGGAAAAACATGTACAGTAACAGTCGACGGCAGCCCGGACTCACCGCAAACTGTTGATCCAGGTAAATCAGGACATCCAAACTATCTTTTTAAAGTAAAGATGGAGAAGCCGGATCAGAAATTTACCTGTAAACTCGACTGTGGTATCCCAGCATGTATGCCGACTGATGAGGCAACATGTATCGGCTTGCCTGAACCATCAAATTCACCAACGCCATCACCATCACCAACGCCAGAGACGCTCGGCGAATGCGGCAGTCCTTGTGGTGACAATATTGCGCAATGCCGACAAGACTTATTCTGTAACTCTGATGGGAAATGTGACAGCGAAACTGAGTGTCCGAAGGCAAGCGTAACACCAACTGCCACACCGACAAGTTCACCAACACCAACAGCGACACCATCATTAACACCATCACCAACGCCAACTGGACCAACGCCAACATTGCCGCCAGGTGTGACTCCAAGCGCTACACCAACACCATCATCAACACCAACAGCAACTCCTAAGCCAACAGCAACATTGACGCCAACAACAGCACCAACACCGACAACTGAAATCGTATGTGCACCGCCAAATCATGTAGCAAACCTTTCGATCTCCTGTACAACAGGGACTTGTTCTTGGACGGGCGTGTCAGGAGCTGATAAATATAAAGTGGCTGTAACTGATACAACCACCGGTAAGAAACTCGCTGAGTACGAACCATTCAAAGAGGTCGATGGAACAAGCTCAAAGTTCACAGCGGTTGCAGGTCACACATACAGATGTACTGTTGAGGCTGTAAACTCATGTGGCTCAAAACAAGCCTCCAGTCCATATCGAGACTCAGAAACATGCTCTAGTACGACAACATCAAGTTCGCCAACACCGACTGACATTATCGTTGTAAACAAGACGCCATCATCAACACCAAAAGCACCAACGCCAACATTAAAGCCTGGTGTCAGCCCATCAGTTACTCCGGTCCCAACACT
>CAZKVU010000013.1:0-10304 GCA_964556475.1 uncultured Gammaproteobacteria bacterium | reverse complement strand
CTTACAATTCCTTAGGAAGAAGAGCAGCCTCAGCATTTGTCCGCACATCAGTGAATGAAACATTTGAGATGTTATCAAATACTTCATCTTCAAAGCGGGCAATCACACATGAATCCTTATATTCGGCTACGATATCCAGCGCCTGATCTGTGGTGATAAAGAGAGGAGAAACCTTACCATACGTATTTTTGCTGATATCTCTAAAAATAACTCCTTTTTCATTCCTCCAAATGTGGGAAACGTCATCTTTATTCACATAATGACGAATCATGCCCTTATAATTGGGGAGTGTGTTATCAAAACGGAGGCCGCCATCGCGTACAAAAACGCGGACGCTTCCATTCGGCTCCTCATGGATGCACTGAACGCTCATGCCGCTCTTGTATGCTTCTTTAATTGAGGGGATAGATGTCATTTGGCTGTTTATATTCTTAAGATCCTGCTGATGTTTTAAATATAAAACGCCGCTCAAAACAAGTAGTGAGGCAACAAGCATGACAACTGTTTTATTCGACATATTGTTTATTATACAAAAGTTTTACTCAGTTTCAGGGAATTCTGCTGATGTTGCTGACGCAAGCTCACGAGCATGATCGAGAACTTCCATACAATAATAAACATCGCAATGTAAAGTATCAGCCGCTTCTTGTGGTGTCATGCCTCCGCTATATACAAGAGAAATAATCATGCGATCATCTCTGTCGAAGTGCAGCCAAAAATCAGGAATTATTGCCGCATATCTTTCAGGAAAAACTCTTTGCAGAAGCCTTCTTTGAACTCGCTCTCGAAGTGATATAGCTCTTCTAGCTTCTTCTGCAAGATCAACTAGTAAGACATGAAGATAAGGAGCCTGCATAACTGTTTGATCGCCTGATTCAACTCGTGTTAAGTGGCGGCTCATTGCACGGTCTGTAAGTGCCTCAGCATCAGGTTGGTTTCCCTCTATACGAGCAGCAATGTCATATACAGAATCAAAGTGCGCGTCATACAATCTTCCAAATGCCACTCGATTTCCTTGCGCTGCTTGTGCGACAAGCAATGCTTCCTGTTCGGGTGGCAATACATCAGCGATCACTACCCGTGGTGTATTCATATCCTCCCAGGAATGCCATGGATAATCACCATGACCGTCGTATTGTGGTTCATCAATAGTCATAAAAGTCTAAGCATCCTAGTATACCATTGATAAAACTATAGGTCAATTGATCACACCGAAATATGGGCTCCTTATGTCCCTTGATTTATCAAAAGTTTAATATTGTTTTAATATCTAAATGGCTTCTTTGTCGGAAGGGGGAGTGGGGAAGGAGTTGGTGTTATATCCTGAATGTAATTTTGAATGTCTCGCTGCAAGGACTGCCAATTTCCTTCACCATCACGAGATTTTAGAATAAACTGACGATCTGCAGATACGCCATTCTCAAGATAAGTATCTGTATCAAGTACAATTTGATGAATTGAATAATCAGATGCGCTCGGTGCTTCTTTAAGCAATTTTTGCATAAGGTCAAGCGGAATATCGGTTCGTATATTCTTTTCAAGACTGTTCATGAGTGGCAAAATTTTTGGAATGAAGCCGATACTTAACACTTTTTCTTTAATTGCCTGTAAGAATAATTGCTGCCGACGAGCTCTGTTAAAATCGCCACCGTCTTGAGCGGAATGACGTGATCGGACAAATTTGAGAGCAGTTTCACCATCCATATGCTGTGTTCCTGCGTCAAATGTTAATACCTCATATCGACACGGATATGCAAGGTTAGGGGAGTCTGTTGCTATTTTCTCAAGCTCTTCCAATTTTGCAGTATCATCAGGACTCACACCACACAAATCATCCTCTTTGCCAGTAATTGGGTATTCATAATCACTAAACGACCTCTCAACATTTACATCAACGCCACCAAGCGTGTCAACTGCTTGCTTAAACCCGTCAAAGTCTATCGCGATAATCTGCTCTATGTTGAACCCGACAATATCGCCGACAGTTTTTTTAACCATATCTGCGGCTCCATCTTCACCTGAATAATTATCTGGTATATCAGGGTATTTATCAGGAAATAATCCGGCTTGGTAGACTGCATTAATCTTAGAGTGCGTACTTTTACCCGACTTTGATGGAAGCTGCACCCAAATATCGCGAGGAACTGAAACAAGCAGTACTTTTTTTGCGTCAATATCAATGCGGACTGCCATCATCGTATCAGTCAAATACGCACCATCATGACCTGGACCACCATATCCCATCATAAGAATCGTAAAAACCTTTTTTTCCTTTGGAATTATTCCTCCCCATGTATCTCCGTCAGAACTTATGCGAGAGTAAAAAGTCAAAAATCTGGCGACCAAAAAAGCGACGATGAGAATCGCCGCAACAGCGACTACCAAAATATACTTTTTGCGCTTTTGATGCGCTTTATTCGTATTTTGTCGTCGCATGTTTATATTATAATACAGATATGGGGGATACCAAACATGATATCGTTTTAGAAGTAAAGAATCTTACAAAAGATTTTGGCTCGTTTAGAGCCGTTGATAATATTTCTTTTTCAATCCCTCGCGGAAAAATAACCGGGTTCCTTGGACCGAATGGGGCAGGGAAGACCACAACGATTCAAATGCTTCTTGGTTTGAACAAACCAGCAGGTGGTGAAATTCACTATTTTGGAAAAAATTTCTTCCATCACAGGGAAGAAAGTCTCCATCGAATCAATTACACGTCAGCATACAGCAGCTTGCAAGGGCGTATCACTGTTCTTGAAAATCTGAAGGTATTTGCATTGCTCTACGCCATAGAAAATAAACAGAAAAAAATTGAAGAACTTTCAGAATTACTTGAAATCACAGATTTACACAATAGAATCTTCTGGGATTTATCAGCGGGTCAAAAAACTCGAGTTAACATTGTCAAGTCACTTCTGAACGACCCGGAAATTTTATTGATGGATGAACCTACAGCGTCTCTTGATCCTGATATTGCTGATAAAACGCTTGCTCTTATTGAGCGATTACAGCAGGAAAGAAATCTATCTATCTTGTTTACTAGCCATAAAATGGACGAAGTTGAACGCATATGTGACACCGTTATTTTTTTACAAAACGGAAAAATCTATGCGCACGATACCCCTGGAAACTTAACAAAAAATATAACTCACTCGCATCTTTCATTAACTTATCGCGATAAAAGGGAAGTGATAGAGGAGTATCTAAAAGAACAATCACTAAACTATGAAATAAAACCGCATAATGGCATTGAAATCCAACTTGATGAACAATTGATCCCTAAAACTTTGTTTGGATTATCACAAAAGGGTATATGGATTTCTGATATTGAAATTCACAAACCAGACCTTGAAGATTTATTCTTATTAATTGCACGCAATGCAGTAACAAAGCAAGAGCCATCGAACATCGTATGAAGCCAATTTTTACTAAAGCCAGAATAGGTCGTATCAAAGCAGTGCTTGTTCAGGAACTATATATTACGAAAGCATCAGTTGAAATTTTTTCAGATGTTTTCTGGTTCCCAGTTATGAGTGTTATCGCACTTGGATTTATTGATCAATATTTTAGTTCACGATTTTCTGAAGGACACATAGTAACAATAGGCTACTTGTATTGGGAATATCTGCGTATCGCACAATACACCATTGCAGTTGGTATTATGTGGAATATCTGGTCACATAATTTATCGAACATGTTTATCAGCGGTCTTTCAATGAAAGAATATTTCGCCACGAAGTTTTTTGCGGCAACGATTGTTGCTGCAATGTCATTCACGGTTAATGCTATTGCCACCACCATCTTTTTTAAATTCAATCCATTCTCAATAGGTATAACAAACTCGTTACTCAATATGTTTAATCTTGGTGTTTTTGGATGGTCACTTGGCATTATTATCTGTGCAGTTATTTTTCGATTTGGAACACGAATTCAGGCAATCACATGGGGTCTCATATATATGATTCAGCCTGTCACAGCTCCATTATTTCCATTATCCGTTCTTCCTGTCTCAATGCAAAGGATTGCTGTATTAATTCCGCCAACACATGTCTTTGAAGCTGCACGGTTTAATATAGCTCACCCCGAGGTGATTAGGTGGGATTTATTTATGAACGCAGCTATACTGAATATTATCTATGTAGGAGTCGCCATAGCCGTGTTTATCCATTTTTATGATAAATCCCGCATGACGGGTCAGTTCGCGAAAAATGATCAGCAATAATAACGAATATAAAATAATGATTCTCGACGCTTCGAAAAAAGCAGGGGAGATCCATAAGAAGTATTTCCGCACTGATCGCTTTCATGTAACAGCAAAAGATAATCGCCAGCGCTTGCTTACTGAGGCAGACACAGAGTCTCAAAAGTTCATTCAGGATTATCTCCATGACCAGATGCTTGAATTAGGGCATAGGGAAGAGGAGATTGGATTTATAGGGGAGGAAGAGCTCTATCAGCCGGCCGAATATACCTTTATTATTGATCCAATTGATGGAACGACGAATTTTGCGTATGGATTTGATTATTTTGCAGTTTCAATTGCGTTATATAAAGATCATAAACCATTAATCGGATGCATCTATGCGCCGATGTCTGATACTGTCTATCTTGCCGAAGAAGGGAAGGGGGCTGAAAAAATTGAGGGACAGACCTCTACCCCGCTCCATATTCATGAAACTCCCCTTTCTGACAGCCTATTTTCACTCCCCGAGACATCGGTGGTAGCGGAAAGGCATTGGCGCTTTATGATACATGAACGTATGCAGGCCGTCGTGCAGGCATCGAGAAATATGGGATCAACAGCGCTTGATTTCTGCTTACTTGCAGACAACCGCTTCCATGTTGTCATTAATGGCGCTCAATCATGGGATTTTGCCGCAGCTGACATCATTGTGCGAGCTGCCGGCGGCGTTACTGTTGACTGGAACGGCAATCCATTTGTTATTGATACTGAACACTACAAACAACGCCACTACCTCCTGGCCAGCCACCCTGCTCACATACAGGAATACGTTGATATTATTCAGTCTGCTAAGGAATAAATACTCCCGTTGTACAAGTTGAGCCTGAATTAGCCTGAGCTTGAGCTTCCGCCGCCTCATTTTAACCTCAATTTGAGCTTAATAATATGGTACATAATTTAGCCTCAATTTGAGGCTAGGGAAAATGACCACCTCTCCGGGTAATATACATCCAGAGGAGAGGAGATTTAGCCTATTCTGACAAGATTACTCATTTTTATAAATATCCTATAGTAGGGAATACTGGCAGAAAAACGGGAAAAGAATAACGGGGAATAAGATAGAGGAATAATGAGGCAATTAGGGGAAAAAGAGCAACAGAATAGGATAAATATAGTGATATAGTTATACCACTTTAAGTCGTACTTCCCCGCTAAGCGAGCCTAGCAACGTCGTAAAAGATATAATTTACGACGTTATATATGAACGATTCTCTTGTGCGGTAATACCACATAATATAGAAATGCGGCATATCTCCCTGGAGAGTGAAAGTGGAACTCTTGTCTTTCTTCATTCTTTGATGTATGTACCGATTTATTTTTATATTTATTTCCTTTATTCTCCGATGTGTGTGCTCCTATTTATTTTTCACACTTCTATTCCGCTGTCTTTTGCTACACTCTAATTTGGAGCCATATATCAATCTATTTAGAAACTTTTGAGGCTAATTTCTACTTCCATCAGCATCTCCATATGCTTCTATTTTGGAGCCATATGTCAATCCAAATAAATCAATTCGAGGCCAATTCCTCTTCAGCCTCAGGGTCCATATCATCGAATTTAGCTTGTTATAACAGTCCATTTAACTACTTTTCAGGCTAAATCCGCGGTCGAATTTCTTATGCTATTTTCCAGTTTAGACTATTACAATAAGCTAAACTAATACATTTAGCCTTAAAATACTGCCAGTAAGCACTTATCCACAACGACTGCTGTAGAAAAAAGACACATACCTCAGGAGAGAGTGGTAACGTCCTACGTGTATCCTTTTTTACGCAAATTCAATATCCGGTCAGATCAAGAAATAATTTTTAAGCTCAAAAAATGCCAATTTATAATTATTATAATACTATAGGATATTACTATAGGACAATGCTATAGGACATAAAGTACACGTTCGTGAATTTTGCTACTACCCTCTTCTCTACTATATCCTACCATCATTCGAACTTAATTTGAGGTTAGCTTGTATTGCGTATCTTAGAATATTTTGAGGCTGTTCATATATAAGATTAACCAGCATTTTCTATAGAAGGCACCTTATAATGCCAAGCACTCCTCTATCGAAATAGGCAAAATTCTAGCCTCAACTTGAGGCTAGAAAAATCGCTCACAAGCTCAGGATAAAAATGACAGCAACGAAGGCAAGCACAATTAAATATTCACGTATCCTCTCTTTGAATAGTACGTTCTGAACATACACCTGGAACAGCCCGGACAAACTATAAAATAAAGACGTCAGTACAAGCGCAAATATTGACTGATTAACCGGAATAAAGGAGAGCACTGTAGCCATCTCCCCGAGTAAAACGGCAATAAAGAACCCCTGCAGAACTGTTGCCTTCTCAAGCTGATTCTTTGGCTCAACCGTCCACAGAAAATGAGTTGAAAGCGGCCATGTTACCAGTAGAACAGCTGCAAAATTTAGCAGAAAATTCATACGGAGTGAAACAATCAAGCTGTATGAAATGAACGCTGTAATTGTTAAGAAAAAATAGTTAATGGAAAAGGCCGCCCGAAAAAGTTGCAAACTCTTCGTCACGCCGACATTAAAAATGTTTTGGGACAGCATAATTGCATACATAGAGATTGCATAGATAATTAAAAAGGGAGCGCGTGTCAGCCAGCGCTGAGGCAGGAAAAAATAGAAGAAGTAAAATGCCAGTGAAAAAATAATTGGATGCACGAAAAGTGTAAAGAGCTCGTGTTGAGATATATCATCAAGAATAGCAATAAATGTCAGGAAGAATACGACAAGAAAAATAACCGGCACAAAGATAATCATTGCATCGGCGCTATAAAAAGTAGATATCAAAAATAGAAGCGATACGAGAAAATCACAAATAATAAACCTTTTTCGCTTTCCTACTCGAGAAAAAATAGTACGTAAAACACTGTATACTTTATTCGGTTTTTTGTTTGTCATAATTGTACGGTCTATACCGCATTTGTATAGACATTTTGAGTATCATCAAGATCCTCTATCTTTTCTATCAGGGTATCAAGTTTTTCATGTTGATCTGGTGTTAATTCAACTGTCGTCTGTGGTTTGAAATAAATATCGATTGATGTCGGCAACACCGAAGTAAGGTTCTTTACATGACCAATCGACTCAAAAGGAATGAAGATAATATATTGAGTATCAGTTTCTTCAACATCAATCGCAGATATTGCATCAGTGAACGTAAACATATCGCCCTCAACCATTGCAGATTTGTCAAACTCAACAACACCGCATTTTGTAAATAGATAAGAAACGGCGTTCTGGCTTGCCATTTTGCCACCATTGCGTTCGACAACATTCTTGAGGTCTGCAACAGTACGGTTAGAGTTGTCTGTCGTTGTAGAGATAAGCATAGCAACTCCATTCGGTCCAAAGCCCTCGTATACAATTTCCTTTATCAACGCCCCTTCACCACCAGTGGCCTTATCAATAGCCCTCTGGATAGTATCCTTCGGCATATTAACATACTTTGCGCGGTCGATAGCAAGGCGTAACTGGAAGTTTTTCTCAGGATCAGCAATTCCACCACCTTCATGAACTGCTACAGTAATGAGTCGCGACATCTTTGCAAAAACGCCGCTCCTTTTTTGATCATTTGCCTGTTTCTTTCGCTTAATGGTTGACCACTTTGAATGCCCAGACATATACAGAAGTCCAAACTAAACTTTGTTTGACAAACAAATAACAACTCATTATACTACAACATTTAGTTAAAAGTAGACACGCGAACGCTTAGTGGAACTCCAAATAGAAAAACTACACAATCAAGCTGTTAACTCCGCTCTGGCTCGTAATTGGGATGAAGCAATCCGACTTAATCAAAAAATTCTTGGTTTCAACGATGAGAATATCGATGCCCTCTTAGCGATCAGCTATGCTTACATGGAAAAGGGCGATCTAAAAAAAGCCCGATTATCGTATAAAAAGGCCCTTAAAGTTGATCCGACAAATATTATTGCCCGTAATAACAGTGAGAAAATCGCTATTCTCTTGAGAAAAGGATCTCATGACCATAATGCTGACACCGGTGAGGTTGTTATGGATCCGGAAATTTTCATTAATATTAAAGGTAAAACGCGAGCAGTGACACTTATTAATATTGGCCAGGCCGCTGTTCTTGCTAAATTAAAGATTGGTGAAAAAGTTGAACTTAAGGTTAAGAAAAGACGACTCGAAGCGCGGAACAAAAAGGGTGAATATATCGGATGCCTGCCAGACGATGTTTCGAAAAGACTTATTTTCTTTTTAGAGGCCGACAGCTTATACGATACGTATATTAAATCTTCAACGAAAAACAGTGTTGATATTTTTATCCGTGAAAAATCAAAAGGCTCAAAAGTTGAACACTATATTTCATTCCCTGACAACATCCAGGATGATATGAAAACCTTTATGGGTAAGGATGATGAAGACGAGGATGGTGAGCATGCTTCTGATGAGGACGGTGTTGGCACTGATGGTGATGCAGACAATGAGGAAGAATCTGACGTACTCATCGATGATATTGAGCAGCTTGCTAATGATGACGATGATGATAAGGTGGATTACTATGGCATTGACCCATCAGATCACGATGATGACGACATGGATGACTAATGTTACTTCCAATCATTCTCCAACCCCTCTCCGGCAACCATTATAATATCAGCACCTTCAACATCATCTTTCTCTACTCTGCATTGAAATTGTTTTGACAAAAATCTGACTGTTTTTGTTTTTTCATTCAGATTATGCTGAATAACACATCTCTCTTTGCCAACTTCATCAAGCTTGCTCAAATCAACAACTCTGATCCCCTCTCCTTCTATTATTCGTGATAGTGTGACAGCAGCGCTATCAGAGTAATATAGAATTTTCACTGATAAAGCTTCCTCACGGAGTGATTGATGGAAAAAGAAGCCCTTATATTTTTTTTGAAATCCCTTTTCATAAAACGCAACAGAGTCATCCATACCTTTCTCTGGTTTTTCAACCGGCTTGAGCTCAACAAAATCAGACTGACGGTTTTTCGCAATTGAGTATGCAATAAAAAGTTTGTCAAAAAAAGTCATGTTTGAATTGTTATGTGGTGAAAAGAGCTGTTGAATAAGTTTCCATTTCTTATATTCTGTTTCCATATCTTTTGAATCTTCATAGACCTGATGTGTTTTCGGAGTAACATAATAATCTGTAAATCCTGAGATTGAGGATGAAAATGCCCGCTGAATGAGCCCTGGTTTTTTCTCAATGTCTGATAGCCTCCCGACTGCTCCCGCAGGATACTGCCCATATCCACCCGGAACCTGAACAATAAGGTCGTGCCTCGGTGACATAATGTAGTTAACTTCGTCTGTCAACCCGAAGGATAGAAAAAGCGGACTGGAATTATAAAAAATGATGTTTATTCGATCGCGTGCATCAAGAATAATTGACTGCCGCAATGAACGTATTCCTGCAAATAAGCCATACGCAATCAAAAACCCGACAAATATATAGACGAATGTATTAATTGACCAAGATTTTTTTCGTGATGACATAAGCTACATCATGCCGTGCTCAAGTTTAAGCCGTTTGATTTTGCCGACGATGTCCTTTTCCGGCAGGTTATACCGGATGAATATTTTTTTTACCATAGACAGAGCCGCTTCAAACTCCGGCTGGATAATAACGTGTGCACCAAGATCTTTCATGCGTTTTTGATTCTTCTCTATGCCCACGCGGGTCAAAATTTTTATATTTGGATTAAGACGCTTTGAATTTAGGACGATCATTTCCTGAGAAAATGAATCTGGCACAGCAGAAATGATTGTTGTTGCTTTGGGAACTTGTGCAAATGTTAAGATATCGATGTTCGTTGGATCACCATAAATAATATTGACACCCTGCTTTCTATTCTTCTCGACAATATGATAATTGTAGTCAATTGCGACATATGAGATATTTGCCATTGTAAGCGCTCTTCCAACATAGCTCCCTACCCTTCCATAGCCGCAAATAACAATGTGGCCTGTAATCTCCAGCGCATCAACCAGAATAGGTTCGCGATCAATCCTATGCGCAATAAACTGCTGTAATGGTCG
>CAZKVU010000012.1:26089-30627 GCA_964556475.1 uncultured Gammaproteobacteria bacterium | reverse complement strand
CTAAGGCCTTTTTCAAAATCTCAACAGATCTTTCTAGAGCCTCAGTGTTTAAAACGTACGCGATTCGAACTTCATCTGTACCGCTTCCCGGCGTGTTATAAAAACCTGCAGCCGGTGCCACCATAACCGTTTCGTTATTATCGTTGAAATCGGTTAACAGCCACTTTGTAAAGTCTGCCGCGTCATCAACCGGCAACTTTGCGATAACATAAAATGCACCTTCCGGCTCGCTACATACAACGCCAGGAATACTTTTAAGGCCTTTCACAATAATCTCCCGACGCTTTCCATATTCCTCAACGATATTGTCAAAATATGGTGGTTCGACTTGATTCAACGTTGCGGCCATACGCTGACCAATGGTTCCTGCAGATAAACGTGCTTGTCCGAACTTCAAAAATGTCGCCATAAGATCGTCATTGAGCGAAACAATATTGCCAAGCCTCGCACCACACAAGCTGTATCGCTTTGAAAGACTGTCTACAACAATGATGGCGTCTGGCATTTTTTCAGCATACTCGAGCATTGAGATTGCTTGAGTTCCGTTATAGACAAATTCCCGATAAACTTCATCTGCAATGATATAAAGGTTATGTTTTTCAGCAATATCAGCGAGCATATCAAGCTCATCTCGTGTATATACTGTTCCTGTTGGATTTGAAGGGTTTGAAAATAAAATAGCACGCGTTTTACTTGTAATCCGAGACTCTATCTCCTTTCGTTCAGGTAGATGGAAGCCATTTTCAATGTTTGTCTTTATGCCAATAAGTTTTGCTCGTGCGACAACAGCATAACTATTGTAATTCGTGTAATATGGCTCGAATGTCAAGATCTCATCGTCAGGATCACAAATACTCATAAACGACCATAAAAGCCCTTCTGATCCACCAAGTGTTATTTGAATATTCTCATGTTTAAGAAAACTAAACCCAAATCCACTGTAATACCACAGGAGGCTTTTTATCAATTCGGGTTCTCCCTGTGAATGAGAATATGGAACCGGATTCTTATCCCAGTTACGCAAAAAATCATACATAACCTGCGGCATTTTTATATCAGGGTCACCTATATTAAGGTGATAAATGTGTCTGCCTTTCTTCTTTGCTTCTTCTGCAAATGGGATAAATGCACGAAGAGGTGAAGCCGGAATCGTTTGAGAAACATAGGAGGTATACAGCTTCTTCATAATATTACATCAGATGATACGCCGATGCATGCATGCAGTACTTGACAGTTATCAGACATTAATGAAATAAAGTCATGCAGCCTTTTCTTTCTCATCCTGAGCAGAAGGTACAACTCGACGATATGCACCTTTCATCATTCTTTGCAGCGATTCTCTAAAAGATGGAATTGACCGTGCTGCTTCCGGATTGTATCGATCGCGATTATAATTCCTTCGCGCCTGCTCCAATCTCAAAGCTCTTCGCTCTGCAGGTGTTGTTGGGATTCCAGCAGTAGGCGCTACATCGTTTGAGGTAGGATCTATATCGACCATACCTCCATTTAATCACTAAAAGCCTCCCGCGTCAACCATATCACAATACATCTCTTGATTCACTTTTGTGCTTTCGTTACACTAATTCCATGGCCCGGCTGACATATCAACAACTCATTGACCGACATATTGACATTCTGAAGGGCCTTCAAATGGACTCTGGCCTTTTTCTTGCTTCAAAGCAGGATGTTCCAACGGGTTATGATAAGTCCTGGTTGCGTGATAATTTCTACGAAACCATCGCTTTTGAGGTTATTGGCGACTGGAAAACGGTTGAAAAAACATACGATGCGATTTTGGCGATATTCCTGAAACATGAGGAGAAAATCGACTGGGCAATTCGCGAGAAACCTACCGCTAGTTATCAATATATTCATGCTCGTTTTCACCCTGAAACATTTGATGAATTCTGGGAAGAATGGGGCAACAAACAAAATGATGCAATCGGCTGCATCTTATTCCGCATTGGCCAGCTTGAACGCCAGACGAATCATTCTGTATTAAAAAATCATGATCGGGTTCGTATTGTGAACAAACTTATTATGTATTTGGGATCGATTGAATATTGGGATGACCCGGATAGTGGTATGTGGGAAGGCGGCGAAGAGCTGCATGCTTCATCTGTCGGCGCGTGTGTTGCAGGATTACGAGCGCTTCGAGGCGTTCCGGGCATTACTGTTCCTGTTGAGCTGATCCAAAAAGGCGAAAAGGCACTCCGTGAGCTATTGCCGCGTGAATCGGAATCAAAATTTGTTGATCTGGCGTTATTGTCATTAATCTGGCCGTATGATGTGGTTAATGATGAGCAAAGAGATCACATTTTAACCAATGTTGAATACCATTTACGAAAAAATCGAGGCGTTATCCGGTATAAAGGCGATCATTATTACAATAAAAATAATGATGGCTTTAGTGAGGAAGCTGAATGGACTTTTGGACTAGCCTGGCTTTCAATAATATATGGTGTCATGGGCAATAAGGAAAAGGCTCAAAAGTTATTAAAAGATCTTATTGCAGATGATACAGAGCAAGGCATGCCAGAACTCTATTTCTCAAATTCAGATGAGTTTAATGATAATACCCCGCTTGGCTGGAGCGAATCACTTTTCATTGTTGCCTTATTTGAAATGAGCCATCGTAACCTTCAAGCAGAGGCTCAGCAACAAGACAAATTGTGAGCTGGTGTGATACAATAAACGCATGAAACTGATCGTAACTATTCCCGCACATAATGAGGAAAAAACAATTGCAGATGTTATTCACTCAATTCCGCGTCATATTGATGGAGTCGATGTCGTTGAGGTACTGGTCATCAGCGATGGTTCAACAGATAATACAATTGAATCGGCTCAAAATGCCGGCGCAAACTATGTATTATCGAACAAACGTAAATTAGGCTTGGCAAAAACATTTGCAAGAATTCTCGATGAGGCACTTGCCCGAGGGGCCGACATCATCGTCAACACTGATGCAGATAATCAATACGACCAAAGTGAAATTATTAACCTTATTCAGCCGATTCTTCATGCGGGCGTTGATATGGTGAATGGTGACAGACAAGTGCAAAAATTATCGTGGATGAAGACATCAAAAAAATACGGAAACATGCTCGGCAGTGCATTTGTCCGGACAATCTCCGGTACAGAATTAAATGACGCGTCAAGTGGTTTCCGAGCATTTACACGCAATGCCGCTAAAAAATTTATATTGCTCTCTGAACACACTTATACACACGAAACAATCATTCAAGCAGGCAATAAAAATCTTTCGGTCGCTGAAGTGCCTATCACATTCAAGCGTCGTGAAGTTGGTGAATCAAAACTTATTTCAAGCGTCGGTTCGCATGTCAAAAAATCAGTTGCAACCATCATCCGGTCAGTCATGATGTATAAGGCCTTCAAAGTGCTTTTGCTCACTGGCTCATTTCTTATAATTCTCGGTGCAATACTAGGCGTCCGTTTCGTGTATTATTTTATGAACGGACTCGGATTTGGCCACATTCAGTCACTCATCCTAGCCGCCATATTAATTATTACCGGTGTAAATACGATATTTTTAGGCGTTATCGCAGATCTTATATCGCATAACAGAAAAATACTTGAAAAAATCTATGAACGACAGCAATAAAGAAATTAAAACTCAATTACAAAACAGAGATAATTACGAGGAAATTGGCTTTGTTGATGGCAATTATGAAGATAAGTACAATGCTACAAACCCGATCTCTGCTTATTTAATGAAGGGATTCCTAACGAAGTTTATGCAGCTCACCCGAATGTTTGAACAACCTCAGCATATTGCAGAAATTGGTTCGGGCGAAGGTGATTTGATTGCACTTCTCATTGAAATGTACCCTGAAGCAACCATTGACGGCTGTGATTTATCAGAGCGTGTGAACGAACTTGCACGAAAAAAACTTGCAGGTTTCTCGCAGGTCACCATAAAAAATGAAAATGCTGAAAAAGTGAGCTACAAGAGCGACTCGTTCGATGCGGTTGTATGCTGTGAAGTTCTCGAACATCTCGAAAATCCTGATAAAGGTATTGCAGAGCTGTATCGAATACTACGAAAAGGTGGATATGCCATTGTAAGCGTGCCAAATGAACCAATATGGCGCTTTCTTAATCTTGCCCGCATGAAATATATTAAGGATGGAGGAAATACGCCTGGTCATCTCAACCATTGGACACGAGGGCAATTTGTTCAGTTTGTGCAAAAAGCAGGATTCACTGTGCTGAAGGATAATAGCCCGTTCCCATGGAGCATGTTATTTTTACAGAAGTAAGATATTAAAGAGTATGTTGAATAGATTCACCGTTGATTTCTGGACAATCTGGGGAATTACTGCCCAAGGTTTATTCTTCCTTCGCTTTATCCTGCAATGGTACTACTCAGAAAAACATCAGAAAGTCGTTATCCCAAAAGTTTTCTGGTATCTTAGCCTTACAGGTGCCATTATGGTCCTTATTTATGCATTTGTACGCTCAGACCTTGTATTTCTGATTACCGGATGCCTGCAAATTCTCCTATATTCACGGAA
>CAZKVU010000012.1:17826-25989 GCA_964556475.1 uncultured Gammaproteobacteria bacterium | reverse complement strand
CAGACCTTGTATTTCTGATTACCGGATGCCTGCAAATTCTCCTATATTCACGGAATCTGATTATCGCCCGAAAGAGCTAAGCAAAAGTCATCTTACTTCAGAACTTTGAAAGCAATATACATTAACAGGAAAATAATAAGGAAAATTCCATATGCGATTGCGATCTGAACATTTAGTTTTGCAAATGTTTCTTTGTTCATGATGTTCTTAAGAAAGTTGCAATTATTAATGATAATAGTACGGCGCTTGTATTAAGTATAACAAAAGTAATATTGAGGTAACGATCTCCATGTAGTTTAAATGGTCCAATAAACAAAGCTGAAAACCAAGCTGCCGAAATATTTACAAAGAACTCCGAAAAGATTACGTTTGAGATAATCATGCAAACATGATACACCCTAAATATTAAATTTCTCTAAACTCATCTTCATATCTCAATTGGGGCATTGTATTGTGCATGGTTTATGAGAACCTCAAGTGCACTCATTGTTCCAAAGGGCATACGGCGATCTCGCACAGCATACATTCCATAACGTGGATCATGTAGAGAATGCTCTTCAAAAGCCTCGAGCTGTCTCCTATTAAACTCATCAGAACGAATAAGATCAAGAGCATCCTGGGGCGTTAACCATTGATATGCAATAACCTCACCACCCTCAACAAGTGAAAATTCAGGGTCTGGGTCAAGAAATCCAGCAAAGTACTGCACTCTATATCGCACACGATGGGGCATGCTTCTTTGTCGAGCCGTATGAAACCAGATTGAACCATACATCTCTCCACCATAAACGAGCTCCTCCCTGAACTCACGCATAGCTGCAGCCACTTCAGTTTCCCGACCTTCAACGTGTCCACCTGGAAATACATATTCACCTGGCGATGACATGGGTCTATTCGTATGCGAATTTATATATGCACGCTGTGTAAGTAATACTTCTCGAGCACCGTGATGAGTTCGTCGAGCAGCATAACAACCTGCCCTTCGTAGTTCAGACATCGGAATATTATACACCTGTTTGAAGTTATAGAGCCTTCAGATAGTATAAATTCTTCGTTACCTCTACAAACTCGGCGCCGGGCCTTAGCAGAATCGGATTTTTGTAGTAAAAAACAATGTTGTTATGCAAATACGAGATATGATTCTGCCTCATAAATGGAACCAACTCGCCGTTTGCAGTACCATCATCGTTAAAAAACTGAGAATATGAATGAACCCGTCCAGGAGCACCTTTTACCATAAGCTCACGCTCAATACTGCCTCCCCACACTGCCTTTCTCGTCAAATTGTTATCATAATAACCGGCAACAACGACATCGTCGTATCCGATTTCATGCTGCGTTATATACAAAATAGGCTCATTTATTGGTACAAACTGGTCAATAAACACAAAACTTCGATCACGATTATACTTCTCAGATGAGTAATCAAAACGGACAATTGTTCGATCTTTCGAATAGGAATGCAAATAATCTCTCCATGCCCTAACGGGCCGACTAAAATAATCTGTATCAATTGTTGTAACAAGAGTAAAAAGCATAGAAATGACCCCTAAAATGAGCACGAACCTCCTCAACAATGCACTCTTTGATGTTTCTGCATAAAACATTGACACAATAATGAGCGTAATTCCTGTGAATGACAGCAATCGGTAATTATATGGCGTTAAATAGACTGAAAAATAAAACATATGCAATAAAACGCTTGAAACTACCAGAGCAACAACCTTTCGATCTGTTATTCCCGATTCACTGTTGAGTATTTTTTTCCCGAAAAATGAGCGTATTAGCCTTGATACAGCTTCAAACACTGCCACAAAAGTCAGCAACACTCCCACGGTCACAGCAAAAGGCCCGTATCCTGAAATATTGATCAAATCAGGCGTATATCGATGGTCAAATTCAAATAATCTGTATGGCATTTGCATAATATTTGTAAGCAAAATGTTCTCTTTTAGCGCTTGTGGATGAGTTGGACCAAAAATCGAAGAATAATTGATGTAATTGAACAAATACCAGATTCCACCTATGAGAAACATTAGGCAAAGTCCAACAAAAATATGAACGATGGTTTTACGAGTAAAAAGTTTAAATATATCTCGCCAGAACAGTATCCCAAAAACCGCTCCAATACCTGCAAGATGTGCAGGAGCTGAAAATTTACCTGCCAGCAAAAGACCTGATGAAATACTCATTGCAATGATTGCCTTGCCTTTCGAGGCAAATTTACCATCAATATAATCCAAAATCAGCTTAATAAGCGAAAAATGCAGCGCTACCAACAACATATGGTCCTGTAACGTGTGCATTTCAATGATCAAAATCGGAATAAAAGCAGTAAAAACTGTTGTCGCAGTATTCCAGAACGTAGACTTTCGTAACGAATGAGCAATACTGTATACCGAAATCATCAAGAGAATGAAGCCAAAATATTGAGTTAATTCGATAAGCTCAATATTCCCCCGAGTAAACGCCAACAGCCAGAAATTAAGCATTTTTGGCAATTTCGTTGCGTAATTAAACCGCCCTACAGGCACATCATCAAATACATGAATTTCATTGTCCTGAAACCAATTAATCGAGATCGGAAGATGATACACCTGCGCATCGAAAACGCTCGGTGGTGCTATTGCTATTCGAGCGATTGAAATCACCTGAAATAACGCAAAAAAAACTAAACACACTGCAAGGAATCTGTGGAGTGTTACCTGATGAATAAACCGCTTTGCTCCTATATGGAGTCTATGGAATAATTCCCGATCGCTCCTTCCATTTCTGGCAAATATAACGGTTGAAATAGCTAAGCTCACTATTGTTAATAATCCAGGATGAAGATTTTTTACAATAAGTCCGCACAACAAAATAACTGCACATATATGCAAAATGAAAAGCAGAAATCCAAATAATAATAGATCTATGAGTGAGGCTTTTTTCCTGTCGTACAGCTGCGATCCCGCTATAAATGATGAACTCCAGGCTACAAATGTTGTTATGATGCCGATTATGAGATACATATTATTATGGTTGTGTTGAATTTTTACCCAATCCCTCGAGCTTAATAATCTCTGACATACGCTCGTTATACGAATCATTAATAAAATATGCTCGTACAGGGCCTTGTGTCGCGAAAAGTATATGCTGATCAACAGGCTGACCTTGTACGTTTAGACCATCAATAGCGATATAATCGGCGACGTCTTCAAGAGAAACCTCCGATGGAATCTTCATAAAAATGAGGTATCGACCAAGCGGCGTTACTAAAGCATCTTTCACAAAACTTTTTTTTGCTTGATAGGATGGGCTCGAAATCGAAATGCGCACAATATTGGATTGTGTTGATGAACTTCCAGCAAGAATTGGTTTAATAATCTTATTCTGAACATAGGTAAGTTTCTTGAAATTACCTACATAATAAACAAGCGACAGGAAACCAATCAGCATAAGCAATACATATTCTTTTTTCATGCAAGAATAGTATAAAGGATACATTAATAAAAATACCCAAACTCTGCTATAATCTCATCATGAAGCTCTCAGTTGGTATCGTTGGTCTTCCGAATGTTGGTAAATCAACGCTTTTTAATGCTCTATTAAAAAAACAGGTAGCTCTTGCGGCAAATTATCCTTTTGCAACAATTGAGCCGAATGTCGGCGTGATTGAGGTACCAGATGAGCGGCTCGCACGGCTTGCAGAGGTGGTACATACCAACACGCTTGTGCCTGCTGCGATTGAATTTTATGATATCGCAGGATTGGTTAAGGGGGCTTCAGAAGGCGAAGGCCTAGGGAATCAATTTCTCAGTCACATTCGTGAAACCGCATTGATTGCGCATGTTGTCCGTATTTTTGATGATGCTAATGTTATTCATGTTGACGACAAACATGATCCAATGAGTGATATTCAAACGATTGACACCGAACTTATCTTATCTGATCTGAATATTTTGACGAAACAAAAAGAACCCCGTGGTAACGCAACAAAAGAAGAAAAACTTTCATGGGAAACGTGCCAAATGCTTGTTGAGAAAATGAATCAGGGAATCCCTGCACGAAAAGCTGAACTAAACGAAGATCAGCTTGAATCAATCAGGCAATTTAATTTACTCACCATAAAGCCCGTATTGTACATTTGTAATGTTTCTGAGGATCAGCTGATGGATATGGATGCAACTCATCAAAAAGTCCGAAATGTTCTTGCAAAAATTAATGAACCTTCAGCAGCATACATTATTATATGTGCAAAATTGGAATCAGATGTTATTGAGCTTGATAATGCTGAACAAAAAGAATATCTACAACAATATGGTCTTGAAGACACAGGATTAAATCGACTTATTAAAACTGCGTATGAACATCTTGGACTCATTTCTTTCTTAACTGCAGGTGAAAAAGAGACACGTGCGTGGACAATATCAAAAGGCTCTAAGGCCCCACAAGCAGCTGGCGTCATTCATACTGATTTTGAGAAGCATTTTATTAAAGCAGACATTGTGCCATATCAGGATTTTATCGATTTAGGTGGATGGGTAAAGGCTCGTGAAGCAGGAAAAGTAACATTGGCGGGTAAGGATTATGTGATGAAAGATGGAGATGTCGTAGAATTTAAGGTTGGAGTGTAAGAATTACGGAATTAGTGAGGGTTAGTGAAAGATGCGCGAATTTTTGTAGGTGGTGGTTGGTGGAAGAAAGTATGTTTTTTGACGAGGCTGAATTGCCTCACATGCTTTTTCCCACCAACCGTGGCACCTCCTTTCTGTGAGAGTTCTATCAACTCAAGAGGACCTTCGTTCCGAACAGGACGACAAAGACACCCACCAAGGGATGCCCAGCCCCGATCAGAACTCCGGCAGTCAGAGTAAGTACCGCGAGCATGGCCCACCAACCCCAAGCCTGCTTGGTGTCGTTGTTCACGACAGAACCTCCAGATATGGGCGTGCATAGCACACCACGCTTCCTTCCAGCCAATGCAGGAAGGTTCTTCAGTTGTTGGAAGTCAAACCAAAAGTCGAACCAAATCAACACCAGTGATTCACCTCCTGGGGATCGTCTCACTCAAGCCAGCTGGGGGGCTTTCGGACGGAACAGTAGACGAAGAACACAACGATCAGAACCAGAGCAAAGTCTCCTCCGGTCATGACTCGAACTCCTCTCCTGTACTCGGCGAACCCCGAGTTGGCGTTGTCCCACGACCGCATCGCAGAACTACTTCTTGCCGGATTGCCCGCTACCACCGCTCGCTTCCGCGAGGATGAGCAGGACCATGATCGTCAGGATGAACAGACCGGTTCCCATCAGGTGCTCCTTGAGCTAGCTCGGTTTACCGAGCACGGATTATGAACTGGCGCGAATTGAAATCAACCCAGTAACGGGCTGTTTTCAACCGCATCGATTGCTGGTAAAAACAACTCTCACACGTCAAAGTGCCAAATAAAAATGCAATTGGGTTTTCTGTTCCCCTCAAGCGGGGACAAATAACGCAAATGCACACATATTATACTCTTTTTGGCACCTTTTTTCAATACTATAGGATTATTCAATAACAAAAAGGCTCAGATGGATCAGCTTAAATAAGCTCATCATGAAGATACGAAGTGCCTTGCTCTACGCTCATTCCCGGCACAACCGTTTGTGTGATAAAAGTATCCAAGGGCCCCTCGAAGCCTAATCCAACCTGCGACATTACATTAACAACATCACCTGCGAGCGGTGCGCTTAAAACAGCCTCAAAAGGCGCTAAATTCTCGGGAACAGTTGCACCTTGTATTTCGAGCGCTCTCTGAACAAGCTTCCATACAGTTGTTGTACCATCAACCTCAGTCAGCCCGGTTGCTGCGCACAAAGCCGCAACTCGAGTTCGTAACTCATCATGAAACGGCCATGTTCCTTTTTCAAGATCAGGATCATATGTCACGCCTGCAATAATATGATCCGCACATTCCTGCGGAGTAAGTGGTCGTTCTGTTTGTGGTGTTGTATCTACTAATTCTTGTCCCATATATTATTATGTTCTTTAATTAACTGGCTGACGATCCATATATGCTTGTAAATTCTCTCGTCTTTGCCTCGACAATGCAACTCGTGTATATTCCAGTGCTTCAACAACTGATGCACGATCAGGATTATCACCAAGTTGTGAAGGTCCAACGATAAGTCGCGCCCTCGCTGCAAAATCCGCATCACTTAACTCACTTGCTTTATTCATAATAACTTCAACCTGCTGATCTCTTGTTATTAAGTCTCCGTCAGAAGCAAGAAACGTCTGGAATTCCTTACTCTTCAGTCCTTTCATAACACTTTTTTCATATATTGATGACTCCCGCCGAGCTTCACCACGCTTTCTCACTGTGATGTCTAATGAGTCTGATACTACTTTGCCTGAATTAAAGTCGTCTTCATTAAATCCTTCCCCTGTCACATCCTTAACAAACTTTTTCAACTGCCCATACGAATTCATCCCAAATGTCTCAACTACACTCTTATGAGCTCGCGATTCAGTAAGCGTAATATTTACCTTAACACCACCATCTGCAGTATCCTCGAGTGAATATTCAGGACGTCTGCCTGCAATTCTGCCAACGGTATATTTGTAACTTGTTGGTGCAAGACTATCAAGAGCCTGACTGAATGCTTCTTTATCACCGGTTGATATACCATCGCTTGCCATAATATCTGCCCTGAAGCGTTCTCTTATAGCCGCCACCGCCTCATTGTCACCTGTTTCTCCTGCAGTTTTCAGCAAACGCATATATCGAATTGAGTCTGGAAGAGCATACAAAAGCGCTGGTAACTTGTCTTCAAATGCATGTGTATTATCAGCAACGCGAACGATTGATTCAATGAGACGACGTTTTCCTTCAATATCTGCAGGACCTTCGGGCCGTGTAAAATCTACCTGACGAACATTAGTATCGGCACTATCATGGAAACTGATCGCTCGATGCATTGTTTCAAAATCCTGCGTATTAAATACCTTATGCCATGGACTCGTTGGGTCAACCAAATGTTCACGTATATATTGTGAGGCTAAAAGTGCATGTCCTGCATCCTGACCTCGAACTCCATCTGCTTTCATAGCGCCTCGTACCGGATCCATCGCATAACCAAGATCGTGATATATCATGATTTGATGTAAAAGAAGTGTATCTTTTGCCGTCATCGGGTAATCTCTTTCACGGAACTGCTGTGCTAACGATTGAGAAACATTAATATTATGATGGACCAAATGGCGGACACCGTGATCTCCAAGTAGAACTTCGGTTGCGGCACGATCCTGCAAACCAAGTGCAGCGATATTATCTGCGACAAGCTGATAAACATCCCTCGCTGAAATATCATCTGCAATCGAGCCTTCTGCAATTCCTGCTTCGATGAGCTGTAGATATTGTTCAGTCTGAGTGCGAACAATTCCAGCTTGGTCTAAATCTCCTTCACCTGAAAAAGAACCTTGATCGCTGTTAAAATAAGCCTGGATCATTGACTCCGCTTGCTTCATAATCTGTGTATGCGAACCTTCTGCTCTAAATGACGACCCTTCCGGAATAGCCGTAAGACCCTCGGCTCGTGCTTTATCTGCACCGACTCGTTGGGCATATTCTGCTATACGTTGATCTACAACAGCTCGTGAAGCACCTTCAGATGTATACCGATCAGTTAATTCCTGACGCTTTGCAGCAACTCTTTGCAACCGTTTGTCTGGAGATTCATCCGGGTCAGGCTTAACCCCACGTTCACCAAATGTATGCTGATACCATGTTTCCCGTTCGGTCATTGCCTGTACAACATCTTGTCGCTCTATTTCTGCTGCACCTGCGCCGATATCTTCAAGAATTCCTCGCGGGTCTGTATCAGCTTCTGATGCTCCAGAAGGCTCATTACCTTGCTGCGGCCGACCATCTGCCTGAGTATTTTCTCCATCCTGAAATCCTCTTTCAAGACGCTGTTGAAGTATCGTTAGAGTTGGATCCAGTGGGGCTTCTTGAGATTGATCACTCCCAACATCGTGAGGACCGGCTGGTTCTATAGTTGGTGCAGCATCGGGTATCTGAGGAATACCAGCATCCGGCGCTGGTGTACCTGGCACCGGTCCAACTGGACCTGCGATTTCTCCTCCTCCTGCTGATGGTACATCTGCCATATAGTATTGAGTATATTACATTCCGAAAAGCT
>CAZKVU010000012.1:0-17726 GCA_964556475.1 uncultured Gammaproteobacteria bacterium | reverse complement strand
CCTGCTGATGGTACATCTGCCATATAGTATTGAGTATATTACATTCCGAAAAGCTTATGGGCGTTTTCTGCTGTCATTTTTTGTACATCTTCAACGGTCTGATTCCGACATTGTGCAACAAATTCCCCAACCAGATGTATATTAAGTGGCGTATTTGGATATTTCTTTTCAGATCGCAAAGGTTCAGGGAGTAAAAATGGAGAATCTGTCTCTAAAACGAGCAACTCGTCTGGGACTTTTGCAATAAATTCTCGCTTTTGCAAAGCCTCAGCTGTTGCATAGGTAATATCGCCGTCAATACCAATATATACACGATGCGCAACAGCAAAATCGAGCAATTCCTGTAAAGGCTCGCAACAGTGAAACACCATTCGTCCTGAAAAACAATCATCCCATAACTCATTAAGCAAAGGCAGCAAATCATTAATTGCTTCACGATTATGTACAATCACCGACAGATTGTATTTTTTCGCCAACTCTATCTGTCGTCTGAAAAGCTCCTTTTGTTCCTCGATAAAAGCCTCATCAACTGAATAATGCTCGTATTTTGTTTCCTCATACACATGTCGATCAAGTCCAATTTCGCCTATCGCAACAATGATTTTTTTATCACTGATTTCCCGATGTGATGCAATTATATTTTCAATGTCAGCAAGCATTCCAGGTACGTCTGGTATGTCTTTCTCATTAATTAATCCGGACTGCGCCCTTGGACTATGATGTGGATGAATACCAACCGCCGCATAAATCCGATCATTATTTTCAGCTAACTCAACAGCCCTTTTTGAAGACACAACATCGGTTCCGGGTATAACAATACCGCTAAAATCAGCATCGCGTATCTGTTGGATGACAGCATCAACGTCTTTTTTGAAACGCTTAAAATTAAGATGAGCGTGGGTATCGAACCATGTCATGGTCAACGTTCAATGACTTGACCAAGGTCCATATCATGATCAAGGTTTGGAGGCGTCTGTCTATTTTGATAATCCCGCTTATAGTTGTCTTTAAGGAAGTCTCGTACGCGATTACCGCCATCCATAATCGATTGTCCTGATCCAAAAAGCAGAAGCATCATCAATACCCATCCAATAACCGAAAAGATAATCCATATTGATGGTCTTTCGACCTTTTCTGGAACCTTCAGAAGTTTAAATATTTCGTAATCATAGCTCAGCGTAAATGCTCCAAAGGCTATGCCAATAACAAACTGTAAAAGTGACAATAATACACTCGCTGCGCTGCTTTGCGGATCATATGGAATGCTGAAAATCCCCATTAAGATAAAGTAGCCAACCATAAGAATCAGCATTCTGCCTGCAACACCCCAGAATCGCTGATTGACCATCGCATAGCTTGTCCACAAATTATCTAACCCGTGCAATTTTCGATCGAGATATATAAAGGATGCAAACGTCCCCCAGAACATCCACAAAATGAAAATAACGAAAAGCGATAAGAGGCCAAATGGAATAAGACCGATCATAAACAGCGATGATGCAAGCATAAACCAGACAAACCCCCACACCATCGGTTTAATCTCTCGGATATTCTGCATAAGGGTGCCTTTTTCTGAGCGCATGATTGTATAGGTGAGCAACAGTTGACTAAATGAAGTGATATATAGAATTGCTGCTCCAGATAAGAAGAAAAGTGCTAATACCAATACGCCAGTTATCACATTTGCTTTAACCGCAAAAACTGTTCCGCCAAACACAACCATGATCGCAAGACCTAGGAAAATGAGCATCATCAGACCAACCATCACGAAATATCCAAGAACGTATGTCAAGATGCGCTCTTTTGTGCGGGCAAATGCTTTACGAATGAGTGTTTCAACTTCCCATGAGCCTTCGGTATTTGTCATTGAAATAATTGTATAATAGTTCACAATGAAAATCTATATATTTGGTGATCATCGCGGTTTTGAACTTAAAAAACATCTTATTGACTGGCTGAAAACTAAAGGATATGCGGTAGAAGATTTTGGCAATACACAACACGAACCTCTTGATGACTATGTTGATTTTGCATTTCCAGCAATGAAGGCACTACAGGAAGAATTGCATCAACACCCTGATTCTGATTCTATCGGTATTGGCGTGTGTGGTTCGGGAATCGGTGTCGCTATTGCTGCAAATAGATTTAAAGGTATTAGAGCTGGTCACAGCGACACTATTGATCATGTGGTTCATGGCAGGGAGAATGATCATACAAATGTTCTTGCGCTTTCAGCAGATACACTTTCTCAAGAAGTAGCTGAAAAATTAATCGAAACATTTATTGCGGCAAAGCCTAAAATGGACGAAAAATACAGCCGTCGGGCAAAAAAGTTAGATCAACTATAAATACATCAGCGGAGATACAATATCACTATGCAAATTTATCCTTCAATTTTAGAAACAAACGGCGTCGCTCTGTTTGGTCAATTAAATAAACTGCTTCCTGTTTTTAATCATTGTCAGATCGATATTGGAGATGGAGTCTTTGTACAAACACGAACAGTGCAGCTTAATGAAATTATTGCGATATTTGAACAAAATCCAAAAATTTTAACTATTCCTGTTGAGCAAAAAACTTTTGAGTTTCATTTGATGGTAGAAAATTTTGAGCAGGAATTTGTAAAAATCGATCAACTTAAAAGATATGTCAATGTTTTAATGGTGCTTATTCACCTTCAACCACTTGCCCGCCATCTATATGCGATCCCGAATACGAATTTTAAATTAGGGCTTTCACTCAACCCAGAAGATACCATTGCCGACAATATGAAGGCAATTCAGCTCTTTGATACGGTACAACTTATGACCGTACAACCCGGGTTACAGGGACAACCGTTTCTCCCTGATGTACTCAATAAAATTGAAGAATTGCGAAGTGCCGGATATGATGGAAAAATTATTCTTGATGGAGCAATGAACGATCAGACACTTGCAGTTGTTTTACAGCAAAAAGAACTTCCGGATGCTATTTGCCCAGGTAGTTACCTTGGTCAAAATGATCCGCAGGAAGCATTGCACAAGCTTGAAGATCTCATCGGAGAAAAATTCCTGTAATCGTGTAGGTTGAGTTGGAGGGGGCCTTTCAGCGACCTATTTAAATCCCTGCAAAATATCACTCAAACTCAAAGCGCCATCTTTATTTGAATCAAGTGGCAACAACATGGGAGGTTTAAACTCGTTAAGTCCTTTATGGAATCGTGCGTTGGTAATCTGAACAGGGAGATTCCCCGGACTTAACCACACAATTCGATACTCACCTTCGAAACGGACTCCACGTACCTGTGGTACATTTGCTACACCTTCAGAAACTGAAACCTGCTGACGAAAAACCAGTTTTTCGTTGATGTCAAAAATTTGTATTTCCCCAACACCGCTATACGGATTTCCAGGGAACGATAATAACCGTAACACAGCATCCGGATGGGGCACAATACATGGCTGCCAGCTAAATAAATCAAGAACAACTCGACCATTCTGCATTAAAACGCCATTAAATGATGGACACCCTTGAATATCTCCGGGGTTCATCCGCATTTTTGTTCTCAGAGTACCATCTGGTTTGACAGTATGAAAACTGGTAAATGATGAACGAATAGGTTGTGAACCGGTAGTGCTGCCGGTCTGAACCCCATCAGAAGGCGCATCAGAAGGCCCAAACAGCTTCAATTCATAATCGCCGGATATTCCCCGCCAGATATCAGTACCTTTGTTTACAGCTTCTAAGGTAAATGTATAATCAGTATTTTCAATAACTTCTTGTGGAACGTTTAACTGAACCGCGGCTCCATGTATGTGCTCGGGATCACCTTTAATTTTTGGAATAGCAGCTATCGCATCAAAAACAGCGTTTGGTTCATCAACGGTATTACCTGCCGCTGTTTTAACATTACATTGCAATAGTGAGAATTGATCGAATGGACTTCCACAGAATTTATACACAAATGGAGTTATTGCCCAAACACTGGGTTCATCTTCCAGACTTTGAAGCGCGTTATACAATTTGTTTGCCGAAGCCTCCGCAGTCAACCCGCGATGTCTCCGCCATGCAATTTCTGAAATAACAACCGGCAAGTCTTTTGACACACCGAGGTTTTTTAGGATGCGTTTTTCGCTCAACCAAATGTTTTGCAGTGAACCCGTCATATCTGCATTTGGATATTCATGAACAACTTGAAAGTCAATATCGTCGTCAATCAATCGTGGTTCAGCTTCTAGCGCTGCTTTGAGGAAAGACTCCTGGCTACAATAAAAACCACTCTGCGGAGCATATGCATCAAGTCCTGCTAAACCAATTTGGATATTAGGCACAGCCTTTTTTAATTGCTCAGCACCCGATTTTGCTATACGAGCATATGTTGCTCCATCACAGGTCCCACCCCATTCATCTCCTCTATTCACTTCGTTGCCAAGAACGACATATAAATACTTAGAAGATGGCCGCAAGTCCTTGAATATTTTTTCAAAAAAATCGATGGTTGATTGGTCAAGGGGTTTCCAATATGGATCTGCGAATGAATTCTTAATTGGATGAATAAAAACACACCCTTCCTCACGAGCGATATCGTGGTAGCGCTGTAATGTTTCCTTGTCGATGTGATTTTTAACCAGCGTTAATGTTAGCTTTCCTCCAGATGCTTCATCAGACGTGGCGGTGTTTATGTTGACAAGACTCCGACAGGCATCACGAATTTCATCATCAGTTGGTGAAATAAGATGTACACCAATTTTATTATTATCACCACTAAATTGTGCAATGGATGATGGGGCCACCTGAATGGCTGCCGAAGCAACAACAATAATAGCAAAAAGCCATATAAATATGTGTCGGATCATCCTGAAAAGAAAGCGCATGTTTTTATTATAACGCAGTAGCGCAGAAGTTTGATAAATCAAACTATAGTATAATGATCCGTACGTATGAACCGGAAACTTGCTCCATTCTATAAAGCCCGGAATAATATTAACTTCGTCCAGAGCAATTCCTTCCGAGAGTCCCTGCGAATTTACCTTATTCCGTTTGGATTTCTTATTGCACTTTTCCTGCTTATCGGGCGGCTTTTTCATTTAACAGTTGTAAAAGGAACATATTACAAAGATGCAGCAGAAAATAATCGCATTAAAGAAATTGTTATCGAGGGAAGCAGAGGAAATATTCTTGATCGACATAATAAAGAAATAGCTTTTTCTCAAAAAAATCCTCCAAAAAAGAAAGATGCGGCGCCAGGATATATCAGAAAATATAGTTATGGAGAGGCGCTTGGAAATGTCATCGGCTATCGGCAAAAGGCTGCAAAAGAAGACTTCACATCAGACGCGTGTGAATTTAAATTAATGTACAACGATAAAATTGGTCGATTCGGGATTGAGAATATTTTTGAATGTCATGTCCGGCCAAAAAAAGGCAAAAAACTTATCGAGATCGATGCAATGGGAACATATCTCAAAACCATGTCAGAGATTGATCCTGTTGATGGAAAGTCAGTCAAACTCGCACTCGATGCAGACCTTCAGCAATATATATATGAAAAAATTAAAAACAACGAAATCCATACAACGATTGATGACTTATCTGAAAAACACATCGCAGTTGTTGCTCTTGATCCAAAAACTGGTGAAGTTATTATGCTCCTCTCATACCCCAGTTTTAATTCTCAAGATTTTGAGGATGAAAACAAAGATGCTATTCGAAAATATGTAAAAGATATTAATAAGCCCTTATTTAGCAGAGCCTTGCAAGGAGTATATCCTCCTGGATCAGTTTTCAAGCCAATTGTTGCAACGGCTGGATTGGAGGAAAAAGTGATTTCACCCACTGACACAATTACTGATAATGGATTTATTGAAGCAGGGCCAATTAAATTCCGCAACTGGTTATTTACAAAATATGGAAGAACAGATGGTCAGGTCGATATGCTGAAAGGCTTGCAGCGTTCAAATGATATTTATTTTTACAAACTCGGTGAAAAATTAACATATGAACATTTGCGAAGTTGGTCAGAAAAATTTGGTCTTGGCCATCAGTCTGGCATTGAATTGAACGATGTAACTGGTTTGGTTCCTTCTGATTTCTGGAAGCAGGAAAAAATTGGCGAACGATGGTTTTTAGGAGACACGTACAATATGTCGATCGGTCAGGGATATATGTTAGTAACTCCTATACAAATGGCAAAGATGACGACGGTTTTTGCAAATGGCGGCAAGCTTTGTGATCCTCAATTATTAAAACTTGATGCATATGAAAACAGACTTTTGCTCTCATCAGATAAGCCCAAATGTAAAAACATGGATTTACATCAGGAAACACTCGATACGGTGCGAGAGGGAATGAAACGGGCTTGCGAAGCTGGTGGAACTGCCTATCCATTTTTTGAATTTATGGTTCATGGTGAACGGATGTATGTTGGCTGTAAAACTGGGACTGCTGAATCTCATGGCGTAGATAAACATCCTCATGCATGGTTTACTATTTTTGCTCCGTTTGATAACCCTCAAATCGTCGTGACGGTTATGGTTGAAAATGGCGGTGAAGGATCAGACGTAGCTGCTCCAATAGCAAAAGAAGTACTCACGAAATTCTTTATAGAGTAAAAGTCTTACAGTAATCCTGCAAAAGCGTTAGGTTTATCCTGTCTTGATAACAACTGTGCCGGCAATCTTATCATGCCAGGCTTGCTTCTTTTTGTCCCATAAAACCCAGAGATACCCAAGACCGAAAACTATTCCAGATACTGCTTTGCCGACAACTTCTCTCAAGATAGCACCGATAACAGTAAGCGGCTGTCCATCTTCCCGCACAACACGAATTTTCATTACCTTTTTTCCTGGTGTTGCTCCCTCTTTATATATGAAGTACACATAATATATAAGTGCAAATAAGGTTCCGAGCATTTGAGCGATCATTGCACCGGTTGTTGGCTGAACTCCTGGAGCTGTCTTTGGAAATGGCATTGTGAGTACAAATTGCACTGCGAATACGACCAGTCCGTCAATAAGAGCCGCAATCAATCTTTGTCCAAAAGAGGCATATGTATGGGTCGAACCTTGCTGAGATTGTGCTGCTGGTTGAGCTGGTTGAACTGGCTGAGTGGTTGGTGGGGTATTTGCTTGTTGTTCCATATATTTATAATACTCCTCTCAAAAGGAATTTCAAACTATTTGCAAAAGATTGTTGAATTTTCTATTGAATTTTTGATCCAATTCTTGGGAAAAGTGACTCACCTAACGTTATTTTTGCTCCAGGTGTTATATTTGTCCAACTGTCGTTATAATGCGGCTGATCCACCAAAAGTTTTTCGATTTCGAGGCGTTGTGCAATGGAAATAGCGGTGTCTGGAAGGAATGGATAGAGCTGCCAGGAAAGCTGATGAAGGCCATCTAAAAGCCCATACATTACCCATTCAAACTCTTTTCTATCTGACGATACAAGCTTCCATGGCTCAGTTTCATTAAGATATTTATTTGCGGCAGTAACAAATTTCATAATAGATTCTAGTGCTTCGTTAAAGCGATACTCTGGAACAAATTTATCAATATCTGCCCAAGACTTTTTCCAGTTATGTATGTTGGGGTCAACTCGGAGTGGATGTGTATCTGGATCTTTGTCAATTGTTGGTACCACACCATCACAATTCTTTTGAATAAGCGCTAATACACGAGAAATAAGGTTGCCAATCCCATTTGCCAGATCAGCATTATAGAGCTCCTTGAAGCGATCATGGGAAATATCTCCATCATTACCTGCGGGAATTTCCCGAAGCAGATAATACCGAACCGCATCAAGGCCATATTCCTGTAAAAATTCGTGCGGGTCAATGACGTTTCCTAATGTCTTGCTCATTTTTTGGCCTTCTGATGTCACGAATCCATGAACAAAAAGCTGCTTTGGCAGAGGTAATTGTGCCGACATAAGAAACGCGGGCCAATACACCGCATGAAATCTCAAAATGTCTTTTCCAATAACATGTACATCTGCCGGCCACCATTTTTTATATAGCGCTTCATCCCAGCCAAAACCAACCCCTGACTGGTAAATATTCAGCGCATCAAACCAGACATACATACGCTGAGAATCATCACCTGGCACCGGGACGCCCCAATTCCGTGCCCGTTCATTTGATCGAGAAATACTTATATCTAAAAGTGGCTCTTTGAGAAAACCAAGAACTTCATTTTTGCGAGCTTCTGGATAAACTGCATAGGTATTTTCTGAAATAAGTTTGATAAGCTGTTCCTGATATCGTGATAGCTTGAAGAAATAGTTTGTTTCTTTGACTGTTTGAATTGGTTTGCCCGGGTGAAGAAAACATTCCCCGTTTTCATTCAGTTCATCTTTGGTATAAAATGTTTCACATCCAACACAATACAACCCTTCATATTCTTTTTGATAAATGTCGCCTGCTGCTTTACATTTTTCCCATAATGTCTGACTTGCCGGAAAATGTGTTTTTTGATCGCTCCCCTTTTGGAAAAAATCAATCTGGACATTGTAGGCTTTTGCGAGTTCGATAAAGCTATCGGCGTTTTGATCGACAAATGATTGAATCGGAATACCCGCTGTTTCGGCTGCCTGGACGTTTTTAAGTGCATTCTCATCGGCACCGGAAAGAAGAGCTGTGTCTTCGCCGTTTAGACGATGATAACGAGCAATCACATCACACTCAACAAATTCCAACGCATGACCGATATGCGGTTTCGCATTGACATACGGAATAGCGGTTGTGATGTAAAACTTTGGCATGAGAGTAGTATAACAGCTTGATTGATTAATTTGAGCACGAAAAACACTTGATTTTATGGCCACAGAGAGGTATAGTACAGAATATAGGCTGGGTGTATTTACACCCCAAATGCGAATTAACGCACCCTGCTGAAGGGTGCTTTTTTTGAGCCAATTATATTTGTATGTTTTAAGTGTGATTTTGCATAAAGCTATAAGCTTGCTTTCATGCGACTTCAGACTTGCACTTTGACAGATCGGCAATTGATGAACAAAAAACCAAATTAATAGATGGTACGTTAGATTGTAGTCTTACATAAATAATATTTGATGATTATTTCTGGAGGTCTACAATCTATACATACCCTATTTACCCAACCTGAGAGGAGAGTCCACCGGACAACTAGCATGAGGTTCAGTCCTCCGTCCCAAACGCAACTGGGGACGTTAAACAACACGACAGTTGTTTGGATCGATCTTGACCCAACACGAGTGAATCTCAAGGAGAAGCTCATGAGGCGACGCCTCACACTCTGTGCCTTGATGGTGCTGATGGTCCTGCTGGCCGGCGCGGCCGCGACGCAGACCCACGCCATGGGCGCGATGAACCAGAACGCGACGGTCGCGAACATGCACCTGACCGACGGCTTCGGTGGCATGGGCATGCAGCTCGCGACGACCGGTACGACGTACTCCGAGGGCCAGCAGGTGGCGATCTACGCGAACGACGGCGTGGCGACCACGAACCTGGCGATGACCGGCTTCTACGACCAGAACGGCACCATCTTCGCGACGGCCAGCGGCCCGCCCACCTTCTGCCTGGCGAGCCTGAGCGGCGCGACACCCTGGACGACTCTGCTGACGGCCAACGGCCCGCCCATGACGATCGAGATCGCGGCGAGCGCGAACCTGGCCAACCGGACGATCAACCTGTTCACCCTGGCGAGCTCGACGAGCCCGCCCCTGACGACTTCGACGGCCTTGGTGGCTTTCTACACGCGCGACGAGCTGGGCGCGGTGGCCTGGACGACGACCCCGATGCAGATCGGCAGCGAGGTAGCGTTCCGAACCCAAGATCGGCTGCTGGGCGCGGTCGCCTTCAACCGGACGCCGGCGAACTTCACGAGCCTGCGGACCTAACCCGTCATCCCGGGCCTGGTCCTTCTGACCCTGACTTGATTCCATCCTAGCTGACTGCCCCAGTCGGCCCCAGGCCGTTCCTGACCAGCATCGTCGACCTACATGGTCCCCAGGTCAGGAACGGCCACGCTATCATCCCGCGCCATTTATCGGCGCACGTTGTTTGGTCTTAACAGACACGTCCGGTTCGGGCAGGGGCCTGACTGTCTGCTAAGATACGCTCAGCAAGTTTCCATTTCGTGTGGGGGATCTTAGGATCCAGATGGACAGGCATCATCACGCCTGAAGTCAGAGCCTGGGGACCCTGCGGGTCTTCGGAACACTCTGTGCTTGCTGAGCCAGATATTTACCAGGAGTAGTCCACCTCCTGTTACCGCATGCCACGCTGCCCCACGGGTAGCACACACTTTCCCGGGCGGAATCCGAGACACGTTAAACTCCTTGGCTAGGAGAATAACACTGGCTTTGGCATGCAGCCAGGTCTCGGGTTCCGAAAGGGAGCTGTTCATCACTGAGGCATCCGCCTCGCGTTTGTGCCTTGTGGAAAGGCTTTTTCTAGTCCCCTTGGACTTTTAAAAACCCCACACAAACCCCACAAACGCTGCCGATCCACCATTACTCTTCTCATATCCAATCGCAACTCACACCATCAATAATTAACATTTCCTTAAATCCATCTAAAAGTCTTTTAACAAAGATTTTTTATACTCTCCAACATGAAACATGATATATCAGATGATATTCGGTACTCACTGGCATTTGCATTATGTAAGGGAATCGGTCCGAAAACCTTTAATAAACTACTCTCTGTCTTTAAAACACCAAAGCAGGCATATTATGCATCATCACAAAAAATGAAGAAAATTATAGGTCCTTCTAAAACTGCACGATTCGTCTCCAACAAAAAATCCGATATAGCCGATAGTGCGTATAATTCATTGATCAATAAAAATATACAATTAATAATACCCAGGTCATCAGAATGGAAAAATAAATTTGCATATATTCATGATAAACCGGTCGTACTATTTGCGAAAGGTGACATTTCCCTACTGAGAAAACAGGATACTATAACCCTATCAATAATCGGCAGTCGTGTTCCGTCGTCATACGGAAAATCAATCACTGAGCAATTTGTTCAGGAACTTTGCAAACATAACATAATAATAATGTCCGGGCTCGCCCTCGGCATTGATAGCCTTGCTCACAAAACCTGTCTTCAGTCAGGCGGCAAAACTATAGCCATCCTGGGATCTGGCATTGATGTTGTCTATCCCTCAAAACACGCCCGATTATATGACGACATTATTCAGTCAGGAGGGCTCATTCTCAGTGAATTTCCACCGGGAAGTCCACCCCTGCAGGGTAATTTCATTCAACGAAATCGATTAATTTCTGGTCTTTCTGACGGTCTAATCGTTATAGAAGGATCACATCGTTCAGGAACACTTATTACAGGAAGGTATGCAAATGAACAGGGGAAAAATGTATTTGCAGTTCCGGGCCCGATTACATCAAGCCTTTCATATACGCCTCATGCCCTGATTCAAGATGGTGCAGCATTGGTAACAAAACTCGATGACATACTTGCCCATTATGACATATCCAATACGTCGTACATTTCTCAATCTGAGCTTTCTGATAATGAATCATCACTTATTAATGCAATGTGTGAGGAGGCTCAAACAACTCAAGCATTACTCAATTCTGTGAAAATCCCATTACCCGAAATCTTAAGTGTACTTAGCAGTCTTGAAATAAAAGGTCTGATTCGCAAGAATGCTGACGGCACCTATTATGTACAACAGAAGATTAATAGTAACCCCACGCCCAGTATCCCACCTTAGAAATTCCCTCTGTCATAACATATTTAATTTTTTGTTGAGCTGAGCGTTCATTTTCGAACCAGATGACATGCTTTTGACCAGAATCATCAGTAAATGTTACTGAATTTTCAGCTGATACCGGATCAACAACCACTTGATCTGCTGAGTATCGTGATCGCGCTTGGTTGAGCGTTACAGCCTCTGCTGGTTTTAATGGTCTGTTTTCATCATCGACCATCCAGTCATAGCCGTACATGCCAAAAATAGGCACGACTTTGTCGGGTTTCACTCCTGCAAGCATAATGTCAGCAATCATATGTTCAATGCTGTATCCATATTGCTTGACGCCTTTTTGAGCTCCGACTAAATCATTTTTGAAATCAGTTGCATGTAACGGGAAATTCGGTCCCGGAGTGCCATAACTTTTGTGGAAATCATACGTCATCACATAAAACAGATCGACATACGGCTCAATATGTTCAATATCATATGGCCTGGCACGATAAAAGGTATCGCCATAAACAGTAACAGCAAAAGATAAACCAGATTCATGTGCAGACTCTGACATTTCCGCAAAAAAACCCGTTATCTCTTCGGTTGTTTTTTTTGTCGGCAGAACAGAATGCTCGAAATCTAAAACAATGCCACTAAATCCATTATCCTGGGCCATCTTTACAGCTTCCCTGGCAATATTGTTTTGGGCTACCTGACTTTCCAAAACAACGTCATTAACTTCTTCGTCAAGCATGCGAACAGTGAGCAACGTCTTAATATTATCCTCATCAAACACTTGTGTAAATGATGAAAGACCCCTATATCCAGGATCTGTTTCAATAATGCCGTCCTTATCTGCACCAACCCCAAAATAAATGACATAATCAATACTTTTATGTTGGATTGTTTCAGGAAGCGTAACATCGGTAGCAGTCTTAAGCGAGCCAACTCTCCAATATGGAACAAAGATTGATCCAGTAACCTCAGTAGCAGGCTTGTGCTTTGCTCGAAAAGGAACTGAATTTTCAATATTCTTAACCGTATCGCTTAATTTTTGGACAGGATTATCCTTACCTTTATCAGATTGAAAAAAATAGTGCAGAAATATGAAGACTCCAACAATGAAAACGCCAAACACAAAAATTCCACCCAATCTACCCATCGTGCTCTTACGCCTGCGGTGCTTCATGATCAGCTATTATACTCTTTTTTGACTTCGAAAAGGAGATACCAAACAATCACAACAAAAAGAAAGATATACCACTGAATAAATAGCAATCCAAAGAAAATTTGAAAAATTGATACAAACCAGACGCTATCCCAACCCTTTTGCTGCTTCATTTGTAATGATCTGAATGCAAGGAGCAGAATAAATCCGGTTAAAATCGCGGCGATACGAATCAAAATCCCGTTCAGCATAAATGAATGTGTGACTTTGATAAAAAATGGAGATGTCAAAGAAGAGGTATCTGAAAAAATCGGCATAATTCCGGATGCAATATACATAGCGCCCCAGACAGCGACGCAATATGGGAGCGCTACCACCAACTTTTTTCGCATTACACGAGGAAGATGTGGCAAAAAACTATGTACTGTTCCGATGATCTCTTCAAAATTGCGAATATTAAATTTCGATAAAATTTTATTCATATATAAAAGCTACAAACTTACAATAATAATCCCAACCCAACAACTACGATACCAACCAATAATAATATGAGTGACGCGCTGGCAACACCCGATACTGGAGGAGTCGGTGTTTTTGTTAATGTTGCGGATGCTGAGGATGTCGGCGTCGACGACAAGCTGCTCCCTGTCACCATGCTTGTGGTTATTGTCGGACTCAAAGAAGATCCAGATCCTGACTGAGAACCTGATGCCGCTTTGGTTGGTGTTGGCGATGGCGATACAAATGAGGTTGGTGTAGTACTTAATGATGCTGAGCCTGAAGCGTCTGAATCGCTCCCGGTGTCTGTGCTTGATGAACTCGACGATGAACTCGAAGAACTGCTTTGAGTAACAGCCGGCGTAACACCATCGCCCGAGACGATTTCTCCGGTAGGTGTTACTGTTATCGTACCTACAGCCCCACCCGCCTCCTCAGGAGTTGCCGTTGGTGTAATTGTTCCTGCTTCGGCTGGCGCTGATGCACTTCCCGACGATGAATATATATACGATGCTTCTCCGCATTTTGGCCCACCAACATACACTTCGCATGAATAGTGCATATCTTTCACCACATTCCGATAAATGACGCTCACTGTATCTCCTGAACTTGATGTTTCTACGCCATCTGCTCCCGTTTGATTATCTCCAAGAGAGACAACGCCTTCCGGCAAAACTGTCACCTCATCAGATCCAACCTTTTTATATGAGATTCGATATGTGTATTCGATGCCTTGTTCAGCTTTCCATTGACATTCAATATATGGCGATTGCTGAATATCAATCTGAGGCTCTGCAGCTCTATTTTGTACAGTTACACGCTGATTCACCACATACAAACCTGCGAGCAAACCAAAAAGCAAAATAATAAAAACAAACAGCACCATAATGAGCTTGTTGTAGTTATGACCTTTGTGTTCTGATGTGTTTGCTGTTGTTGCTACTTTCATTATTTTTGTTATTGAGCGTCACAATTATGACAAATGAGCTGAACGTCTAATGCTTTACATGAACTGCCTGATGAGTCTGTGTCTGTTGACGGTGTGGTTGAATCAGTTGACTGCTCTGAAGATTCTGTGGTCGATTGTGATCCACCACCGCCACATGCAACACTAATACGCTTCGTACATTTTAAGTCGGGCGGCAATGAGCTTATCGCAGATTCTGTGCCATCATCACCACCGATTGTCGCAGACGATACAGCAAATTTCTTACAATCTAATGCAAGGTCATATACACCACCCCGATCATATGAAAATTCAATTACTCCATCGTTATCCGTATCACATACTGTTTTTTTGTCGGCATAATCATTATCGGTATCAACACATCCTCCTGCAGGCACATTGAGAGTAATATTCTGTCCTGAAGCCCCACATTGATTGCTTGTCCCAAAATCAATACTAAAATCGCACTGGAAAGAACAACTATCAACCAATTTTGTATCCAACGGCTTATTAGGATCACTTTGAACTGCAACATCAAGATTTTCAGGCGGTACACAGGCTGGACAACACACGGTATGGTTGCACGTTTGGCAGGTTTGAGGATTCTTCTGCTCTCCTTGAGCTCCAATGGCCTCGACTGTATATGTTTCGCATGATCCACCACTCGCTGGCGCCTGATGTATCCTGATCGAATCACCCGAATCCTTTAACGAACATCCATCTACTTCGCGCACAACATCTCCAGAACTATCTTTTACCCGGATTTTCTGACATGCAAAACAGGCATTATCACCAACTTCATACACAGGCTCAAGTACAATAAGACCTGATCCACTTGAGCTCGCATAGTCTTCAACATCTGTTGGATTACAGTTGAGCTTGCCACCATCATCCGAACAGCTACATTGTTCACCTCGTTCTATGCGGGAAGTTAAATTATCTGATGTCGATGTCGTAGACTGCGAAGTTGAATCTGAACCGCCGGTTCCTGATGATCCTCCTGTTCCGCTTGGACTGTCAACTGGGCACGAACCAGTTCCCGTTGCCTCATTCACAGAACACACTTTTCCTCCAACAACGACTTTCGGTCGGATGTTACAGGTAAACGTTCCTCCAGGGTAACCTTCAAATTGAATTGAGGTCTTGTCAGTCGTTCCGCTGCAAGGATGTGCTTCCGTATTATTACAGGGGCCTAAAACCGAATATTCATATTGAACTGGATCAGCTCCTTGAGGCAACTCACCATCCCATTTCCACGAACACGTTAACAGATTCATTCGGCATGTGAGCTCAGATGCGCGATTTCGAATATCAACACTCTGCCGCACAACAATAAGGCCAGCAATCAACCCAACCACAAGAAAAACGAGAGCCAAGCCTATTACGACAGTCTTCTTTGATAATTTATTTTGTGTACTACTGGGCACGGTCTATACAATTTGAACAAGTAACATTAACGCTTAATTGGGGTAAAGTCGGGCATGATGCATTATCCTCGTTTGTGCTCGAAGTTCCTGTTGAATCAGTAATAGCCTCTGCTGTTGAGCTTGAAGATGACGATGAAGCCGAACCTGATGATCCAGATTCAGCTGGAGTCGTGCTTGACGGCGCCTCAGTTGGCCTCACAATAGTCTGTTTACAGCATTTAATTTCATTTGGAGCTGTGTCAGTTACCGCTCCATTAGGCCCTTGAGTGGTTGTGCTCCCGCTGGCAGCGATATTAATCGTTGTTTCTGCAGTCCCAGCCGGACACACTTCGCCTACATTCAGGGGTATATAGCCTTGCTGCACACAAAAGCTAGAATCTGCTTCTGTATCGGTTGTTTGGCGTTTTTGAACGTAATAAAGCCCCAAAAAGATAACACCAATGACCCAGACAAATCCAATAATAGCAAGAATTGGTTTAATAAAAACCTTCATATGATAAATGTACCAATCTGGCCAACTGAATTCAACACAGGTATTGCTCGCTATGTGTACATTGAGGCTAACTACTCGGCCGAGCTTGACATTCCTATAATAAAATGCGATAATGTATCTGTACAAAGGTACTTTTGAGCTGATGTGAAGGGATAATTAAGAAATATTTAATCATTTCATAATTAGACCTATAATAATAAATATCTTTGACCCATAAGTAGCATTATTGTTCAAAAGGTTAAAGATAAATATAATATTTTCATATCGGGTACAGAGCCTATATAAACAGTCTCAAAAGAACCCCTTGGAAAGCTGAAACTATGAGCGAAACATTTGCTCCCGCATCAGAAATAGCACCTGCGGATCTCAGTATAAAATCGCAGGCTCTCGCAGGCACAAATAGCATGCCTGAACAACCTTCACCAGGCTGGTTTTCTAGTCTTAATGATCGATTCACCCACGTGAGCCAAAGACTTTACGCTGAAACATCAGCAACCACAACTCACCTCAAATGGGCAGTAACAGAAACACTTGATGAATACAATATTCATTCAGCTCGAGAACTCGGCCAATATGCAATCCATTCAGCGAGGGAGACACTTACTCAAGCTCGTGATAGTTTTGCTGATATGCGTGCACAAGGCTTGAGAGGATCACTTCGATCGCGCGCAGCTCGATTTGGAGCTGCGGCAGGTATTGCTGCAACCAGTGCTTTGGGTGGCTTTGCCGCTCGCCCACAAGAAAAGCAGGTTCAAGCACAAGCTCAGACCGGCGGATTAGTCGGTGCACTTGAGGATGCCATGAACGCAGGTTTTGAACGTGGTCCGATCGAAGCACCATTAGACGAAACAGGTCCAATAGAACCACATGATCCAACAAACGGTGGAAAAACACTGTTTATGCCGATGACCATGGCCAGAGCTGATGCAGCACTCGGACATTTTCCTGAACCTAAACCTGGTGACCCATTACCACCTACTCCTTCACCGCCACCGTATGTGCCGCGAGCAGATGTTGCTTTTTCATATGGTGATGGCGGCGGTGGGAGTGCACGAGCGAATGCTCGTATTGCAGGATTCCGAGGAGACAAATTAACCCTTGAGCTTGGAGATCGTGTCGGAAACCTCGGTCCCGATGAAGCACAAGGAGTGAGAGTAAATGTTACCTTGCCAGCAGGTCTTAATTATGACAAATCAAATGCATCTTCGGCTGGATGTGAATTGTTAACCGATGACCCGATCAAACCAGACATGGTTGAAGAAGTCAGCTGTGTTGTTGATGATGGAAAACTGGATCCTAATGAATTCCAAACATTTGATCTTGGCGTTGTGATTGACCGAGAACTTCAGACCGTTCCTACATCGCTTCGTGTTGATGCGCAAGTATCAGCATCAAGCCCCGTAGACCCCGACACATTCAACAACGATGCTTCAAGCGTTGTGGATGTACAGGGAAAAACACTTTATGTTAATGGAAAAGGATTTAATAATTCTCCTGACAGCAGAAGTCTATTCGC
>CAZKVU010000011.1:10902-31313 GCA_964556475.1 uncultured Gammaproteobacteria bacterium | reverse complement strand
AGTTGCCAAAGTAATAGTGACTGCGTTACGTGACTCTTTAGTATGGTCTTGTAGCTCAGTTGGTTAGAGCGTTCGATTCACATTCGAAAGGTCAGAGGTTCGAGTCCTCTCAGGACCACCATGGTTACTCAAGAACTTCTCGATTACATAAAGGCACAAATGCAGCAGGGCGTATCACCTGATTCAATAAAAACGACCCTGTTATCTCATGGGTGGTTACAACCAGATATTGATACAGCACTTGAAGGATTGCAACAAGCTCAAAATTCCCCACTTGGCGATCAACCTCCACTCAATATACAATCTCAAGATCAAAAAGGAAATTTTATCAAGAAGCTAGGAATCGTTACGCTCATTGTTATTGCATTTGCAGCCGTTACTTCTGGGGGTGTTTTTGCATATTTCTATTTTTTCCCAACTCCAGAAATGGTATTTGCACGAATGTGGAATAATTTTCAGACTATTCACCAATTTAAATATGAAGGAAATGTTGATGTTAACATGCACATGAATGCACAGCCAACTCCGGTAATATCACAAGATACCTTATCTCAACAGATTCCAGCAATACCTCTTGCAAAAGACAATCACATAAAGGCTACTTTTGCTGGGTATACGGATATATCGGTTTTGAATAGGCCTCAGGGTAATGTTGCTGTAACACTTTCTGCAAACTTACTGGGAGATGGAGATTCAAGTATCTCTGTTGAACAGCTTAATGTTGATCCTGAAAGAATGTATTTTAAATTCACAAAAACAGAAAATATTCCTTTTGTTAACTTAGATTCAATTAAAAGTGATTGGATTTTCTATGATACGAAATCATATGCACATGAACTTAATTCTCAGAAAGCATTATCAAAAGATCAAACAATAGAGCTAACGAAACTCGCAGAAAAAAGGAAGTTTTTTACAATAACAAAAACCTTACCATCTGAAAAAATAAACGGTTCTGATACTCATCATTATGCATATGAAATAAACGTAACAGAGCTGAAGGCATTTATTACAGAATCAAGTGCAATTATTAAGGGCTCGAAGCTCTCAGACAAGGAATTGAAGGACATGAATACAGGCTTGAACAATGAATTTAAGAATATTAAGGACATTGGTGGAGAAATGTGGATAGGGAGGAGTGATTATTATCCTTACAAATTTACACTTTCATTTGTCATTGAGGATAAGTATGGCTCGTCAAAATTCAAGGGAGAATTGAGTTATAAGGACTTTAATAAACAGGTTAGTCTTTATCCTCCATCTGATTCGATTTCCACCGATACAGCCATGAAAAAAGTTCTTTCCGCTATGTATCCTGACGATAACCAGAACGGTGTTCCTGATGTATATGAAACTCAAGGTGGGGTAGCACCGACTTACTAATCCTGATTGAGTATTTGTTCAATAACAGTTATGCCTTTCCAAAACATTTCCTCATCATAATTTTCGTTTGGCGAATGTAGTTTACAGTCAGGAAGTATGAAGCCTGTTAAAATAATCGGTTTTCCAAGGAGTCGCTGAAATATTTCCGCAGCTGCAATTGAACCGCCCGAGCGGTTATATATTATCTTGCTATCAAAGGTTTTCTCAAGAATCTGTGTGGTAGATTTTACATATTCATTATCGAGAGATGTAAAAAATGGTGCATCTTTACTAAAAACTTTTAATGTATGTGTAGCTCCATGGGGTAAATTATTTTTTATAAAGTTACTTACCTCGTCTAAAACTTTATCTGGATCTTGATGTTCAACGAGCCGACACGAAAACTTAATAGTTGCTTTTGAAGGGATGATTGTTTTGGCTCCTTCTCCGATATAACCACTCACTATTCCATTGATGTCGAGCGATGGAAGAATTTTTGTACTTAAAAATGAGTGCATGCTATCAACAGAAATAAGCGTTGTTGTGCCCGCCTCTTTCATTTCCTCCTCGTCTGATCGGGCAATCTCAAGCAGTTTTGTGTTGTTCTCACCAGACATATCGGCAACATCATCGTAAAATCCAGGTATGGTCACTTTATTAGTCAGAGAATCTTTCATCTTTGCAAAAAGCTGAGCAGCTACAAGAGCTGGGTTGAGTACCTTATTCCCGTAACTTCCAGAGTGAAGGTCCCTATTTGAGGTGACAATTTCAAGTTCGCAGTATATAAGACCGCGTAGACCATAATATATTTGCGGTTCATTTTTCCTATACATTCCCATATCAAAGATGTAGAGCGCATTAAGATCATTCATTTCGTTTCGTATCTCATTTAGATATTCTTCAAAATGTGGACTGCCGGTTTCTTCTTCTCCTTCAAAAATACAGACAATATTATTTTTCAGTGTTTGAGTGCTTGTGAGTTTTTTAAGAGCAGCGAGTGTTTGTATTAAATGGCCCTTATCATCAGCCACGCCTCGCCCTATCAATGTGCCATCATTATGTGTTAGTTGAAAAGGAGGTGTTTTCCATTCATCGACAGGATCCTCTGGCTGCACATCATAATGTGCATATACACCAATCGTTTTAGCTGATTGATTAATGTTTTTAACTGCAAATACGAGCGGAGGAAATGTTTTATTTTCTAAAACACGAACTGAAAATCCAAGACTCTCCAATTCGCTTTTTATAAAGTCTACAGCTTTTGCTATGTGATTTCTTCGGCCTGGATCAGCAGATACAGATTCAATAGCAATAAAGTTCTGAAGTTTTTGAAGTACGCTAGGATCGCTCATAGACGTGCACTGTTGAATCACCCCACGTCATGGTAACAGTAAGAGTAGCCTTTTTGATTATATGGGGATTTTTAATTTCTTTTGTTAAGGTAATAATTCTCGCACCTGGCTTGAGAATTTCGCATTTTTTTCCAAATTCTTCCATAAATTCGTAGTCAAAACATGTTGAGGCAATATAAATAATATCTGCGTCGCTAAAGTCATACTCCTTGAGGTCACCTCGAACAAGAGAAATCGCGGGAAAATCCAAATTATTCTCTTTCATGTATTGTTCAAAATGTGCCTTCACGGTCTCGGCTTTGGCGTACACGTCATCAAGGATTTCAACACCGCAGACCTTCTTCCATTTGCGGAGCAAAGCTGCTGCTATAACAACTTTTCCAGTTCCGCACCCTAAATCATAAAAAACATCATTATCCGTCGGGTGAACCTGGTCAAGAATTTTAACTAAAGCAGGCAATGTTATTTCGCCATACGTTAATTCCTTTGATTCAAGGTTAAGGCGTCGACGGTTATTCATTGATATGGTAAACCCATCGATATCTTTATAGAGAAGATTGAATATGCCCTCAGCCTGTTCAACGTTCATATTGATATTGTATCATTTAGTACAATAGATGTATGCTTTCATTAGTAATTCTTGCCCGGAATGAGGAAAAATCAATTAGTGATGCATTGAAATCAGTAACATGCGCTGATGAGATATTAGTTATTGATGATGATTCAACAGATAAAACTGCCGATATTGCTCGATCGAATGGCGCACATGTAATTTCTCATAATTTAAATGGGAATTTTTCACAGCAGAGAAATCTTGCTATGGAGCAGGCAAAAGGTGATTGGATACTTTTTCTTGATGCAGATGAGGTGTTAACTTCAGAGCTGAATGAAGAAATTAAAGGCGCTGCTTTAAATAAAACTCGTTTTAATTATTACCATTTGAAAAGAAAAGATTTTTTTTGGGGAAAACCAGTAACTCATGGAGAAGTATCAGATGCATATAAGAAAGGCATCGTGAGACTAGTTCGTAAGGATAGCGGTCAGTGGAAACATACGATTCACGAGGAATTTGAGCCAAGTTCACGCAGTTATGGTTCAACAATGAAGGGATATATTCATCATTACCCGCACCAGTCCGTTAAAGAATTCCTGAAACATATAAACTACTATAGTACGATAAGAGCAGAGGAATTGCTTAAGAGTGGCAAAAAGACAAATTGGTTTGAGATCATAGCTTATCCGAAGGGCAAATTTTTATATACATATTTCATAAAAGGGGGATTTAAGGATGGTATTCGTGGATTTGTCTATTCTTTTATGATGTCGTTTCATTCTTTCCTTGTTAGAGCCAAACTGTATATGGCCCATTCAGACAAATAGGCCGTGTATTACGGCTCGTATGTTACTTTGATTGAAGCCTCTTGAATATTTCCGGCATCATCAGTTGAGGCAACAGCTATTGTGTTTTCTCCTTGAGATAGTGTAAGTCGATAGCTAAATGAGCCATCAGCATTTAATACAACGGGGTCACCATTAATTTTGAGACGATCATTCTGACCTGTTGATCCGGACACAGTAATCTCCGAGTCTAACGTATGTGAACCATCTGCAGGAGAATTTATGACAAGCGTTGGTTTTTCCTTTACATATTCAACAGTATAGGTATCAGAATCTTTAATACGGTTTTTTTTGTCCTTAAATTGTGCATAGATCGTATTTTCATTCTGATCAAGGTTTACAATTGTCTTAAAATCAGGATTACTTGAATCAACGGTAATATCTTCAACAGACTCATCATTCACAAAGATGGTAACTGTCCCATCTCCAGAAGATGTACCGTTGATAGCGAGTTTCGCAGAATTTGTCGCATCAGGAAGGTCGTATAATACAGGTGGGACAACAACTTCTGTAGATGCATGATTGAGCTCATCACTTTTTTGGCCGAACCCTGCTATAAAACGAGAAGCCGCTAAAACAAGCTGCAAACCAACAGTCATAATGAAGGCAACAGTTATGATAAGAAGAACAACATACGTGACAATCTGGGAATTGGTTTTTTGCCGTCGTAGGGGCCGGTGTGCTGTTCGTTGCATAATTGATTACTATTATATCAGGAGCCAACGGTGAGATTCGAACTCACGACCTATCCCTTACGAAGGGAGTGCTCTACCAGCTGAGCTACGTTGGCATGTTTCTATTCTGGCTGTTTCATATTATACCAAGTGTTATTTTTGTTATACTCATCCTTATGCAAAAAAAACTCGCAAAAATAGTGTCGCTCACACTTGGACTACCATGGATTATCGTACTAGTTTATATACTCTTGACCCACGTACACTTAACACAGGAACAACTTTTTCAGCTACTCGGGGTTTCATTTGTTTTCCATATTGCAGTACCCGGTGTGTATTTATTTTGGGCAATGAAGACAGGGAAAATCGCTGACCTCGATATTACAAAAAGAGAGCAGCGATTTGGGATATTGACTGTTTTGCTCCTGTCGTATTTTAGTTCACTATTTATTATTCAGAGAATTGGCAATGAGACGCTTTTTCACATATTTGCTATCATACTTGCGTATATCTCAGTTGTGTACATCATCACGTTTTTCTGGAAAATAAGTCTGCATATGGGTGTTAATGTTTTGAGCGTTATCTTGGTTAATTACTTTTATGGATGGACCATGCCATGGCTTTATTTGGCTATTCCGCTTATTTTCTGGTCACGATATACATTAAAGAAACATACGCCGTTGCAGCTGGTTATTGGTGCAATCGTCAGCGGATCAGTAATTTTAGGAGGATTAAAGGTGTTTGGGTATATATAGCAATGTTGGACTTTATACACGAAATTATTAAAACATCAGGCTCAATTTTGCTTGATTACTCTCATAAATCACTCGATGTTTCTAAGAAAGGTCAGAATGATTATGTTACAGCAGCCGATCTTGCTGTCGAAGAATACCTCAAAAAGATTATTCATGAAAAATTTCCAACACATAACATTATTGCGGAGGAAACAGATCATCTTGATCAAAACTCAGAATATTCTTGGTACATTGACCCATTAAGCTCAACCGATAATTTCGTACATGGCATGCCAAAGTTCGGCACAGCCATAGCAGTAATGAAGGGTGGTAACGTTTTAGCTGGTGCATCATATGACCCATCAGGCGATGAGTTGTTTAGTGCAGAAAAAGGCAAAGGATCGATGCTAAATGGGCGGAAAATTATTGTTTCACAAGTAACGGATCTGAAACGCGCGTTTGTATTTTTTGATGCAGGGACAAGATCATATCATGAAATGGAAATGGGATATGAATATTATGGGAAAATTTACAACAAAGTTAACGGATTACGACGCATTGGTTCCGTGGCTTTAGAAATGAGCTATGTTGCCTGTGGAAGAGCTGATGCCGGCATTTATGCGTATATAGATAAGTATTCGTTCCCAGCGGGAAAGATAATTGTTGAAGAGGCTGGAGGAAAGATGAGCAATAGCGAAGGGATTGAGTGGAACGAGAATGTTAAGAATACAATTGTCAGCAATAATTTAATACATAAAGAAATAATCGAATGCCTAACTAAATGAGTAGAGACCAGATGGATGGTTTTTTTGATATACTTGAGTTAAGAAATATATGAAAATTGCAATCTTAAGTCCGCGCTCAGAATTTAATAATGATCAAATCTCTCGTTTGCAATCTCTAGGCGAACTTACCTTCACAGAAACTCGAGATGAACACCCGATTGATGAGCTATTGAAGTTATCCCAGGGTGCTGAATTTTTAGCAATTGACCCCGATGTGTGTGGAGGTTTTGAGAAGGCTAAAGCTAATGTTAATAAACTCATAGACGCGATGCCGCAATTAAAGGGAATCTGCCTTGGGACAACATCATTTGGTTGGATTGATCTAGAACATTGCAAGGAGAAGAAAATATCTGTAAGTAATTGTCCTGGTTGGTCACGAGACTCAGTTGCAGAACAAACAATTACTTTTATTCTAGCGACATTACGAAGAGTGATACTTACAGACAGAGAAACACAAGCAGGTAAGTATCAGCTAAAGATGTCGCACGAAGTGAATGGAAAGACCCTTGGAATTATTGGACTCGGTTCAATAGGAAGTAGAGTAGCAGAACTAGCTCTTGGACTTGGTATGAGAGTTATTGCATATAATCGATCAAATAAGACGTATCCTAAGGTCGAGATTAAGGAGAACTTAGATGATTTGCTTGCTGAAGCTGATGTAATTACGCTCCACATTACTCATTCGCCTGAAAATGTTAATTTGATTGGTACAAATGAATTGTTAAAAATTAAAAATGGAGTGACCTTTGTTAATCTTGCCGATCGAGAAAGTATTAATGAGGACGCAATGGCAAAAGCTCTCAAAGATGGAGCTGTAAGCAATTACATATTCGAGCTTGAGAAATTTGAGGATTCACCACTAACCGGTTTAGAAAATGTCATTATGATGAAGCCATTTGCTTGGTTTACTCAAGAGGCACTTGATAGGCTTATCGAGCTGTGGACAACGAATATTGAGGCTATGTCAAGGAACAATCCCCAAAATCTGATTTCAAAACTATGACTTCAAACCTTGAGGAATAATTCTATTTCTTAAAAAAATCCTCTTTTTATCGAAAGGCCATTTTAGCTGTAGCCATGTATATAATTCCCTAAAAATATACTCATATTTCCCTCTATCAAATTCGGTCTGAATAATCCAGAATGAAAAATCAACGTCAAAATCCACAGCTAATTCTTCATAATGTAGCTCAATTGGATAAATGTATAAGCACCCAATGTATTCATCGTTTTTCTTTCGACGAATAATATATGAGAACAGTTGTTTTTCTTTTCCGCATAGTTCGAGCCAGGCTAAATCCTTAAAATTCTCCTCTCGAGTATAATTATATGGCCATCCATCCCATGTTCCCGATGAGCCACCTCCTCTTTGAGTAGTAATCGCATCTGCATTTTTTAAAAGAACCGAGAGGTCCTCATCGACATCAAGTGTAGTTATCGGATTAAGAAGATAATCTCCAAATTCGAATTTATCAGGTACTTGAAAATTTCTAGGTACAAAAGATTTCCTCATACATGTGTATTTTAACATTAGCAATTAGTCACTACAATATTCACGACTGTAGGGAATATGATGGATAAAATAATATAGGTTACTTATTTTTAATAATCTGCAGATCGATATGAAGGCCCATTTCTGGTATGGACTTTTGTATCAACCTGAGATCATTTGAGCAAGGTGCTGGCCGACGGGTATTTTCATTAAATATTGATGTAGTCTTTTGATCCATTAAGATATAGTTGACATCGTTTAGTTACTTTTATATAAAGTATCAAATCTTAATAATTTTGGATGGGTCTCCGAATGAAAGATACAAAATATACTATTACAATTAGTGCATACAAAATTCTGCTGAGCATAGCATCTTTTGGTGTTATGTTCGCTCTTTTGACTGGAACAACTTTTGCTTATTTTAGTACAAGTGGTTCATCCTTAGATAATTCAATACAAACGGGGAACATCTCATTGCTATTAAGTGACGATAATCAAACAAGTCAGGCTTCTGTTGATGCAAGTTTCGGAGGAATAGTTGGCCCAGGAACATGTACTGGTAATCAATCGCTACTCATCAAGAATTCTGGTTCAATTCAAGCAGATCATGTGCAAATAACCTTAAGTAATTCCGTAGACGATCAAGAAAATAATGCATCTCCTGATATGGATTCATATTTAAAAATTAATTCACTAAGTTATGATGGGAATTCGGTGCTCAGTCAAGTGTCTGATTTGAATGGAAATCTATATCCAGATCTGTATGATTTTGCCCATTCAACAGGCGGATTGGACAATTTGGCACTAACCGATATAGATGTTAATCATGAATTAATTATGGATGTATGTCTGGATGAGAATGTGCCGTTGGAAATTCAATCAGACAGCATCACCTCGACATTTAATGTTGAACTTAACCAGGATAACTCACAATAACATGGAAGTTTACAATAATATAGAAAACAATCAGGAACACAAAAACAGCAAAATTATCACTGGATTTCTGTTTCTTTTTATTTTCTCGATGGTGACGATGCAGTCAGCTATGGCATTTTTCAGTGATGAAAAACAATCGACAGGGAACACATTTCAAGCAATAGCAGTCTTTGCAACAGCAACACCAACAGCATCGCCAACGCCTGAACCTTCAGCTACACCAACTGAGACACCGATTCCAACATCAACACCAACCCCAACCCCTGTCCAGCATCTTGTTGTTAGCGAAGTGTTAATTGATCCAAACCTGGATCAGCAAATTGCAGGCGATGGCGGTTCAAGCAGAGGTGAATTTGTTGAAATTCATAATCCGACCGCTGTAGATGTTGATCTGACAGATTGGCACATTTTCAACGGATCTGGTCAGGAGAATTTCAGTGGAACTCTCCCAGCAGGCGCATTCCTTATTGTTACCGGTGCAACCGAGTCAGAATTCAGGGCAGTTTGGACGGATGTTCCTTCTGGAACTTTATTCCACACTGTCGCAGACGGCACAATATTTGATGGACTTTCAAGCTCGGGAGGTACAATATACCTTCGCCTTATTTTCCCTACAATAGACAGTATGAGTTGGGGTTCAAATACGGCAGGATTTGCTTCAGGATGTGGATTTACCTGCCCCGAACCAGCTACCGGAACATCACTTGGCAGATCACCGCTTAATCATGACACAGATTCGGCAAATGATTTCATAGTTAACAATCCACCAAACCCAGGACAATGAAAAAAAGAATAGCACGACTTATTACAGTACTCATTATTGTGGGACTTATCGTTCAAACGAATGGAGGCTTTAATCAATTCAGGAATAATTCTGTACAAGCAGTCGGGGACTTAACGGTTAATTGGGGTGTTCCTGATGGAAATCCGATTTTTGGAATCGAGAATATGGCACCAGGAGATTTTGTTTCAAAGTCAATCAGCGTTCATAATGACGCCACTATTTCACGGCCAGTTGGAGTCCGAGCAGATTCGGTTTTACAGTCAGGGAATCTTGCTCAAGGACTTGAAGTAGTTATTCGGAGCGGGATGACAGATATTTATGGTGGTACAAGTGCAACAGGAGTGCGTACTCTTCAACAATTTTTTAATGATTCATCAACTGGAGGCGGTTTGTTTTTGACACATATACCATCAAATGGGACAGCAAACTATTCAATCGTGGTTTCAATGCCAACAAATTCAGGCAATGAATTTCAAAATGCATCAGTGAGTTTTAATTTACATGTTGGTATATTCTTCAATTTGCCAGTTGAGTGTGCCACAGTTAGTTACACAAACATTGTTTATGGAACTCAAAACAGCGAGACACTTAATGGCACAAGCGGTAGTGACCTTATTCTCGGATTTGAAGGAAATGACATTATTAACGCTGATAGTGGTAATGATTGCGTGATTGGTGGAAAGGGTGATGACATCCTCAAAGGTGAGAATGCCGACGACGTGATCAAAGGTGAGGAAGGTAATGACATGCTTTATGGTGGAAATGGAACTGACTCTCTGTATGGGGGTGCAGGCAACGATATAATCTACGGTGATAATGGTACGGATAGTCTATGGGGAGAACTTGGTCTTGACATTCTGTTCGGCGGGAATGGAAATGACATGCTAAACGGCGGCGAAGGAACAAATATTCTTAATGGCGGCAATGGCGTGGATAATTGTACGAGTGGTCTTGAAAGCTCATGTGAGCTATAAGTTTTTCACGAAGTGGTAACCGTAGTTTGTGTATTCCAGGCCTGCATAGAATAAGTGAGCTCCTGCATGATCATAGTGAGATTCGATATATAATCGGTAGCAGTTCATTTTTCGAGCTTGTTCCTCAACTTTCAGCATAAGTTTTTTTCCAACTCCTTGCTTTCTGTAGTTGTCATCAACAAATATTTCATCAAGTTCGGCAATAGGCTGTGAATATCGGACAACGTCACGAACTGAGAACGAAGCAAATCCTGCAAGAATACCTTCATCATCTGCGACGAAGACAAAGTTGTTTGGATTTTTGAGAACACGCAGAAATGAGTCAGCATCTTTACGTGAATAACGGTCTTCGCCAACAAATTTATTATAGAGAAGAATAAGCTGGTCGTAGTCATTTTCTTGTGATAATCTAATCACCATAGACACTAGTATACTTGATAGAGTATTTTTAGGAGCTTATTATGAGCGGTGGACCGGATTCGAACCGGCGACCTTCTCCTTGGGAAGGAGACATTCTAGCCACTGAACTACCACCGCTAGGCATCACGTATTGTATCACCCGAAGGTGTTGCGTGTCCACCTAGCGGGGTAATGTCAATGTCATTCCTGCCTGGATATAATTAGAGTTCCTGATATGGTTAACTTTCATGATTGTCCACATCATTCTGCTGTTATTATATGCTCGTACAGTTATGTTAAATAGCGTATCGCCTTTTTGAACGGTATAGGTATTACCAGTTATTTTTGCTCCAGGGGCAGTTGTTGTTACTCCAGCGCCATTGAGATCTCCTTTTGCAGCAACAGTTGTTGGTGCAGGAGTTCCTTGCGACTTGCCACTTGTTTCAGAGGTAACATCTGGAAGGATAAGTTTTTGACCGACTTCAATTTTTTCCGGATTTTCAAGCTTGTTTGCTTTTACAATTTCCTCAGTGTAATCCATTGATCCCAATTGGTCACGGGCAATACTCGATACAGATTCACCCTTTTTAACGACATATTCCGTTTCTGTAGTTTTCTCTGCTGCTTCCTCTGACTTCTTTTGGGTCATGCTGTCATTGGCCCTAAACACAATGCTAACAGCAACTAAAAGCACAAGTAATCCAAGAGCAATTGAAAGATAGTTTTCACGGATTTTTTCGATTAGCTGATCCTGATAGGTTTCGTTTTTGTTTGTCATAAGTACACCTCCTTTCGCCTCACTTTCAGGCATTATAGACATTTATAAAGGCCAATGCAATATATCAAAAGTAGACAAAATGGTGCGTGTGAAAAGAGATAGTATTTTCTATTAATTTAATGATACTGATATTGTGTGAGATTTAATAAAAGCAGTTAAGTGGGGATACACCAATTGGAGGATCTAAATGCGGGATCGACGGGACTCGAACCCGCGACCTCAGCCTTGACAGGGCTGCGCTCTAACCAGCTGAGCTACGACCCCAATTAAACAATTCTTATCTAAATGGGTACATAGTACTATACCAGAGACCAGTCACCTTGTAAAGACAGATCAGCCCGAATTATCATATCGCAGCGCACTAACAGAACAACGTGAAGCAGATGATATACTACTCATATGACATATACTAACAAGGATATTGTCCATCTTTTAAAATCAGCTGCAGCCGCACTCATTCTTACTGATGCAAATAGATTTAGAGTAATTGCATATCAAAAAGCTGCCGATGCAGTAGAAGGCTCCTCTCAGGAAGTATACGAAATGTGGAAGCTTGGGAAACTCGGAGATATTGAAGGTATCGGTCCATCGTTGCAGCAACATCTACAAGAATATTTTACAGAGCCAAATGGTTCATATCTGGAGAAGCAACTATCCAAAGTTCCTGCAACCGTTTATGAATTAATGAAGGCGCCAGGTGTTGGCCCAAAAAAAGCGTATAAGATCGTAACTCAATTTAACTTAGGTAATGTTAATACGATCGTGAGTGACATAAAGAAACTTGCTCGACTTAATAAAATCGCGGAAATGGACGGTTTCGGTGAAAAATCACAGAAGGATATTGTTGATGCACTTGAAATTCATGAAAACCGAAAAGATCAGGAAGAAAGAATGTCATTACCCGTAGCATTTACCTTGGCTGAGCAGGTTAAGAAATATCTATTACTGAATTCGCACGTTCAAGAAGTCGACACTCTTGGGTCCCTGCGAAGAATGAATGCGACCATTGGAGATGTTGACGTGGTAGCTGTTGCGGATAAGAAATATGCTGAAGAAATTATCGAACATTTTGTTGCGTATCCTGAAAAGGTATCTATTGAGGCCCGTGGTGATGAAAAAGCCTCAGTTATAAATGCTGCAGGACGTCGAATCGATCTGAGAGTTGTTGAAAAGGAGCGATATGGCTCGATGCTGCAATATTTTACTGGTAGTAAAGCTCATAATATCAGGCTTCGTGAATATGCACTTAGAAAAGGATTTTCACTAAATGAATTCGGTATCAAAAAGGGCAGGGAGAAAGCTGGGCAAGGTAGAGCAACTGATTTTTCGTTTTCATCTGAAAAGGACTTTTATAATTTTCTCGGACTAGAATGGATACCCCCTGAGCTGCGAGAGGGTACAGATGAAATTGCTCTAGCTGCGCAAAAAAAACTACCAGACCTTGTGGAATTGTCGGATATTAAGGGTGAATTTCACATTCATTCAAATTTTGATGTTGAGGAATCACATGATCCAGGAACTGATTCAATTGCGCATATGGTTGATAAGGCAAAGGATTTAGGCTATTCATATGTTGCTTTTTCAGAACATAATCCATCGGTTAGCAATCATACTGTTGATGAAATAGTAAAACTCATACGTTCAAAACATGAAGCAATAGCCGCATTTAATAGAAAACATACTGATTTTCATTGTATCAATTCACTTGAAGTTGATATTTTACCGGATGGAGCTTTAGCCCTTCCTGAAGAAGCATTTGAGTATGTGGATATGGTTATTGTGTCAGTGCATAGTTCATTTAAGCAACCACTCGAGCAAATGACACAGCGCATACTTAAGGGCCTGTCGCATAGTAAAGTCAAGGTTTTTGCTCATCCAACAGCACGGATGCTCGGTAAACGCGAGGGTATACAGGCTGATTGGGATACAATTTTCGAATATTGTGCTAAGAGAAAAATAGCACTAGAAATCAACGCTGCACCATCACGTTTGGATCTACCTGAATTACTTATCAGAACTGCGCTGAAAAAGGGTAATAAATTTGTTATTGATACCGATGCACATTCAATCGATGGCATGAATTTTATGCACTATGGTGTTTCAGTTGCACGGCGTGGTTGGTGTGAAAAAAGTGATATAATAAATACACAGCCATTTTCAGAGATTAAAAAGTGGCTGAGCACTTAAAAATTTATTATTCAAACCATGAGTCCATTAATTATTGGTCTTATCATTCTAGGAGCCATTGCTTTATTTATCATTGGCATTTACAACTCTTTACAAACACTCAGACTGCGTATTAAGGAGGCACTTTCAGGAATCGATGTACAACTTAAAAGGCGTATAGACATGATTCCAAATCTTGTTGAAACTGTTAAAGGATACGCAAAACACGAGAAGGATGTATTTGAGAATGTTACCAAAGCACGAAGCAGTTTAATGAGTGCATCGTCAATGTCTGAAAAAGCTGAGGCAAACAACATGATTACCGATGCTCTTAAATCACTGTTCGCAGTTGCAGAAGCCTATCCTGATTTAAAAGCAAATCAGAATTTCTTGGAACTTCAAAGAGCACTCGAGGACACAGAGGACAAAATTGCTTACTCTCGTCAATTTTATAACAGCAATGTTTTGAACTATAATACTCAGTTAAGCGTTTTTCCGAGCAACATGATTGGAAATATATTTGGATTCAAGACTGAGGAATTCTTTGAAGCTACACCTTCTGAGCGGGAAAATGTCAAAGTGAAGTTCTAACATGAATATTTACTCGCAGATCCAGAGCAATAGGGTCAAAACCTATCTAATTATTTTTCTGTTCATTGGAATTATATCCTTTTTTTTCTATCTAGCAGGCCAATATTTTGGTGACCCTCGATCGTATTTTATCTTGGGCTTTGCTTTTTCTGTTTTCTCAGGTATCAGTAGTTTTTTTTTCTCAGATAAAATTGTTTTGACAATGTCGGGAGCAAAACCTGCCGATAAGAAACAATATTTCAATTTCTACACCGTAACAGAAAATTTATGTATCGCCAGTGGCATTCCAATGCCGAAATTGTACGTTATTGATGATCCGGTTCCAAACGCTTTTGCAACAGGACGAAATCCACAGCATGCTGTTGTTGCAGCCACAACTGGTTTATTATCAAGGCTCGATCGAGCTGAAGTTGAAGGAGTTATCGCACATGAATTGTCGCATATTAGAAACTATGACATTCTTGTTATGACCATTGTCACAGTCCTCGTTGGAACACTTGCATATGCTGTTGATTTTATGACTCGGAGTATGTGGTGGGGCAGAGGATCTGACGATCGAGAAAGTAAAAATGGAATTCAGTCTATTTTATTTATTCTTTCTTTATTCATACTGCCATTACTTGCAACACTGATCCAACTTGCCGTATCAAGGAAAAGAGAATATCTGGCAGATGCTTCTGGTGCATTATTAACACGTAATCCTGGAGGATTAGCAGATGCACTTGAGAAAATTTCGTCTGTTGCTCAACCAATGAGACATGCATCAACAGCCACAGCTCATATGTATATATCGAATCCATTTAAATCAAATACACGCGCGAGAAGTTGGTTCACGAATCTCTTTAGCACACACCCGCCGATCGAAGAGAGAATTAAGATTTTAAGAAATATGTAATTGTATTTCATGAAAAAGAAAGAATCACCTCGCGAACTTGAATTACGCAAAGATCGTGCTCGAATAATCATTCAAAAACTAGGTGACCTTTATCCTCACCCGCGTATAGAGCTCGATTATTCATCGCCATTGGAATTACTCATTGCCGTTATTTTGTCTGCACAGTGTACGGATAAAAAGGTGAACGAAGTAACAACGAAATTATTCAAGAAATACCCAAAGCTCAATGACTATGTTCAAGCAAAACCCAGTGAGTTTGAGGATGATATTCATCAGACTGGTTTTTACAGGGCAAAGACTAAAAATATTCTTACAACAGCCCGCATGATACAGGAAAAATTCAACGGAACGGTTCCACAGACAATGGATGAGTTAATGTCATTGTCTGGAGTTGCACGCAAATCAGCCAATGTCATCATGAGTGTTGCATTTGATAACCCGCAAGGTATTGTTGTCGACACACATATACGTCGACTATCAAATAAGTTCAAACTTTCAGATGAGTCTGACCCTGTTAAAATCGAGAGAGACCTTATGGAAGTAATTCCTCAAACAAATTGGAAGGACTTTTCGTTTTCTTTTGTACTGTATGGGCGTTATATATCAACAGCTCGAAAAGTAAATGATGAATCGGACCCGATTTCACAGGCGCTTGTAGAAGCGAAATTACTTTGAAAGAAATTTTTTAGAGTTGCGGTTCAGAAAGAGCTGAAACTGGCGCTGATAATGGTGTAGCATTCACAGGTACAGCATCTGCGCTTCGAGAAAAATTTCGTAACCCTTCAGCGTATGGCTGCAATAGAGCTGAAGAGTCTAGCCCATCCTCTGCAGGCCAGACAACCTCATTCAAAATAACCTGGTAATTTGGTGCAGTTGCGCCAAGGAAACTGCTTAAACCATGTGCAAGATAATAACCAACCTGAGTCTGGCTCGGAACATGCTTCCATGGGTCATGTTCATAAAAAGACTGGCCGCTTTGTATAGCCCTACGGATAGCATCTGCATAACCGAGATCTGTATTACTCGGGCTTGGACCTGACGCAACTTTCTTAACGCTTCGAGGCCTTGCTTCTGCCTCATCAGGAAGCTTCATCATAAATCTTGAAGGGCCAGATGGCGCCTGGGTTAAGCTAGGGGATGCTCTGGAAATTAAGTCATCAAAATCACCATTTAGTGAATCCTCATATTCCTGCGCATCTGCATTATCCGGCTGAGCATTAACAACAGTAATACCCTGAGCAGGATTAGCATCAACAATAAATATAACAGGTTGTAATCGGATACTTACTTCACCGCCGACGTCGGTCTGTGGTAACTGAATTGCCCCTTTTAACACATGAACTCTATCAGGTTTCCAGCCCGACGACATAGCAGGGAGTAGGCGTTCATCAACCTCAAGACCCCCGAGCGGCAACATGTTTAGTTTTTGGTGATGATGTCGAGTTTCTTCAGGAATTCTATCAAACATAGATCCTACAAAATTTGTATGAATATTACTTTACACTATTTCTTCTACTGTTACTATGGATTCAGATAATTCCTCCATTTTTTTTCGTTGTTTCATTGCTTCGGAGCGTATTCTTTGAAATGCCTCATTTTCAGAAATGTTCAATTTTTTCATGAGTATTCCCTTAGCCTTTTCAATAATTTTTCGTGATTCCAATTTTTCTGATAAACCGAGGACTTCTCGCTGAAGAACATAGATTGAAAATGAATACGCAAGAATATGTACAAGGCTTTGCATCATATCTATCTTCCTTGAGGTTAGGTGTGCTGGTTGCTTATATTGAAGATTAACTATTCCTAATAATCGGTCGTTAAGAATAATTGGGAGTGATAAAAAGCCTTCATACTTATCTTCGGGTAGCCCTTTTATAAATTTAAAGCGTGGATCAGTATACGCTTTATGTGAAATGTAAACATATTTTTTATTCTTTGCTACCCAACCAGTAATACCCTCGCCTTCTTTAAGAACTAATTTTTCAATGAATTTTTTTCGATTATTAATTGTGCCAACAAGGTTCATACTTTTCTTTGAATCATTAACAACATAAATGAGACATGATGTAGAATTTGCAGATTCAGAGAGAAATTGGGCCATTTCATGAAGAAAATTAGTGAAGTCTATATCTTGGGAATTAATGAGTAGCTCAATGAAACTAAGGCCTTTTTGCAGAATTTCAAATCGTGGTTGAGTTGACATCGCTTGACAATGATAGTAATTTTTTCTAGGATATTCTATCACACCTTCAACGCTGAAGGGCTGTGAACTTCAGTCATTGATGACGAAAGCATTATTCATTTTTTCGTTGTCCTATGGCAAAACCTCAAACAGTAGAATCTATTGAGAGAATTATATCTCGGTATAAAATTGAGTATTTTAGCTTAAGAATATGTGATTTACCTGGTCGATGGCTTCATTTTACGATCCCGGCAAAGAGGTTTGTAACAAATGGAAAACTTGCCAAAAAATTTTTCACTCAAGGAGTTGCGTTTGATGGATCTTCACTTGAAGGTTTCAAATCAATCGAACAAAGCGATACACTTGCAATTCCTGATATAAACTCTGCTGTTGTTGATCCACTTGCCCCAGCGCCAACTCTAGCTTTTGCATGTAATTTAGCAGAACCTGAAAGCATTCAGTCATACTGGAGAGACCCACGGGCAGTTGCTATACGAGCCGAATCACATCTGAAAAAAACGGGAATTGCGGACATCGCGAATTTTGGACCTGAAATTGAATTCTTTATTTTCGATGAAGCAAATTGGGAAATTAGAGAAGGATTTTCATGCCTAAATGTTGTTTCACGAGAAGGCGGAGTTGGTAATTATGAAGATGACAGCAATGTCTATCGAGTGCGAAAGCAGGAGGGGTACTTTGTGATGCCTCCATACGATTACTATTATGACCTTCGTGAAGAGATGATGAGAGAGCTTGAAAAGGCTGGAATTGAGGTTGAGCGAGATACACACGAACGCGCAACAGCAGGCTCAGCTGAAATCGATATCACGTTTGATTCATTATTGAGAATGGCAGATAAGGTCTTACTGTTTAAGCACATTATTAAAAATGTTGCTCATTCGTATGATCGAATGGTTACGTTTATGCCAAAACCACTTTATGGACACAATGGAAGCGGTATGCATACCCATTTGTCATTATGGAAAGATGATAAGCCAGTGTTTTATGATTCGAAAGGTGGATATCATCAACTGTCAAAAACAGCGATGTACTTTATTGGAGGTATTCTTGAGCATGCGCCAGCATTAGCAGCTATTACTTCTCCATCGGTCAATTCATATAAGCGTTTAGTTCCAGGATTTGAAGCGCCGACAACGATTGCATTTGGATATAGAAATCGGAGCACATGTGTACGAATACCAGGATATCCAGCAACACCATCATCGAGACGCCTTGAATTACGTATTCCCGACCCATCATCAAACCCATATCTCTGCTTTTCTGCAATGTTGATGGCAGGGCTCGACGGTGTTGCCCGGAAAATAGATCCGATTAAGGCTGGTTTTGGGCCGCTTGAAGTGAGTGGATATGAACTTAAAAATGCAACATCATCTCAATTTACACCAGGTTCATTGGAAGAATCTCTTAATGCACTGGAAAGAGATCATGATTTTCTTAAGGACGGAAATGTGTTTGGTAATGACTTTATCAATCTATGGATTGAATATAAGCGTGAAGAAATAAAGAAAGTTGCTGAACACCCAACTGCCCCAGAATTTGACCGATATTTTGATTGCTAATGGGGCCTTTTTAGGCTACAATATCGATCATGGGAGATGTAAAAAAAATAACAAGCGATGATGTTCGCAAGTTAGCTCAGTTGGCAAATTTACCTTTAACCGATGAGCAACTCGCGAAATATCCTGAGCAATTAAGCGAAAGCCTCGAGTATGTTGAAAATCTCAAAGAAATTAATACAGAGGAAATTTCTGAATTGGCTTACACGATTGATATCAAAAATATAATGCGCGAAGATGAGGTTGATATGTCTCGTGTTTTGACTCAGGAACAAGCCCTTAGAAATGCTAAAAAGACAAAGCATGGGAAGTTTGTTGTTAAAAGGATTTTATAAATATGCTTGGATTATCATTAGTTGAACTGCTTAAGGGAATAGACGAAAAGAAATTTACCCAAGATGAGGTAAATAAGTATTTTATTTCTCGTATAAAAAAGTATGACACAGATCTTAACGCATACCTTTCAACCAATGAAACCTTTGATAACCAAGCGAACGGTCCATTAAAAGGATTGGCACTTGCTATTAAGGATAATTTTTCTACGGTTGGAATTACAACAACAGCTTCCTCAAAAGTGCTTGATGATTACATACCCCAATTTGATGCAACAGTCGTTGCGCGACTAAAAAAAGCAGGAGCAAATATTCTAGGCAAAACAAATATGGACGCATGGGCACATGGATCGTCAACAGAGACATCAGATTACGGAGCAACTAAAAATCCATATCATCGAGAAAGAGTGGCTGGTGGATCATCAGGAGGATCTGCTGCTGCAATGTCGGCATATCTTACACCTGCATCAATAGGCTCAGAAACCGCCGGATCTATTCGAGGACCAGCAGCATGGAGCGGCGCAGTTGGTTTAAAACCTACATATGGTCGAGTTTCACGTTACGGTGTTATCGCAATGGGATCTTCATGGGACTGTCCTGGTCCAATCACATCAACGGTTACTGATGCCGCACTGTTACTTGAACTTTTCGCTGGTCATGATATATATGATGGGACGACATCTGATCGGAAAGTGGAGTCATATTTAAACAGCATCGATACGACAAGAAAATTTACAATTGGAGTTGCCGAAGAATATGTTCAGAATCTTGATAAAGATGTTATGACAGCTTACGAAAGCACTCTAAAAAATCTTGAAAAAATGGGTCATACAATAAAAAAGGTTTCACTTATTGATCCAAAGTATGCAATTTCAGTTTATATGATTCTTCAGCGATCAGAAGTATCTTCAAACCTTGGAAGGTACGATGGAATTCGATATGGATTTCCTCGCGATCATTTCGCTGACGAAGCAGAGCGACGAATTATGCTTGGAACATATGC
>CAZKVU010000011.1:0-10802 GCA_964556475.1 uncultured Gammaproteobacteria bacterium | reverse complement strand
CTATCATCAGAAGGATTACCGATTGGCATGCAATTTATGGGTCGACATTTTGATGAAGGATCATTATTAAGTATTGGTTATCAACTTGAACAAGATGTGCATTTTGATCGAATGAGAATTTTAAAATCACAATATCCTGACGTCTAAAATATGAAAAACGAATATGTACCGGTAATTGGTTTAGAAATACACGTCGAATTAGGAACTCGATCTAAAATGTTTTGTGGTTGTCCGGCTGATTGGTTTGGAAAGGAACCAAATACTCAAACGTGCCCAGTATGTTTAGGTCTACCAGGTGCACTGCCTGTTGCAAATAAAAAAGCAATTGAAGACTGTATACTCATTGGGAAAGCACTTGGTTGTAAAACAAATAAAATTTCAAAATTTGATCGAAAGAATTATTTTTACCCTGACTTACCTAAGGCTTATCAGATAAGCCAATACGACATGCCTTTTTCATATCAGGGTGAATATACATTTACTTCACAAAAAAGCGGTGAGTTAAAAACAATTGGGATAACCCGCGTTCACATGGAGGAGGATACCGGCAAGTTAAGCCATGAGGACAATGAGACACTGGTTGATTTTAATAGATCAGGGGTGCCGCTTGTCGAAATTGTTACTGAACCAGATTTTGATAACTCTGACGATGTGAAGCAATTTTTGGAAGAGCTACAGGTAATTATTCAAAGTCTGGGAGTATCCGGTGCTGATATGGAAAAGGGATCAATGAGACTTGAACCAAATATTTCCGTTCGTATTAAGGGTTCAAAAGAGCTTCCGCCATATAAAGTTGAGGTGAAAAACATTAATTCATTCAGATTTGCAAAATTGGCAATTGAATATGAAGTCAAACGACATATTCCACTACTTGAAAAGGGAGAATACCCAGTCCAGGAGACACGGGGATTTAATGAGAATCAAAATAGTACAGTCTCCCAGCGAAGGAAAGAGGAGGCTTCAGACTACCGATATTTTCCAGACCCAGATATCCCGCCATTTGAATTTACCGAGGAATACATTGAGGAAATCGCTCGCCGCATACCGGAATTACCCCATCAGAAGGTCAAGAGATATATTGAGGAACTTGGAGTTAAGCCAGCCGACGCGTATATTCTTACAAGATCAACATCAACAGTTAAAAGCTTCGAGGCAAATCTAAAAGAGGCTGAGAAAAAAGGGAGTTTAGATGAAACATTTGCAAAAAAAGCTGCAAACTATATGGTGAACAAAAAAATCCCCTCAGATGTTTCACCTGCAGAATTTATGAGTAAATTCGTTGAGCTTGAAAATCCAAAAGAGACGAACATGAATGTGTTAGCAGAAACTATCAAGCGAGTCGTGTTGGATAATTCAAATCTTGTTGAGCAATACAAATCAGGCAAAACGAGTACAATCAATGCACTTCTTGGTATTGTTATGAGAGAAATGAAAGGCCAAGCTGATCCGAAAACAATACGAACTGAATTAGAAAAGGCAATGTAATTTTGTATACTACCAATATGAGTTTTGTGCACCTCCACGTTCACAGTGAATACTCCCTACTTGATGGTTTGGCACGCATTGATGAGCTTGTTGAAACAGCAAAAAATAATGGCATGTCTGCTGTTGCACTTACCGATCATGGTGCAATGTATGGTATATTCCGATTCTTTCTTGCGGCTAAGAAAGCTGGTATTAAACCAATAATAGGCATGGAGGCCTATAAAGCAAGTGGTTCCCGCTTAGACAGAGGCGAGACTGCACGAGAGCGTTTTCATCTGACACTTTTGGCAAAAAACCTTGAAGGTTACAAAAACCTTATGAAATTAACCTCGAAGGCCCACTTAGAAGGTTTTTATTACAAGCCGCAAGTTGATTTTGAACTGCTCGAAGAACACAGCGACGGGATTATTGCATTTTCAGGATGTCTGAATGGAGAAATACCATCTGCATTACGTGAAGGACAAGTAACTGAAGCCGAAAGACTAACGCAGCGTTACAAAGAAATATTTGGCAATGATTTTTATATTGAAATACAAAGAGTACCAGGTGTAGAGATCCTGGAAAATGTTAATAAGGAACTGCTTAAACTATCAAGAAAATTCAACATCCCGATTGTAGCTACAAATGATGTTCATTACTTAACAAAGGACGATGCGTATGCTCAGGATGTCTTACTTTGTATACAAACAGGACATACTATTTATGATGATAATAGGCCGTTGAGCATGATTGATACACCGGAATTCTACTTCAAAACGGAAAAGGAAATGAAAGGGCTTTTCTTAGATCTGCCTGAGGCAATAGAAAATACGCAGAAGATCGCTGATGAGTGTAATGTTGAAATTCCATATGGTAAGTGGGTATTACCCTTGTATCCGCTGCCAAAGGGAACAACAGCCGAAGATCATTTGAGAGACCTTGTATATGAACGTATAAAAACTAAAATTGAAGGCACAGAAGAGCAGAAAAATAGACTTGATTATGAGCTTGATATTATTTGTAGAAAAGGTTATGCAACATACTTTCTTATCGTTCAGGACTTTATTAACTGGGCAAAATCTCAGGGTGTAGGAGTTGGACCGGGAAGAGGCTCTGTTGCAGGATCTCTTGTCGGATTCGTGCTCAATATTACCGATATTAACCCACTTGAATACGATGTTCCTTTTGAGCGTTTCTTAAATCCTGAGCGTCCCACTCCCCCTGATATTGATGTGGATTTTGCTGATATTCATCGCGATAAAGTGCTGGAGTATGTTACGAGTAAGTATGGAAGTGAGAAAGTTGCTCAAATAATAACCTTTGGTCGAATGGAGGCTAAAATGGTCGTGAGAGATGTGGCACGAGCACTTGGTATGTCATATTCACAAGGAGATCGTATTTCCAAAATGATACCGACGGGCAAACAGGGGTTTAATGTTACCCTTGATCAAGCTCTTGACGAATCACCAGCACTGAAGATTGCCTATACACAAGACGAGGATATAAAGAAGGTTATTGATATTGGTAAGAAACTTGAAGGTGTTGCTCGACATGCTTCAGTGCATGCTGCTGGAGTTATGATCGCTGATAAGGACCTGACAGACTATGTTCCTTTACAAAGAGAACCTCGCGGCAATAAAATTACGACCCAGTACGATATGTATTGCCTTGATCTCAACGCTGTTTCTAACAATGAGGCTGTCGGGCTTATTAAATTTGATTTCCTTGGACTGCGCAATTTAACTATTCTGGAAAATGCCATTAAATTCGTACAAGAAAGGACTGGTCGAAAGATAGATATCCATACAGTCCCTCTAGATGATAAAAAGACATTTGAACTCCTCGCTCTAGGTAAGACTATCGGTGTGTTTCAGCTTGAATCTCGCGGAATGAGACGCCTTGCTCAAGATATTCAACCAAACAAAATGTCAGACATAACTGCTATGGTGGCTTTATATAGACCTGGACCTATGGACCTGATCCCGAGTTTTATCGAAGGTAAGAAAAATCCTGCAAAGGTTAAATATCTGCACCCAGATTTAAAACCGATTTTGCAAGAAACGTATGGTGTGCTTGTATATCAGGAGCAGGTTATGGCTATAGCAAATCAGATTGCAGGATACACAATGAGTGAAGCAGATGGCTTTCGCATGGCAATGGGTAAAAAGAAAAAGTATCTTATGAAGAAAGAGCATGAAAAATTTGCAAAGCAAGCTGTTGAGAAAGGATATTCTAAAAGCCTTGTTGATAAGCTTTTTACTTTTATTGAAAAATTTGCAGCGTATGGTTTTAACAAACCGCATTCGGTATCATATGCTCTCATCGCCTATTGGACTGCATATATGAAAGCAAATTATCCCGTTGAGTATATGACATCGTTCTTAACTGCAGAAATTCATGGTACCTCTGGTGCAATCCGTGATGCTAAAATTTTTCAGGCTTTGGAAGAATGTAAATCTATGAATATTCCCGTTCATCATCCAAATATTAACTCCTCTCAGACGAACTTTTCGACCGATGGTACTACCATCAAATTTGGATTATCTGCCATTAAAAACGTTGGACAAGCAGCAATTGATTCGATTCTGGAAGCTCGGGATAACCATGAGTTTGTTGGCTTGAGAGATTTTCTTATGCGCGTTGATTTGTCAAAAGTGAATAAACGAACTGTAGAGAATCTTATTAAAGCGGGAACTTTTGATGAATTTGGTTCGCGATCAGTACTATTAGAATATTATCCACAGGCTCTGAAAGAATCCCAGGATAAGCGAAAGCAAAGTGACTCTGGCCAGTTTGGTCTTTTTCATGACGGTACCATTGAATATATGCAAGATGCACTACCAAATCATTCACCTGATCCAAAAACAACACTCTCTGCAATGGAACAAGAATCAATAGGTTTTTCGTTAAGTGGACAAGCGTTGGACCAGTATAAAGATGTTATTGAAGCAAAAGTTCATAAGCGAATAGGGGAACTTAATTTAGACGATATTGGCAAGCAACTTATATTAGCCGGCAACATCAGTAATGTTAAAGTAGTGAGCACTAAGAAAACAAACAAGAAGATGGCCTTTGTTAGTATTTTTGACGGAACTGGGTCGATCGAGGCCGTTGTGTTCCCGGAGGTATATAAAAAATTGAAGAGAATATGGGATGAGGCACAGCCCATTATGTTTAAGGGTAAATTAGATGAGCGTAATGATGAATTGACTATTATCATTGACAATGCAGTGAACTTATCCAGCCTATCATGAGTGATTACAAAATTGGACGTGACCTTGAAATTCACACGAAAGAAAAGTCTCATTCTTTAAAGCAAAGGCATAATAGTAATTTTGTACTTGCAAAATACGCTGGCTTAGGTTATTATTTAGTTACTCCTTTAGTAATAGGAGTATTTTTAGGTTTTGGACTTGATTCGTATTTTGGTTCAAAGCCTTTTTTCATTTTGTTCTTTATTATTATAGGTTTTATTTCAGCGATATATAATATGTATCGCTTAATTAAAGAAGAAGAAGCTAACGGTAATGCTACACATTAGCATCAAAGCTGAGGAAATTTTTAATTTTTTAGGCGTGCCAGTGACAAACTCACTGCTCGCGAGCTTCATCGTCGTCATACTCTTTTTTTTAATTGGTCTGTTTTTCTCTCGTAATAGCAACTCAAACTCTTCAATTGTCTTTTTCATAAAGTTCATTATTCAAAAGCTGTATACTACTTTTGAACCTATTCTTGGACCTCTCACTCATGCTGTATTTCCGGTTGTAGCCTCAATTTTCTTATTTGTTCTTTTGTCTAACTGGCTAGGTTTATTACCTGGATTTGGAAGCATTACACTTAAGAAGTCTGAACAAGCAATCACAGAGCATGTTACAAGTGAAAAAGAAGAAACTGACAACCACGCAGTAGATAGTGAAGTTACCACAGAGGAACACGAAGCTCCATCTCCTTTACTTCGCGGAGCCACTGCTGACCTAAATATGACAATTGCCCTCGGTATTATTGCATTTATCATCATCCAATATTATGGCTTTAAGGTTCTCGGTATTTCCTACTTATCAAAATTTATAAACTTCAAGGGCCCGATCGATTTTTTCACTGGTATTCTTGAAATCGTATCTGAGTTTTCAAAAATAATTTCATTCGCTTTCCGACTTTTTGGTAATGTATTTGCAGGAGAAGTTCTATTAGCCGTTATTGCATTTCTGATTCCTGTTCTTGCGTCATTCCCATTTTTACTACTTGAGGTATTTGTAGGTTTTATTCAGGCATTAGTTTTTTCAATGTTAACAGCTGTGTTTATTAATTCAGCGACAGCTGAACATCATTAATTGATATTTTAAGGAGGTGACAATATATGGAGAGTGAAGCAGCAAAACTTTTAGCAACAGCATTAGCTATCGGTCTTGGCGCAATCGGGCCAGGTATAGGTATTGGTATAATTGGTGGAAAGGCAATGGAGGCATTAGGAAGAAATCCTGAGGCTGAAAATACCATTCGTACAGCTATGATTCTTGCGATCGCGTTCGCAGAGGCAGTAGCAATTTACGCTCTTGTCGTGTCGCTTATTTTGAAATTTACATAATCAGTATTGGGTATGAGAAAAATGAGTATAGAGAACCATGCTACTGAGTTAGCTCATACCCAATCAGGAAACGGATTAAGTTTCTCTATACTCAAAAAATTATTATGGAAGCATTAGGAATAGATACTAAATTATTAATAGCACAAACAGTTAACTTTCTTTTATTCTTGTTTATTTTCAAGAAGTTTTTATATGCTCCATTCACAGCATATTTAAAGAACGAAAGAGAGAAGGAGAATGAGAAGGAACGTCTTCTCAAGGATCTTCAAGACAAAGAAACTCAATTAGACAAGAAAGAAAAAGAAATTATTGATGATGCTCGAGCACAGGCACTCAAGATAATGAAAAACGCTGAAGATTCAGCTGAGAAAAAGAAAAAAGAACTTCTTGATAAGGCGCACTCCGAGGTCACAGAGATGAAATTGAAGGCGAAGCAGGATTTAGAAAATGAAAAAGATAAACTTTACGACGGAATACGCGCTCATGTTATTCAAACAAGTAAAACGATGACAGAAAGTGTACTGAAAGATTTTGTTGACTCAAAAAATCAGCAGATTATGCTTGAGCACATTTTTAAAGAGCTAAAGAAGAGTAAGGCCTATGAAAATTAGTACGAATTTACGCACCATTATTAAGAAAAGAGTTATTGAGGCGATCAAAAGCCCAAATGCTCGTGAAGTGGTTATTAGAACACCATTTAAAATGAGTGATGATGAATTGACTTTAATAAAAAGTGAACTACCACAACTTAAAGAAGCTCAATTAACAAATGAAGTTGATGCAACGTTGATTGGCGGCATGGTAATTGTTGATGGTTCAATGATTCTCGATTACTCAATCAAGGGGAAAATGAACGAAATAGTCGATTCATTATTAGAAAATTAAATTTCGCTTATGAAAATAGTAAACGATATTATTAAAGAGGTTGAAAAAGAACTTCAATCTACTCAAAACAAAGTTACGAAAAAAAACGTCGGTTATGTGACCGAAGTTAAAGATGAAGTTGTCTTTATCGATGGTTTATCTGACTCACCATATGGTGAAATGGTTGATTTTGGTGGTGGAATTAAAGGAATGATCGTTGATTTACTCGAGGACAGAGTTGGTGCGATTGTTTTTGGTCAGTATACAGATATTAAAGAGGGTGCTGAAGTTACTGGAACTGGTGAAGTTTTCAAAATTCCTGTTACTGATGCATATTTGGGAAGAGTTGTTAATGGTATTGCTCAGGCAATCGATGGTAAAGGTAAGATCACATCAAAGGAATCTGCATTTATTGATCCTATTGCTCCAGGTGTTATTAAGAGAAAATCAGTTACTGTCCCTGTTCAAACAGGTGTAAAGGCCATTGATGCACTTGTTCCTGTTGGAAGAGGTCAGCGTGAATTAATTATCGGTGATAGAAGAACAGGAAAAACAACAGTTGCAATTGATGCAATCTTGAATCAGAAAAACGAAAACATGATTTGTATCTATAATGCAATTGGGCAACGTCGCGCAAGTGTTGCTTCAGTAGTGGACAATCTCGAGAGAAATGGTGCTATGAAATATACTATTGTGGTAGCTGCAACCGCATCTGATCCAGCATCTATGCAGTACGTGGCTCCGTATGTTGCCACTACAATCGCTGAACATTTTATGAACAAAGGTAAGGACGTACTCATTATTTATGACGACCTTTCAAAACACGCATGGGCATACCGACAGGTTTCTCTTATATTAAGGAGACCGTCTGGTCGTGAGGCATATCCTGGCGATATTTTTTACCTCCATTCACGATTGTTAGAAAGATCATGTCGTCTTGATGAGAAATCAGGCGGTGGTTCAATTACAGCTTTACCAATCATCGAAACCTTAGAAGGTGATGTTTCTGCATACATTCCGACAAACGTTATTTCAATCACTGATGGTCAGATTTATCTTGAATCAGACTTGTTTAATGCAGGTATCCGACCAGCTATTAACGTTGGACTTTCAGTTTCACGTGTAGGAAGTGCTGCTCAAACAAAAGCGATGAAATCTGTAGCGGGTAAACTTAAAAATGACTTAGCTCAGTATCGTGAACTTGCTGCATTCGCTCAATTTGAATCTGAACTTGATCCTGAAACAAAGAAGTTTATTGACAGGGGTGCTCGTATGACTCAATTACTCAAACAGGGTAAGAATAGGCCATATGATCTTGCTGATCAGGTAGTTGTGTTCTGGGCCGGTGGAAAAGGCTATCTTGACAATATGCCAACCGATAAAATTACCCTTTTTGAACAGCAATTCCTTGAATATATGCGTTTGTCACATAAAGAAATATTAACTGACATAGATAAGGCTAAGATTATCGAAGAAAAAACTGAAAAAAGTTTAAAGAAAGCAGTTGAGGATTTTATGAAAACGTTTAGTTTTGAATAATCATGAACTTTAGACAGGTAAAAAAGAAAATTAAAACCGTTCGTAATGTTAAGAAAATAACAAACGCCATGCAAATGGTATCGGCGGTTAAAATGAGAAAAGCTCAACAAACAGCATTGGAAGGACGTGAATACAGATTGATACTTGATGCAATCCTACAAAAGGTAATATCAAACACCTCTGATTTACGAGAAATGTCTATTCCATGGCTTAAGGAAACAAATGGTCAAAGAACTTTAAACATTGTCGTTACATCAAACAAGGGTTTATGTGGTTCTTTTCACTCAAATCTGTTTAAGCACATACTAGGTAATGGAAATGTTGATGCAACAACCTATGTAACTATTGGTCAAAAAGGTGCGCAATTCGTTTCAACAATGGGAGGTAAAGTTTTTGTTGATTTTTCAGATCAAATGCCTTTTGTTGATAATGTTTCTGCCGTATTCACTGCGATCGAAGAGCAATTTTTATCTGGTGAATTTGCCAAAGTAACCATAACATATAACAAGTTTATTAACTCATTAAGAAGTGAACCAGTAACAGAGCAGCTGTTACCAGTAGAGAATATACAACTGTTGGAAGATGCGAATAAGGATCAAAAGCTCGATAAAGAACTCAACTCAGATTATATTATTGAGCCTACTGTTTCAGAATTGCTAGGTCCTCTTGTGCAGGATTATATTAGAGAAAGGATACGAAGTGCAATAGCTGACAGTGAAGCTGCAGAACACTCGGCACGAATGATGGCAATGAAAGCGGCAACAGATAATGCTGGAGAGGTAATATATAGTCTCACTTTACTAGGTAATAAACTAAGACAGTCACAAATTACAAATGAATTGCTTGATATGGTGGCCGCAAAGGAATCAAGCGAAGTTAATTAATTACATATATATATGGCAAATATTGGACGAGTCGTTGAAATTCGAGGAGTCGTTGTCGACATCGATTTTGACCCAAAACAAACACCGAAAGTTAATGATGCACTCACAATTAAAACAGACGATGGAGTGTTAACGCTTGAAGTTGGAGCAATATTGGGTGATGGAAGAATTCGAGCTGTTGCAATGAGCTCGACATATGGTATTAAAAGGGATATGGAAGTAGTGAATACAGGCGATCCGATAACTGTGCCTGTCGGAAAAGAAACTCTTGGCCGCATGTTTGATGTGCTTGGTAAGCCAATTGATGGCCATAAAGCGCTTGATGCTACGAAAAATGGAGCAGTTATTCACCGAGAGGCTCCGGCATTTGTCGAGCAATCTGGACAAAGAGAAGTTTTTGAAACAGGAATTAAGGTTATCGACCTCCTCACGCCATTTATTAAGGGAGGAAAAATTGCAATTTATGGTGGAGCAGGTGTAGGTAAGACAGTTGTTATTCAGGAACTTATCCGCAGCGTTGCTGCGGAACATGGAGGTGTTTCCGTATTTACGGGAGTTGGAGAAAGAACACGTGAAGGTAATGATTTATACGTCGAAATGAAAGATAGCGGAGTTCTACCAAAAACAACACTTGTATTTGGACAAATGAATGAGCCTCCGGGGAGCCGTCTTCGTGTTGCTCTGACCGGTGTTACTATGGCAGAACATTTCCGAGACACGGAAGGTCAAGATGTTCTTTTGTTCATCGACAACATGTTCCGTTTTGCCCAGGCAGGAGGAGAAGTCTCAGCATTACTTGGACGTATTCCATCAGCTGTTGGTTATCAACCAACGCTTTCAAGCGAAATGTCTGCACTTCAAGAGCGTATTACATCGACAAAAAAAGGTTCGATTACCTCAATGCAGGCTGTTTTCGTACCGGCAGATGACTATACAGATCCAGCCCCAGTTGCAACATTCTCGCATTTAGATGCCTCTATTAGTTTAGAGCGTTCACTAGCGGAGCAAGCACTATTCCCAGCTGTAGATCCTCTGACGTCGTCATCGGCAGCTCTTGACCCTGAAATTATTGGTCAGGAACACTATGATGTCGCTCAAAAAGTACTTGGAATTTTGCAAAGATATAAAGATTTACAGGATATTATTGCAATTTTAGGTATTGAGGAGCTTTCAGATGATGATAAAGCTACCGTAGCGCGCGCACGAAGAATTCAGCGCTTCCTAACACAGCCTTTCTTCGTAGCAGAGCAGTTTACTGCAACTCCTGGAAAATATGTTCCGATTGCAGAAACAGTGCGAGGGTTCAAAGCAATTATAGAGGGTAAATATGATACCGTGCCGGAGCAGTCGTTTTATATGATTGGAAACATTGACGAGGTTAAGGGTAAGTAAGTTTAATACATCACATGAAGGCACTGAATTTAAAAATAGTTACTCCAAAAAAGGTCGTCCTAGAAGATGAGGTT
>CAZKVU010000010.1:0-39933 GCA_964556475.1 uncultured Gammaproteobacteria bacterium | reverse complement strand
TATTCCCTTGACAACAGTAAAAATATTCTCCATACTAAATTAATCAACGTATGATCAAGGGTGAACTATTTACCAGGAGGAAGATTTCAATTATTCTTATTGCCCTTTTTGTGGTCAACTTCGTTCTCTTCAGATATTTTGTCGTGGAAACACACGCTGCAGAATTAACCGAAGCATCGGTGAGATTAGGCCGAATGCAGGTAAGCCAGCTCGCCTCATCAACTAATCCAATTCTTATCGTAGCAAAACCAACTACTACTGCTACTGAAGCTCAGTCATACATTACGTTTGCAGCAGGATTTTCTGTTGACACGACTGCTTCAAACATTACCGTAAGTACCAGCGGCATCCCTTCGACATATCAAGGCGAATCGCTTACAGCGTGGCCGGGTATTGGTTCAGCAGCATCTGCTGTTTCAGGACAGAATGTAACAGTTGCAAGTAGCGATTTGACCGCGGGAACACTCTATGGTTACTACATCACCGGAGGTATAACTAATCCAAGCTCAGGTGGTACCGTCGAAATAACCATAAATACTCGTACTTCAGGTCCTGCCGTCATTGATACAAAAGCAGTAGCGGTTGATATTGTTGCAAGCGGTGCAGATCTCATAACCGTTACTGCAGCAGTTACACCAACATTTAACTTTGCGCTTTCCGGCAACACTATTGCATTAGGAGACTTATCAACATCTTCAGTCGTTAGCGGTAACGTTACGATTGACGTTGATACAAACGCAGGTAATGGATGGATCGCATGGACGAAAAGTGCAACCGGATACTTAAATTCAGCAACAACAAGCGACCAAATTGATACACAAGGCACAGTTAACGATGCTCCAACTGATTATTCTGCGGGAAGCGAATTTTATAATCTTGATGTTACGGTCAGCAATGGTTCAGGTTCAGGTACGCCATCGATTGACGCAGAATATGATGGAGATTCTGACACCGGAGGAACCCTTTCAACAACGTTTGAAGAAATTGCAATTTCAAACGGGCCTGGCGACAGTGATGGTATTACATTTAATATCCGCGCTGCTGCATCAACTGTGAACGAAGCTGCAGATGATTATACTGACACGCTGACTGTTATCGGTGCGGCTAACTTCTAATCGCTATCTTTTCCTTTCACTGCAATGCTACTTGTATTTGAGTTCATCTTATGCTTAAATACTCAGTATTCATCATGAGAACGTTTAAATCGACACTCAGAAATGCTGGTCTTATACTTGTCTTTATATTTGTAATGATATGTACACCTCTACTCGGTGTATTCGCACAGGCCCAATCCCCCTCACTATCTGTTAAGACTCCTCAATCCTCTGATACAGACACAAAAGCACAACCAACACTTTCTGTTCCTGAAGGCAAATTACCACAAAGCGGTATTAATCTGACGATCTCACCTACTTTTTTGAATTTGTTAACTGATCCTGGTAAAAAAGTCAGTGCACCGATTAAGATCAAAAACAATGGAAATGAAACTGAGTATATGGAGATTGTACTGGCTAAATTTGAAGCATCGGAAGATGGATCAGCACCAAAACTGATTGATATTGAAGATACTGATGAATTCTATCAATGGATTAGTTTTTCAGCTCCGCAATTTATCTTAGCACCAAACCAGACAAAAACCATTACGGTCTCTATTACCCCGGCAAAAACAGCAGGACTCGGATATTACTACGGTGTGATCTTCAGGCGCATACAAGAAAAGCAGGCAGGCGCAGGTGAAGCAGTGATTACTGGTGCACCAGCCGTTTCAATCTTACTTGAAGTGAAGAGTCCTCATGCAAAACGTGAACTACAACTGATTGACTTTACCACCGATCATTTGTTTTATGAATATTTACCAACAACGTTCAATATCAAAGTCAAAAATACCGGTAATATCCATCTGATTCCCGGTGGTGATATCTTCATTGATTCACTCAAGCAAAAACAAATGGCTATTATCCCCTTAAATCCCGGACGTGGTAATATTCTCCCCAAAACACAACGAACCTTCACCACATCCTGGAATGATGCCATGATCTTGAGGGTTCCGGATGAAAAGAAGAAAGATATTGAGACAGCGAAAGGGGTCACCACATTCAAAACAACCTACGACCTCGCTAAGGCAGACAAATTTCGCATCGGTAAATACACTGCACATGCACTCCTCGTGTATGACAATGGTGAACGTGATGTTCCTCTTGAAGCAACCGTATCATTTTGGGTAGTGCCGTGGAAGCTGATCGGCGGAGCAATTCTTATTATTATTTCGCCGCTTTTAATCTATCAATTAATACAAAAGTTACGTAAACGTAAAAAATGAATACTCAACAGAAAGCATATACATATAAACTAACATATACGATTTTGATCGTGGTTTTTACTATTCTTACAGTATGTTCACCGATCGTGAATGTTGTTTCAGCCCAATCCCCCTCACTATCTGTTAAGACTCCTCAATCCTCTGATACAGACACAAAAGCACAACCAACACTTTCTGTTCCTGAAGGCAAATTACCACAAAGCGGTATTAATCTGACGATCTCACCTACTTTTTTGAATTTGTTAACTGATCCTGGTAAAAAAGTCAGTGCACCGATTAAGATCAAAAACAATGGAAATGAAACTGAGTATATGGAGATTGTACTGGCTAAATTTGAAGCATCGGAAGATGGATCAGCACCAAAACTGATTGATATTGAAGATACTGATGAATTCTATCAATGGATTAGTTTTTCAGCTCCGCAATTTATCTTAGCACCAAACCAGACAAAAACCATTACGGTCTCTATTACCCCGGCAAAAACAGCAGGACTCGGATATTACTACGGTGTGATCTTCAGGCGCATACAAGAAAAGCAGGCAGGCGCAGGTGAAGCAGTGATTACTGGTGCACCAGCCGTTTCAATCTTACTTGAAGTGAAGAGTCCTCATGCAAAACGTGAACTACAACTGATTGACTTTACCACCGATCATTTGTTTTATGAATATTTACCAACAACGTTCAATATCAAAGTCAAAAATACCGGTAATATCCATCTGATTCCCGGTGGTGATATCTTCATTGATTCACTCAAGCAAAAACAAATGGCTATTATCCCCTTAAATCCCGGACGTGGTAATATTCTCCCCAAAACACAACGAACCTTCACCACATCCTGGAATGATGCCATGATCTTGAGGGTTCCGGATGAAAAGAAGAAAGATATTGAGACAGCGAAAGGGGTCACCACATTCAAAACAACCTACGACCTCGCTAAGGCAGACAAATTTCGCATCGGTAAATACACTGCACATGCACTCCTCGTGTATGACAATGGTGAACGTGATGTTCCTCTTGAAGCAACCGTATCATTTTGGGTAGTGCCGTGGAAGATACTGCTGGTTGGACTTACAGTAGGCATGTTTGCCTTCCTAGGCATTCGGTCAACTATTATCTCGTGGATTCGACGCATACGCTCAAAGAAAAAATAGCGACCGGAAAATAGTACAATGAGTACTATGAATAAAATAGCATTATCTATTACGTATCTCGTATTGTGTGCAATCATAGCCCCATCTGCCTTTGCATTATCACCTACTCAAGAACCTGCTGTCGATTCAGAAGCAAGCACGAGCTCAATCATAAAAAATCCTAGTAAGAAATCAGGCATTGAGATCAATCCAGCGGTGATAGAGGTTGAAATTTCCGCTATCGAAGAGGAAAAAACAATTGATATCCAAGTCGCTAATTACAATGATTACGCAGTTAATCTCGATCTCGCGGCAATTAATTTTAAGCAAGGAGATTTAGATGGCCTTGTCCAATTTTTAGGAGAAAAAAGTGATAGCTATACATACTCGCTTTCCTCATTTATTCATCTTCCTTATCCAGAAATTGAGCTTGAAGCGCATGAAAAACGTGATGTTGAGGTTCAAATATTAAACCGTCAGGACTTATCTCCAGGTGGTCATTATGCCGGTATCGTTGTACGGCAAAAACCGCAAAAAGGTGCTGGGGGTAAAACATATATATTGCCTGCGGTTTCGTCTCTCATTCTGCTTAAAAAAACTGGTGGTGAACAATACAATCTATCAATTAAAGAAGTTGACTGGCCAGAACATGTGATTGAATTGTTCTACCCTCAGAAGATCGATATTACATTTCAAAACGAAGGAAATATTCATTTAGTACCATATGGGAGAGTTGAAATCCGGGATATATTCGGCCGCCTGATTAAGAAAGGAGTCATTAATACGTCATCAGCATATGTATTTCCATCATCACGAAGGAGGCTTGAAATTGATATAAAACCAATCGTATTCAGCTTGCCTATATCAATTAATACATTTACGATCAAAGGTAATGACAGTATCAAAAAAACCAATTTTAAACATCAGGAGTCGTATGTATACATAAATCCGATCTTTATTGGAATCGTGATACTCATGCCGATTATTATCAAAAAGTATCGTTCAAGGCGAAGCAAAACAAGTTAATATGAAGAAAAAAATTGTCTTTGTTATACTCCTTATCAGTATTTTGATCATTGGATTTTTGCTCTCTCCTTATGGTCAAAAGCTATTAGCAGGAAAAAGCCTTCGTACAGACCAAATCTCAGATAGATCCAAGGAGTATATTGACTCACAAAAAGAATCAAATGAAATGTGGAAAACCACGGATTTATCAAAAAAAGGCCCAGCAAAGGCAACTGTTTTTGATGTTGATGGATGTTTCACTATTACTATTCCCTACAACATCATCGTTACACGAAAAGATAAGGAATGTGATTACCAAATCAATACAGGCCGACCTAAAACAACCATAATTGCGTATGTTAATAAAAGTAATGTCGATTCGCTCGATGAGGACTCTGGTGTCAGATTACGTAGGAGTCGATCAAACGAATATCAGGAAATCAATAAAAAAATTGGCGATCGCACGTTTCTGATATTCAAAAAGAAGGCAGGAGTTTTTAATGTCAACGCATTTTATAAGACCGGGAGTATATTGCTTGTGGTCAATATGAAAGGCTATACCGCTGATGATTTATCAAATGATTTCTATGATATGCTAAGTTCTGTAGAATTAAATAAAGATCACGTATTTACACAAAAAACACAATAACATGTTATACCGACCAGTTCAAAAATTAGAGCATCAGGGCAAAGATGACAAACAACCATCAAGCGTGATGAAGCAAATTTGTGCTCAACTTTTAACCTTGAGCATGTCGTGCAACCTGTTCTTCTTCCTAGCACTCCCCGCTTCAACGAACTACAAGCTCAATAGCTTTGGCTTCGGTTCAGGTGGCGAGGATAGTATTAGTTCTTCAAATTATAATATGGAGGGTATCATGGGCGAGATTGCCGGAAAGCTCACTTCTACAACGTATAATCTCGGTGCAGGCCTGCAAATGGCACAAAACGCCAATGTACCGTCTGCCCCAACATTCGTGAACTCAGGAAGCTGGTATAACAAGCTCAAAATTACTATTAACAAGTGGAGCGGAGACCCAACTGATGCCACATATGCAATTGCCATCAGTACCGATAACTGGGTGACAACAAACTGGGTTCAAAATGATAATACAATTGGCGCATCTCTTGGTTCGGAAGACTTTCAAACATATACAAACTGGGGCGGTGCCTCTGGTGAATTCATTATTGGTCTCGCTGCGAACACGACCTACAAAGTGAAGGTTAAATCTCGTCAGGGAAACTATACAGAAACCGGCCTTGGGCCTGAAGCCTCTGCGGCTACATCGAGCGTATCAATAACGTTTGATATCGATATCTCGAGTACTGATACCGAAACCGCAGCACCGTATGCTGTTGCCTTTGGGGATTTAGCAGTGGGTTCTGTAACGACCGCAACAAATAAAGTCTGGATAGACTTAGATACGAATGCTGAGTATGGGGGGTATGTGTATATTTCAGGCCAAAATAATGGTTTAAAAAGTTCTGTGCTCAATTATACGATTAGTTCCGGCTCGGTAGATTTATCCGGGCAAAGCGAAGGGTTTGGGGCTCAAAATAGCTCAGACACTGAAAGCTCAGGTGGACCGCTTGCGGCACAATCCCCTTATACCGGCGCCAGTGAGAATGTCGGAGTAGTTGACACAACAATTCGAGAATTATATTCATCTTCCGGCGCTCAAATTAGTGGCGGGCGCGGTTCATTCACACTCAAAGCAAAAGCTTCGAATACAACACCTGCTGCTGATGATTACGCCGACACTCTTACCATGATAGCCTCAGGCACGTTCTAAACACGTTAAAAAAACTCACTAATAAAACTCGCTCTTAAAACTCGCTGGAAAAATAAGAGAAAATTTCTTTCGGAATATTCTATTTTTCATAAATTTTTCTCAATTAAAAATTCGAGCTCAATTGTAACCCGTTTTTCGAAAGTTGATTTTTCATCGAAAAAACGAGCGTAAAAAATGTCACTTTGAGGCTTGACAGAGCCTCAAGCATTTATTACTATGAAAGTATAAGGACATGTCAAAATTAAAACGGTTTTTAGCATCGGTTTTTCTTCTATTCTTTTCTTTTTCTATAGCCTTTTCTTATGCTCCAAAGGTTGAAGCGGCTGCAGGTATTAATCAAAAAATTAACTTCCAAGGTAAAGTTGCAAACACAAATGGCACCAATGTAACAAACGGAAATTATGATTTCATCTTCAGGCTTTATAAAGCCTCAAGCGGTGGTGCTTCTCAGTGGACGGAAACCTGGAATTCAGGCACCAGCCAAGTTGCTGTAACTGATGGAGTTTTTCAAGTTGCACTTGGAACTCATCAAAGTCTTGCAAGTCTCGATTTTAATGATGACTCCTGGTATCTCACTGTGGAATTCAACGGCGATGGCGAAATGGATCCGCGTGTTCGACTTGCCTCGGTTCCCTACGCATTCAATGCTAAAAAAGTTGCCGGCCTGACAGTTCAGGATTCAAGCGGAGGCGCAGATACGACAGGTACACTTAAAGTTGCTGATGGCAGTACCATCACCTTCCCTGCTGATTTTACAGTTAGTGGTGCAAATGCTCTCACGCTTACTACAACATCAAGTACGAACGTGACATTACCAACTACTGGCACCCTAGCTACCCTGGCCGGTTCTGAAATATTTACGAACAAAACCATAGGTTCAACTGGGCTTTCCTTTTCTGGAGCGAGCACCGATATGACGACTGCCTCAAATGAGGATCTTACCCTCACAGCAGCTGGTACGGGTGATGTGGTTATATCTACTGATGCAGACACTCAATTTAGAGTTGTAGCAAGTGCTGCTCCGACCGTGGATCTTGTGGATATCACAAACTCAGGCCAAGGCGTCACAACAACTGGTATTGATGGCCTGTCTATTACCTTTGTTCAGGCCGATGATGCTGACGCATCAGATACAAACGCAGCAGCGCATATTGCCATAACGAACAGCTCAGGCGATGCTGATACGCTGTATGGCTTGCTCATCGACGGTATAACTGGTGGATCTTCAACGGAAACTGCTCTATCAATCGGTGCTGGTTGGGATACTGGAATCGACCTCAATGCAAACACGCTCGTGAATATTGGCAGCGCAAATACAGATTTTACGTCAACCGGAGGCCTTACCCTTGATGATATTTTAACGGTGAATGACGATGTGGACGTGAACTTAGCTGCAGGTGAAGATGTCAGAATTGTTACTACTGCTGCCCCAACTTCAGATATCGTCGGTATTAACAATGCTGGCTTTGGAACAACAAGCAATGGAATCGACGCTTTGTCAATACTGCTTGTTCAAGGTGATGATGCGGATTCCACGGATACGAATGCTGCATTACATGTTTCTGTAACGACAAGCTCTGGCGATGCTGATATTCTATATGGTATTCAAGTTACAGGAATAACTGCAGGAGCTGCAAGTGAAACGGCAATAAACGTGGGCTCTGGTTGGGATACCGGAATCGACCTCAATGCAAACACACTCGTGAATATAGGAGATGCAGGCACAGACTTTACCTCAAGTGGTGGACTTACTCTAGCTGGTACATTTGATTCTAATGGAGACGTTACCATCGCAGATACTAATATCGTACTTGATGGCGCAACAACAACATTCACATCAACGGGCGCGATTACATTACAGGCTGCTGGAACAGGAAGCATCTCGACCGTATTAATTGGGGCAGGCGGCTCAGGTTCAACTACTCCCGACTTCTTGGGTCTTGATGTAAAATCTGACACTGGTGACCCTGCTGGTGGTGCGGAAGGTTACATCTACTACAATACGTTTGACAACGTATTTAGGTGTTACCAGAATACCGGGTGGACAAACTGTATTGGATCAGGCTCGAGTCCGTTTAATTCGGCTGGTGGCATAATCACCAAGGGAACTTCAACTGACAAAGTACAACTCACGATGGCCGAAGCTGGCGATTATGGACTCCTCGTTGATACGTCCGTAGCCCCTACGGTTGATTTGGTTCAAATAACCAACGCCAATGGAACAGTCACCGATGCTGTTGATGGATTAGCAATTAACTTCACTCAAGCCGACGACGCTGATTCATCTGACACTAACGCTGCTGCTCATATTGCAATTACGAACAGCTCGGGCGATGCTGATACACTGTATGGACTTCAAATTGACGGCATTACCGGCAGTGCAGCAACAGAAACAGCCCTTTCTATCGGCGCTGGCTGGGATACCGGTATCAATCTCAATGCAAACACGCTCGTGAATATTGGGGATGCAAGTACCGACTTTACCTCGACAGGTGGTCTTACCCTCGCCGATATTCTCACCGTGAATGATGATATGGATGTGAACTTAGCCGCAGGTGAAAATGTCACGTTCACCGCTTCTGCTGCTCCGACTGCAGACCTTCTGGCTATAACAAATGCAGGCCAAGGAACAGTAACTAACGCAATTGACGGACTTTCAATTGCCTTTACCCAGGGCGATGACATTGATGCAACCGATACGAATGCCGCAATCAATATCGCTGTTACCGACAGCTCAGACGATGGAGATACACTATATGGTATAAACATTGGCAATATTGGAGGTGGTCAATCTACCTATACTGCGCTCAATATTGGAACAGGATGGTTTACCGGTATTAATCTTAATGCAGGCACCATTCTTAACATCGGGAATGCAGCAACCGACTTTACCTCGACAGGTGGACTGTCGTTGGCAGATGATCTTGATATGACTGCTGATCCTATCGTGAACATTGGTAATGCTGGTACCGATTTTGACACGTCTGGAGGACTTACCCTAGCTGATGATCTCGCTGTCAACGGCGATGATATTACGTCAGATGGAACAGCACTCAAAATTCAAGTTGGTGCCTCAGGTGCTTCAACCATTGCCACACTTCAAATCGGTGTTGGTGGAGCTGGTTCGACTACTCCCGACTTCCTCGGACTTGATGTTAAATCTGATACCGGTGATCCTGCTGGCGGTGCGGAAGGTTATATCTACTACAATACGTTTGATAACAAATTCAGATGTTATCAGAATTCAGGATGGACAGATTGTATCGGCACTGGCGGCGCAAGCCCTTACACTTCAACGGGTGGTGTTATATCTCAAACAACCTCGACAGATAAAACGCGCTTAACCTCAAACGAGGCTGGAGATTATGGATTACTTGTCGATACATCTATAGCGAACACCGTTGACATTGTACAACTCACCAACTCTGGATTTGGTACGACCGCAAATGGTGTTGATGGACTCGATCTGAACTTCACTGCTGCTTCAGATGCAGCAAGTGGCGATACCAATTCTGCAGCACATATCACCTTTGTTGGTTCAGCTGACTCCGGCGATACGATCAACGGACTCAAAATCGATGCAAGCGGAATCAATAGCAGCACACAATATGCTATCAACATCAGCAGTATTACCGCAGGGTCAGGTACCGAAACCGCACTCTATATCGGCACCGGCTGGGATACTGGTATCGATATGAACTCAAACATCATCACGCATATCGGTGATACAAATACGTCATTCGGTTCTACCGGAGGTCTTACTCTTGCAGGGCTCCTCCAGGTAAATGATGATCTTGATGTTAATCTTGATGGCGGCCAAAATGTTACCCTCCTTGCGACCGCTACCATAACAGCAGACATGCTTTCACTTTCCTCAAATGGTTTTCGAACAACAACAAATGGTGTCGATGGTGCACAAATTATTTTCGCGCAGGGTGACGATGTAGATTCATCTGATACCAATGCAGGCCTCCATATAACCACAGATAACAGCTCAGGCGATGCCGATACGCTTTATGCAATTTCAATAGACGGCATTACCGGAGGCGCTGCAAGCGAAACGGCTATGTATGTTGGTGCAGGTTGGGATAGAGGTCTTACCATTGCAGATGCCGGAACATATTCAGTGCTTCTCGCCTCAGACGATAGCGATGCTGCCTCAGGCATAACATTTGGCACAACTTCTCCTGTTTCTGTCTTTAGGTCGGCAAACAATAAGCTCACCATTGGGAGTACAACCAATGGTTTCACGTTCGACATCGCCTCTGCAACATCAGCCTCAAATCCACTGTTTAATGGTGCAAGTCAGCCATCAAAAACAATCATGCTTTATCCTGAATACCCAGGCGGAAGCCTTTCAGCGTTCTATGGAGCAGGCACAGATTCTAATACAACCGTAACCGTCACGTCAGATACAGACTCAACCGCAAACGCATTCAGAAACTATTATCAAGTATCCCGCTCTGCCTCTACCCTTCACTACTACACTGTTGCAGTGAAAGTAAAACTGCCAAAAGACTTTTATGCCTGGGAGACGTCGAATGCTATGGTCGTCAACTTTGCAACCAACAGTACAAGCTCAGCAAACAATTTGCTTGACGTACGAGTATATAAAGACGACGAAACAACGTCAGCGGTCGCATCCTCAACGAGTAACGTTTCTGGAGTAGCCCAAACATGGACGAACGTAACAATTGATGATTCAACCCTCGATGATGCATCTGCCCCTGAATGGGATGCTGCTGATGAATCAGTTATCATCTTCCTGCGTATGGGCTCACAATCAAGCAACTGGGTTCGACTTGGCAGTATTACATTAAATTACAAGGCAGCATTCTAAAACATGAAAGTATCGAGGCGAAAAAAAATATTTCACATTGGACTACTCGTGTACTATCTTTTCTATATTATAGTTATCCCTGTATCTGCACAAGAGCAAGTTGTTTCCCCTGCTCCTGAAACTGAAAACAGCAAGCCGCAAGAACCAGTTGTAACGCCAGAAGGGCCACAAGAAAATCCATCTGACCAAACTCAGGAACCAGTCGTTACTCCGGAAGTGTCTCCGGTTGAAAATCAAGGAACACCTGAAAATTCAGACTCTGTATCACCAACGATAGAAGTGCCAACCCCAACAACCCCACCTGACGTAACCAATAATCAGTCTGGTGATGTATCACCAACACCCACCCTCCCTCCGGCTGATAAAAAACCAAGTTCAGTCGATAAACTCTCCGACTCACTTAATGACTCTGGATTCGTTAAAGGTGTTGGTGATTCCCTTGATGTCGTCTCTAACAGCATCAGCAGTACCATCAAAAAAATAACCCTGGAAAAAGCTACAATTCACAAACTGAGGGACTCCGTTTACTCAACAAACCACCCAATCGAATTTATTGCCGAGAAAAAACGCGATCATTTGCTCAAAATTGAAGCGAAAGGCTCCCATGGGGAAACATACGAACTTCACTACTCTGAAGACCCTTCACCGGACGGCTTCCGTATTACCGTGCTGCCTCCGAGATCAATGGTACCGGGTAAATATACGCTTACTGTTACCGACGAGTCTGGTGAACAAACAAAACAGGACTTCTTATGGGGCGTATTAGCACTCAACACGAACAAATCTATTTATTTACCAAAACAAGAGGCATTGGTTGACATGGCTGTTCTTGATGAAACCGGAGAAATAGTCTGTGACGCAGATCTCACGCTCGAGATTCTTCAACCTGATAGCACGAAAACTGATCTTACAAGCAAAAATAAAGATATAGTGGTCAATGAAGTTTGCGGTAAAAAAGAATTTACACTTGAACCTGATTATGCAGCAAAATTCACGCCCGAACAAATTGGAACATACAAATTAAAACTCACGGCCGTTACAAAAAATGGCACTTACAGCATAGACGATAGCTTCAAAGTGCAGGAAAATGTTGATTTCGATGTTGAACGTGAATCAGCAACTCGTTTGTACCCAGTTCTTCCCTACCCGATGTACATCACTGTAAAAGCAAACAAGGACTTTGAAGGTGTTATTACTGATACTGTGCCTGAGGTGTTCGATATTACATCAGCCTCCGAAGGAGAAATTTTTTCATCAGTCCTCAAATCAAGCGACACCATTGAAGATAACACAACAGAAAGAGTCTATGCTGCCGACACAAACAACCTAAAAAAGCCATACTCCGGAGACCACACCATCACTCTAGGCTTCGGCGAAAGTTATGGTATTGAAGAACTCGTCAATAAAATCTTAAAAGGAAACAATATGGAAGGCCATGATGGTATCGACATTGACATGCCAATGGGCACGGAAATTTATGCAACGGATGATGGTACCGTCGCTTTTTCCGGGAACGGAGATTACGGAAAAACCATTATTATTTCGCATGTCTGGGGTAAAAGCTATTACGGCCACCTTAAAGAGCTTGATGTTAAGGAAGGTGATGAAGTCAGTCGAGGTCAATTAATAGGACTTTCTGGGAACAGCGGTCTTTCAACTGGTCCCCATCTTCATTTCAGTATTAAGCCAAACAATGCTGACGCTGATAACGGGTATCATGGTATGATCGATCCTGAAACTCTGGTTTCATTTAAGAAAGAGAGCTCAAAAAAAGTCGCACAGGCTGATTCACAGACTAATTCACAGGCTGATTCAAAACCAAAAGTATTAGGCACTCAGACTGACAATCTTTTCCCCACAAAAGTGATTAGCTGGTACGTCAAACTTAAAAAAGGCGATGAAATAAAGCTTGGATATACCTATCAATCCCCAACAGATTCCCCTGCCTTCTACCGGATAGGAAAACTGACTATGATCGAGCAAGATATTCCTGAACAGGAAGTTCAAAATCCGGAAGCTCAGAATTCGGAGACAGATATAACTGACTCATCAACAGAAAATTTTAACACCATCAGACAGACTGATTCATTTAAACAGGCCTTAGCAAAAGCACAGAAAACAGGCAATGGAAAAGCCGATACCAACCCAGATTCTTCTCAAAATACGAACGGTGCTGTCCTTGCTGCTCAAGATCAATACAAACAGCCTGATCCAAAAAAAATCGTGTATCAGGAAGATCGCTTCTGGCAAATTGCCGTGGACTCGGTCATTGTTTCCGGTGGTATCACAGAAGCTGAAACTCAATTCGGAGGTCTTCAAAGAAAAGTTGCATACGTTAACAGCAACTGGTACGCCTTCCATAATGATGGAGGAAAAGTCTATTATCAAAAATCATCAAATGGAACAAGCTGGGGAGGAAATGTCGATGTGGACTCAGGGGACAGTGATAATTACAATCCGAGTATTGCCGTATCTAACAATATTATTCATGTATTTTGGATCGACGACAGCGGCGAAGCAGTCGAAGGTCGGCGTATCAATACTGCAAGTGCAGATGCTCAGGGAACGCTGTGTACATCTGCTAATCAAGGCACCCTCGGAAGTTCATTTATGGTATCTATTGCTCAAGTAAGCGACACAGCAGTCATGGCTGCATATTCTGATACTTCAACAGACACTGAATTTGACATCATGAATATCAGCAATCTAAGTGGCACATGCGCTTTTACCGATATAACTCCCGGTGATATTGCCTTTGGTACTCCTCTATCTGCGTCAGATCGACCAGTGCTCGTAGCAACCAGCAACTCAGATGCAATGATGGTCTATCAGGATGGTTCAAATCTAAAATCCGCTGTGTTAGATTCTGACTTTAATGAAGCTCGCGAAAATCTCACGACCATCGCAAATGTGAGTGATGACACATATTCTGTTGCTTCAGACGGTACGAACGTATGGGTTTTATCAAAAACAAGCTCAACAGCAACTAAAATGTACCATTATCCAATGGCTTCTACCGGAGCAGTACAAACGTCAAGTGCCATTGACAGCGATATTGGTACAAGCGGAAGCGAAGGTCGTGATGATGTCGATATTACCTGTCCTTCTGCTACAAACTGTAAAATTGTGTACATAGACGATCACGACACAACAACACCTGCCCTCGTCTTTGTTGATTGTGATAATGCAGATTGTTCATCTTTTGGAACAGGTACTCCTCGCGAAATTGACACAGACGTCGGAAGCTCATCTGAAATGGATGCCAATCCATCTATTTTTTGTTTCAGCAGTGGTGCAGATTGTAAAATCGCATACGGTGATAATTTGGATACAACAACGCCTGACGTCAATATGATTGATTGTAATGATGACGATTGTGATACGCCTACTATCACTGCAGTAAATGCAGATGTAGGTAACGGTTCGTCACCAAAGGCTTTTCCTGAAATTTATTGTATTTCTGCTACTGATTGCCAGATCGTCTATCTTGATAATGACTTATCATCAGGCTCACTTGTATTAGCTGACTGTGGTAATGCAACCTGTTCAACCGTAACAAATAATACTGTACAAACAAACGTGAATAACGGTCAAACAGGAAGCTATTGGCTTCAACAAGATATCTGGTGTATTGCCTCAGGAGACTGCAGAATTATCTATCAGGATGGAACAAATACCGATATAAGGTATATTGATTGCTCATCTGTCAACTGTACCGGTGAAACTCCAACGAATATTGACACAACAACCGGTGGAACCAGCGTTGCCCAGCACGTCGCCATTGATTGTACTGGTGGAAGCTCTGACTGTAAACTTATATATAACGATAGTACTGATACAGAAACTGTATTTGTTGACTGTGATAATGCTGCCTGCTCATCAAGCACTGAAACGATTCTTGATGCAAGTTCGGGTAATCCATTTGCAGCTTCGCAGGTTTCGTTAGATTGCAGCTTGGGCGCTACTGACTGTAAAGGAACGTGGTCTGGATATGATGATTTCGGTAACGAAAAAATGTATTATTTCGACTGTAATTCTTCGGCAACCTGTGCAGATGGTAATTCTGTTCAATTGAACACAAATGCCCGTACAAAAGGAGTTGTTGTATGCCCAGCAACTGATGATTGTAAAATTGCCTATACAACTGTTGAAAGCTCTGTTCCTATGGTACGTTTCGCAGATTGTACAAATAATACCTGCTCCCCTGACTGGGAATCCCTTACTGCCCCATGGTCAAGTGAAACAAATATTACATCTGTTTCATTAACGTATGATTCAACGAATACTGATTTATATGCAAGCATCATCAAGGATTCGTCTGAACAAGCATATTACAAGTCAACCGACTCAACAACTATATCATGGAGCTCTGAAACATCATGGGCATTTACAGCCGGCGACCTTGGGCATATTTCTGCCTCAGAAAGAGCTGCTGGAACTGGACAAGTTGGTGTTGTTTTGCGACAAAACGCTAATTTTGAGTTTGCGAAGTTAGCAGGCTTTACCATTTCCGGATCATGTAAGCAATTTGACCGATCAACAAATTGTACTGACAGCCAAACTGTTAAGGTTGCATATGATGGTACTTTGCAGGGTGATTCTACCACCACATCGTCTGGGACGTTTTCACTTGAACCTGCTGCCGCTCCGACGAGCGGACAGTCTGTTACCGTATTCTTACAAAGCGTAGCAGATGCAAATGAAGCTGTTGCAGTAACAAAATACGATGGTACCGGAAATATTTCAGATATGCGTCTATATGCCGATCATGTCTCCTTTGGTAGTGCAGACAACCAAACATTTGTTGGCGAGGATCTCAATAATTATGATAATACTGCTGGTGGTGAAGATATTTTTTATGACATCTTTTTAGATGGAAGCACGAATTATGACTATAACTTTGACGTTACCAGTCAAACATCGCAAGACACTGTCTATCTTGTCACCGGTAATACCTGGAATCCTGAAACAGGGACATTCCAATCTGATGTAGCTGTCACTAATGTCGTAACTGAAAGTAGTTCTACGATCACCGGTGATGATGATGATCAATACAATGTAAGCGGTTCGTGGACAATGGGAGGAACATTTTCTAGTACCTGTGGGGCAACATATCCACGCGTCAGCTTTTTATCAACATCTACCGGGCGCACTGTATCCGGAAACTTAAATGGTTCGAGTGATTTTTGTATGGTAACTTTTAACGGCTCCGGCGGCGGATGGACCATTCAAGATCCAATGCTTGTTTCAAATGCGAATCTAACTAACACATTTAATGTAACTGCTGGTACTGTTACTCTCGGTAATGGCGGCGGTGATAATCTTGATGTTCGTGGGCGCTTCACCATTTCTTCTGGAGCAACATTTCAAACAATGAGTGGACTTGCCCAGGGTGATTCAACACTGTGTAATACAGACGACATCTGTATTGAAATTAATGCAAACTCTTCCCCACCAAGCTGTACGAACTGTACAATCGAAAATGCCGGAACACTGATTATCAACACTAATGCAACAGTTAGATTAAATTCAAATGCATCAGTTCAATCAGGTATAAATACAAGCTCAACAGGATATCTTGCAATTATAGGAACAGAAACTGATACGGGTACAGACACCGACACCATTGATGACACAACTCGTGAAGGATTTATTTGCGCGAATGAAAGCTATACGAACGATCAGCATAATAATAAATATGTCCGCATGTCGAGCGGGCTTGCTATTGGCAGAATATATCCTATTAGTGACACGATTCAATCTGATTCAACAAATTGTGCAACAGGCACCGATGACTCCCTTACGATCAATGACACCTCGTCTGTTACTGACTCGAACCCGACAGTTTCATGCACGGGCAACAAATGTGTACTCACATTGTCGGTCGAATCACTCATTTCTGCAGCTGACGAAGGTATAGGCCGTTATATTCATGACAAGCAAGGCACTAAGGGGTATTATCTCATTATCGATTCAACCGAATCCGGTTCAGATACCATTACTGTGATCGGTAACCCCTCTACCCTTGCACTTGCAAGCGGTGATGATGTATCCATTGTTGACGGGATTCGTTCTGGTGATACTTATCAAGTCCTCGACTTTGCAGAGGCAACCGCGCATACAACAAATAAAGGCTATATCACGGGAGCAGCCGGCTCGGAAACAGTGATGAAGTATGCAAAAGCATCCTATCTGGGCGCAGAAACATCTTTGAAATATGGTATTGATTTTGAAGGTATCACCGGATCAAATTCAAGCGAAGGTGTATCAATCTCTTATAGCTATTTGCATAATAACCATAGAACAATACGCGCTGATTCTTCATCAAGCCTCAATAGGTCGTATACAGTTCAAGGAGAATCTCAGGGCTTCCTGTATAACTACATTCTTAATGCCACACAGGATGGAGTCAATGTAAGTTCTGGAAACACCGCTGATGTAATTGGCAATCGTGTAGAAACAGTTACCGGAAACGGTGACTGCCTTGCTGCATGGCATGGCGCCCGAAATATTTTTGCTGACAATATTGTCACAAGCTGTGATCCCGGTGTGTATTTTGACCAAGATGGAGGCAATGCAGTAATCAATAACAAAATTTACAAGGTGTCTGGGCTATCTGCTGATGGCGTCACGCTCGACGCTAACTCAAGCAATAATATCTTTGTGGGTAATGAAATATATAGTGTCGCAGATAGTGGAATTGGTCCTCATACTGCAGGTACAACTGCTATGACATGGTATCTTGCTGGAAATACAATCGACATCGCCACAAGGGCTGTCTATATGAATGATTCCACTGCTGGAACCATTCTCGCAGCTAATGAAAAATACGGATACTACTCGGGTAATTCTACTGCCGATCTCGCCTTCTCCGCAGCAGCTCATAAAGCACGATATTATAATAGTTACTTTGGATCGTCTACCGAAGCAGCCGGGATAACAACGGCAAACTCATATCTCGTATCATTTAAGCACGATCAAACCAGTGGATCAAACAAGCTTTGGAATGATTTTGTCATTCCGGATAACGTTACTGAAACACCACAAGATGAGGGTACTCTAAAACTGAATTACGCTGATAGTACATGGGACGACTCATTCTCACCAAGTATGTTTATGGGTACCGGAACTCAGGATAACCTTGAATTTGCATTCTCGGGCGGAACACTTGGTGGATCTGCAAACCAATATGCATATTATATAAGGTGTAAAGCTGCAGATTGTGTAACCTCTCCTACAAATGCATGGGATGTTTATCGTGACGGTGCTGATATAGGTGATGCATCAACAACGAGTACATTTACCGACGGAACAACAAATGTACAATTTAAGATTGATGATGCTGGTACTAACCCAACTCGTGGCGCTGTCTATCTCTTTATAGTCTATCAGGACCCGGCAAGCACAAATACACAGAAAACATTAACGTTGATGCAAACAAGTGATGGTTTAACAGCTGGTTCTGGAGAAACAATCCAGCTTATTGGGGACAGCATGAATCCTACGCTTATACAAAAAGATTCAGGCTCAACTGGGTACGATTTTTCAATTTCTGGAGGCACAATTAATGCTAACTATTATTCTTTCACTGGCCAAGCTGCTGCAGGTCTTAATATTTCATCAGGAACCGTTACAAACCTGAGCAATGGGACCTTTGATAATCATGCTGGCGTAGGATTAGCTGATACATATATAACTGTTGCTGCGGCAATTTTAAATGCCGGTGCACAGGACTGGTATAACATGATTTTTGATGATTCAACGACTGATTCTGCCGTTGACAAAAACGTCACGCTTTCTGGAACACCAAGCGCCTGTACAAATACATGGTCGTTTTATTCAAGCGGTAACAAAGGTGGCGCCACAAATGGTGAGGCAAATGACACTGATACGGGTGATGCAGGCGCATGTAATGGTGGGAATGGATATTTGTTATGGTATGATAATGGCCCTACAAACGACCAACTCATGCGTCACGGCGAATGGTTCCATACATTAGGAATACGTCAACCTTTTACATTCTAACCGTGCTTTACATTATATTTCTTTGGTGGTAGAATCTGGATCGAATGGATAAAAAATACATTATTATAAGTATTGGAGGTTTATTGCTCATCAGTGTCTGCTTATTTTATCTACTTTTCTTCCAAAAGAATCCTTCTACAAAGCCTCAAACATCTTTTCGAACTACTATTCAAAAAACTCTTTCAGCTGTTAAAATGATACCTAAAGTAACCAATACTCCTGATTCTTCAGTTTCTATATACCCCTCGCCCACCATAATGACAGCTCTGGAAATCACGCCGAAACCACGCGTAACATTATCGGAAGGCATTATTATTCCGGAAACAGCAAAACAACAAGCGCAAAACATTACTCAAGCAACATACACACATCCGCAACTTCATTTCTCGGTAAAGTACCCTTCAAGCTGGAAAGCTGAAACTGCTGATGCGCCTTATCCGGATTATGATGGTTATTTAGACGGACATATATATCCTTTTGGTAAGCAAACGCGTATTAATCAATATCAATCAACTCCAGATGTTGTTGTTCGTGCGGAAGATACTGATATGGATTTACAGTCGTATTTTGAGTCTGATCCTCTGGGTAAACAGCATGCAGAAAAAACGCAAAACACAACTGTTGATGGTGTACCTGCACTTATTTATGACTGGTCATTTGATTCATCGGTTTCACAAACCACAGTTTTGTTTGTAAAAAGCGGAAAAGCATACAAGGTTCAAATGACGTGGAGCTCAGAACAGCAGAAAAATGACAATCTTGACGACTTTGCGTTGATATATCAATCTTTCTCAAATTGATTTGACAAGGCAAATAAGGTATGTCATGATTCATATAAATCATATATATATGATATTGAAAAATAGAAAAATTACATATTTCGCTCTTTCATCAGCATTTATCTTGCTCTCCTTCTTACTCACCGCACCATCGGCACAAGCCATTGGCAACGATACATATCCTAAGGAGGTACGCGTATTGGAACTCAAATACTTCCCTGCTGGAAATAATTACGTATATAACCCAGATGTGCTTTCGCAAAATTTACGAACTTTACTTTCAACATCATCAGCTTTCCATAAATATCAAGATGCAAACGCTACTTCATCAATACAAGTAAATGTTGTTGAAAGCACTGACATTCAAGGTTCACGCCCAAGCGGTAATGGAGACTGGGAGCAAAGCTATCAACAAATCCTTTCAGACAATAATCTTTGTCAGAAAATCCATGATTTAGATATTGATCAAGTCTGGGTTTGGGCAGATCCACGAACAGGATTTGACACGAGTCCGGGTATGGAATATGTCATTTCAAGTAATAAATTCCGCAATCTTGTTCAACCCGCTACCATTCCAAGCCAGCCATTTTGTAACGGTCAGGATTCTTTCGTCTTCTTTGAATTTGATTTTTCCCGAACCGCTGATTTAGCACTCCACAGCTATGGTCACTATATGGAAGGCTTGATCGGAAATATTCAAGGAGGTGATCTATTCTGGCTTCAGTATTCAGGTGATAATGGTCAAACATATGCTCGAAGCGCCCGCTGCGGCAATGTTCACTTCCCTCCAAATGGTCGATATGATTATGACTACAGCAATACATCACGGGTAAATAGTTACTGCGAATCATGGAATCCACAGGGAACCGGTACAAAAAAACGCTTTAACTGTACTGAGTGGGGCTGCACACAGGAAGGTTATCTTAAATGGTGGATGCAGAACATGCCAAACGCCAACAATACCCTCACCTACAGTTCTAAAACATTACCTAACTGGTGGGACTTCCAGGTTGATTTCGACGACATGATGAATGCGTATGTTGCTGATGGAACCTATTACATGAATCAGGCATTCTTAACCGCAAACCAGCCTCCACTTCAGCCTCCTGCTGAAATCGGCGAGGTTTCAACAGCAAGCCAAAATAGCGGAACAACACTTACATGGAATCACACGGTAAGCGGAACTGATCCATTCTTACTTGTTTCGGTTTCATATAGAGCTGCTTTGAACCCAACAGCACAGGTAACCTCGCTAACATATGGAGGCCAGCCACTTACCTTTATTCGACGAGATACTCATCGGGATCGCGCAACAGAAATGTGGTATATGAGTAATCCACCAGTTGGTACTGCTCAGGTAAGTGCAACGTGGTCAGCAAATCCAGAAGATCAGGTATTCGCCTCAACAACAGTACGAAATGTTAATAATACCAACCCAATTGCAACACATGTTGGAGCCGGAAGTGACCTTTGGGATAATACTCAGGCAGCAGATCAAACAGTGACTGTACCTTCTGCCGCGAATCAGATCGTCATCGGCGCGCTTTCTACATATCCAGACGGCGGTGCAAATACAGCAACGCCTCGAAACGATACAGCTCAAATCTGGTCACAACATACATCAAATAATAATATCGCAGGTCAAGGAGGAGCAGAACCAGGTGCTGCATCAGTAACCTTAGAGTGGCACTCAGCCATCAACTGGTCATGGTCAATCAGCGCGGTATCGATCAGACTGAATGCAGGACCATCAGTATCAGCAAACGTAACAAGCGATAAAGCAAACTACACAATCGGCACTGACACAACAGCTACTGTAACAACCGCCGTTATCGATGAAAACGGTGCTCCAATAACCGGTTTGGCTGATACTGCATTTGTTAGCCAACTTGATAGCTCGAGCACACCATTAGTATTTACGGAAACAGCAACTCTAGGAACATACACAGCATCGCTGGACATTAGTTCCCTTGCACAAGGCAGTCATTCCGTCAATGTGGCTGTAACTGATTCACGAAGTCTGACTGGACAAGGTTCAGTGAACTTTACCATGAGCCCACCCCAGGCAACACAATCAATTGTCGACACCATAAGCTATACCCTTTCAGGAGGAAAAAATAATGATAAAAATTTAAACATCTCAATTTCAGTAAAGGATAACTTTAATAATCCTGTTGCAGGCGCGGTTGTAAACTTCAGAGTGCTCAAAAATGGATCAACCTATCAGACATTAAATGCAACAACTCAAGCGAACGGTATTGCTACAACTCAACTCTTAAATGTATCTGCAGGTTGTTACACATCAAATATCCTCGGTGTTACTGCACAAGGATTAACATGGAATGGTGTAACACCAACAAACAGCATTTGTAAGTAAATTACGTTCAAAACTACTTGCATTTTGGTGAACAACGATCTAGAATGAGTCACATGCCTATTAAAAATCTCAAATCATCTATGAAATCAGAAGGTCAAACAAACAGTGCTTTATCAAAATTAGTACCATCAAAATCAGGAGTGTTTAAAAGCGTACTTGTGCTGTTATTTATCGCTGCAATTGGCTCGTCTGGCTATTTTTATTATCAATATAAGCAAGTCAAAAATGCAGCAGATATTGTTGACGCAAAAAAAACAATTACCGCTGTGGCTAAGCTCATGAATGTGCCTGAAAAAGAAGTGCCAACTATTGCCACTGTAACCGACAAAACAAAACTGAAGAGCCAGCCCTTCTTCAAAGCTGCAGAAAATGGCGATAAAGTCTTGATATACGCATCAATTAAAAAAGCTATCCTCTATCGTCCATCAACCAACAAAATTATCGATGTTACACCGGTAAACACAGAATCACTGAGCAAAAATGGACAAAATAACCCAGGTACAACAGCAAATTCAAATACAAAAGTACTTGGCGCAGAAGAATCAAAAGATGATGCAAATAAGAAGCTCACTGGTACACCGTCACCAACTGAAGAGCAAAAGGAGTACTCAGTTGCCATCCTCAACGCAAGCAGCACACAAGGTGCCGCATCAACCATTGAAACAAAAATTAAGGGCGTTGAAGGCGTAACAGTTGGCGCAAAGGATAACGCTCAAAAACAGTATGATACTTCAACTGTTGTTGTTCTGAACCAAAGCGCAAATGATCTTGGCAAGAAGCTCGCAGGCGTATTAAACTACGAAATAGCAACCAACATGCCATCTGGAGAAACCGCACCAAGCGACAGCGATGTTGTCGTCATCATCGGTGCTAACGGGATTTAATTGAACTGGGAAGCGATGGTCACTTAAGTAAAGCCTGGAATTCTGCTTCTTTTTTGAAGGGTCCGATAAGTGCAAGATTTAAATGCTTTTCTACGAATATCTCTTTGGCAAGATCCTGAACTTCCTGTGTTGTAACCGCAGAAATTTTACGCATGATCTCGTCAACCGGTCGCAATTTGCCTTCATGTAACATTTGTTTACCATACGTATCGGCTACATTAAAGGTATCCTCCATTGAAAGAATAATACGGCCTTTAATAAGCTCCTGTGAACGTACAAGCTCTTCCTCGCTCACGCCCTCATCTGCAAGCTTATGAAGTTCAAATAGGATAACGCGAATAGTTTCTTTTACTTTCTTAATGTCAGTTGAAACGCCTGCATAGGTTAATGTATTACCGGTATCATGATAAAAATCATTTGATGTTCCAATCGAATAGCATAGACCTCTTCTCTCTCTGACTTCTATGAAAAGTCGCGATGACATACCACTACCCAGTATCGCACTTAAGACTGACAGAACATATCTTCTTTTATCAAAACGTGAAAATGTGCGATAACCAATACATAAATGAGCCTGCTCTGATTTCTTATAACTTAAAAGAAGCGCTGGCTTGGTTTGATGTTCTTTAATCGGCTCAAATCCTGCTGTTTTATTTTTCTTCCAATGCTTAAACTTCTCATCAGCTAGGTCAATATAGTCAGCAAAACTCTTTCGTGAATTATGATTGGTTGATAATCCTCCAGCCAGAATGAGCACAGCGTTATTTGGATGGTATAAGCTGGCCATGTAATCGGTGAATGTTTTCTTTGTAAATGCCGTGACGGTTTGGGGAGTACCTGTTATATCATAACCTAGCGGAACTTTCGGATACAGAAGTGTTTCATAAAGGTCGAAAATGCGACGCTGCGGAGTATCTTCATACATGCTGATTTCCTGCACGATAACACCTTTTTCACGTTCAATTTCCTCCTCAAGAAGGTTTGGTTGCTGAATCATATCTGCAATGACATCTACAACCTCATCTGCGTGCCGTGAAGGAGCTTTAACATAGTAGCCGGTATAATCTTTGCTGGTGAATGCGTTAAACACTCCCCCGAGCCCCTCAATGATCGAGGAAAGCGTAAAGGCGTCTGGATATTTTGCACTTCCCTTAAAAGCCATATGCTCAAAGAAATGTGCTACTCCGTTGTTTGCGAGAGTTTCATAGCGAGAACCAGCGCCAACAAGAAGAAGCGATGTTAATGATGGAAATGCCTCAGTATCAACAAGCACTGTTGTGAGTCCATTTGCATGTTTGTGTATTTTTGTTTTCATAAACGAGTATTATACCATCGCGCTACTGCTGAAAAGATAATATTTATGAGATTCATTAGCCTCAAACTATTTCATGCTCACACAATTAATTTTCTGAGCTATTTATGTATGTGCTTACTGTAAATGTTCCCCAAGAATGCTCTGGTATCCATAAATTTGGAAGATTATACATCTCATTCCATCCTATTTTTAAAAGACGGATATGTTTCAGACCACCTTTTTTTAACACATCATAGGCTTCTTCTCCAGATAACGACATACCGCTATATGGTAACAACACAATCGTATCATACCCCTTTGCCTTCTTTTTTACATTTTGCAAGAATACCATGTATTCATCCTTTTGTTTTCCATATGGGAAAACAATATTAACTGTATTCTTGAAATTATGTTTCTGATAATCCTTTTCATTACGGAGATCAATGATGATGACATTGTTATTCTTATGTTTCCATACTTCTGATAACGTAAGCCAAGGATCAGCATATTCAATATCATTAATTTTTTTTCCTTCTATATTGATCTGGGATGACGTATCATGTGACCGGCTAAAATTCATTGTTGGAAATTTCAGCTTTATATTTCGCACATGTGGTACAAAAAAAACAACTGTCCCAACAATAACACCAGCAGTGATACCACTTGTTAGTACGAAATAAACAAATTCCCTACGAAATTGGGTTGATTTTTTTTCAGTAAAGTTTAATCGCGCCATATTTTTTTATTCATACCTTAGTGCATTAAGTGCAGAAGTGTTTTTTGCCCTTCGTGCAGGATACATTCCGGTCACAATACCCACAATAAATGATAATAAAAGTATAAAGATAATAAAGGTAAAAGGTATATATGAAACTTGCAAATATCCATATCCACGACTCAGTGAGAAAATTGAAATGAGTAAGGATGTTGTCTGACCGAGAAGATAGCCAATAATAATTCCCCCAATCCCTCCAGAAAAACCCATAATCATAGCCTCACCAAGAAAGAGATCTTGTACTTCTTCAGACACCATTCCTATCACCTTCATACCACCAATCTCACGTGTCCTTTCAAGCAGTGAAACCGTCAGCGTATTAAACATGCCTAACGAAGCAACTATAAGAGCAATCAGTCCAATTGATGCAAGCACCAAACGCAGGCTTCTGAAAAGTGATTCAATCTGGGCTACAGTGTCAGCTGATGAACTTGTTGAGTAACCAAGCTCCTCTATCTGAACTCGAATATCGTTCAATGAATCTTTATCACGGATTAAAACTTTCATTTGAGAATAATTTTGTACTCCAAGATTAAGAAGATCACGGAATGGCACATAGAAAAACTGTTCTTGTTCGTTTTTTACTAAACCAACAACCTTATATTTTACTTCGTCTGAAAGTTGACGGCCATCTATATCGGGACGAAGCGTTTTAACAACAATGAACTGCATGGTAAATTCTTTTCCAATGATATTTTTCTCATTTAGCCCCAACAATTTCATAAGTCCCGTCGATACAATAGCCTCACCCGATGGTTTATTTTCAAATTTTAATTTTTTTTCTTTTTCCTTAATACTTGCTGAGCTTGATGCAGTGACCAATCGAACAAATTCAACACCAGCTGAATCTGTTGAAATTACTTCGGTTGTAAATTGAGGTTGAGCCGAGCCTGTTGCAACAACCCCTTCTGTCTGTAAAAGACTTTGAAGTGAAGCAGATGATGTTGATGCTGCATCTGTTGGAGAAGGTGTTGTTGTTAACGAGGCACTAGCAGTTGCCTGCCCTAATACTTGAGCACCTTGCGGTAAAACAGTCTTAACAAGTTGGACATCATGAACGTCAATCCTGCGCACACAACCAAATTTCCATGTTTGATGACCATTATCATCAATATCAGGAGTCAGTTTTTCTTCACTATCCTTTGTAAAAATTGGATATTTTGCATACATCCATTCGCCAAGATAAATATCATTTTTTTCATCATAACCACTTCGACCGTTTTCTTCCTGTGATATGTATTTAGAGCCCCATACTTCTTTTCCATTCAATCCCCCTTCAACACGAGTTGTATACCCAATTTGGTTGCCAAAAATATCACATGTTTCACGAACTGGTGCAGCCGTTCCAGGCAGAATGTTAAATTCAACAACGTTATTCATTATTGGTTGACCGATTACTCCGTTTTTGAGTTCAGATGATAAACCTTTAACCATCGAATTGTCTATTCCAGAATCAGCACTATAATTATTGTTTTTCATGCTAAATGTTTTTCCAGAGATTGGTTTAATCTGAACTGTATCAATGTAATCTTGAGTTATTCCATGAATCATAATATCTGTTCGAGCTTTCTTAAAATTCACTCGCCCAACCAAAGATATAAGCGGTATGACTTTTTCAATTTTTTTATCCTGGCTAATTTTTTTCATAATCTTATCATCAATTCTCCTATTCGAACTTTTCCCTGATGTTACGTCAATGATCTTCAATTCATTTAAAGAGGCTACCTGACTAATAACAAGCCGTTCGATACCATATCCCAATGACAATAGATAAACGATTATTCCAACGCCAACCGACATGCCAAGCATTGTAACGAGGGTACGACTCTTACGAACTTGTAAATTTTGAAATGCGAGATATATAAGATATGATTGACGAACCTGGAAAGGTCTCACTGACTCAAGTTTCTGAATAATTCTATTAATAGGCGCGCTAATAATCTTTCCTACTGTGTTCCCGAGTAGCAAAAATACTCGTCCGATAAGAGGAATTCGTGTTAAGCCTTCATACACACGCGAAATACTAAAATGAACAAGTACTATAAAAAAAGTAATAAAAGCAAATGCTGACCGTGTATATCGTGGTAGTGAAACAATAATATGTTTAACTACATGAATCAGATTAGCAGGATTAGCAAGCCATATAATTATCCTCTTGAGAACATCTCGCATAGAAGTGCGTTTATGCAGCTGAGTTATGACGACCAAATTTTGTTCAGGTGTTTCTTTTTCCATAATTACAATCCAAGCTGTTTTAGATAATCTGGGCTGCGTAAATCTAATGTATGTTTTTTACCAGGTTCATTTGTGCCAATCTCCCCAACCTTCAAAACTCTCTTTTTTGTTTTGTATGTTTCAACAGCTTTACCATCAAGTATATGAATTAATTTTGATGCATACTTCAGATAATCCAAATCATGTGTAATCATCAAGATGGTAATTCCTTTTGCATTAACATCTAAAAATGTCTGGACAAGGTTCAATCCCGATACTGTATCCAAATTTCCTGTAGGCTCGTCTGCGATAAGCAAAGCAGGATCAACTACCATTGCCCGCGCTAAGCTAATTTTTTGCTGTTGACCTGAACTAAGTTCAGAAGGACGATAGTGAGCCCATCTTTCCATACCAACCATCTTAAGTGCATCCATGCCCTTCTGCTCAATTTCCTGTGCATCCTTATCAAGTAAATGTAAAGCGAAGGTAATATTGCCAAGCACATCAAGTGCGCTTATCCATAAAGCCTGCTGATAAATCATTCCTACTTTATTACGTCGATATTGAGCACGCTCATCTTGAGACATTTCATAGATACTCTTATCTTCCATATAAACTGAACCATCGGTTGGTTGTTCAAGGCCAATAAGTGTATGAAGCAGTGTTGATTTTCCTGATCCTGATGGTCCAAATATGATTGCGAAATCACCCTTCTCAATCTCAACATCAATTCCCTTAAGAACTTCAACCTCAGTATCACCAACGATAAACTTTTTATTTAAACCTGTTGTTTTGATGAATGTGTTTGACATAATTATGATTACTTTTTAATTCTATCGAGAAAACCAAAGATACCAGATAGATTATTAATAACTAAGCTTAAAACGTCCTTTGATGCACTTGGTGTGACAATAACTGTGTCTGGAGAGGTTGCAAGATTGTTTGATTTATCCTTTGACAATGCTCTAACTTGATATATCTGTGACGGCTTAGCTCCAGAAATGGTTGCACAGTGATTTGAAGACAAACTTGCATCCTCTTGGGTTGTAGATCCATACGTTAATGATGTTCCAAGATTATATTCGACCTGTCCTGTTGAAGGTTCGTCTGTATCCCAACAGACATTTATTTGAGCTTTTGCCTCATCTCCTACACCAATAATTTGACTTTCTACAGTAAGATTGACAATCTCTGGCGGACGCAAATCAGCAGCCGTTTTAAGCTTTATAGGATCAGCTGCAGCCTCATTTCCAGCTAAATCACGACCTTTAATTAAGATTGTATAATCAGATTCATCTTTTAGATTCTCAATAATTAATTCATGCTGAATCGAACGTGTTAGATTTATCTTATCTTTTGCCTGTTCTGGATTAGCATTTGGATAGTATGTAACAATTGTTGAGATATCTGTATTCGCCGTCCAAGTTAATCTAACTGCAGCCATTGGGAGACCTGCAACCTGCTGAACCTTGAGTGCGCTGATTTTAGGAATTGGTAATGTTTGGAATGTTTTATCTTCACCATTGTATACATTACCCTCATCGTCTTCTGTGACAATGCGTACATGATATTCTGTATCTTCTTCAAGATCCTCTAATTTAACTGAGTATTCACCACCAGAACGAGACACAGGTACATCAACCGAACCTCCATATGAAGTTGTGGGACCGTACTGGATATAAGCTTTTGTTGCATATGTTATTGTTGCCGAAACATATGCAGAAGAGATGCTTGCATCGGTCACTTTAACATCTGCAACTGTTGGCGCAGAATTGGTTGAAAAAGTCAATTCACTACTTGAACCAGTATTTCCATCCTCATCAGTCCAAAGAACTTTATAAAAATATTGCAACCCTGGAACGAGGTCTTTCAACTTTACAACGTGTGCTGTTACCTGACTTGATGAACCAACCTCATCGCCATAGCTGCCTGAAGACTTACCATATTTGACAAAGCTGCTTGATTCGCGATTTGTTGTCCATGTGATTTCACCGCTACGAGTTTTCATCGATGCCGACGGACTTGCGGTCATTGATGGTGCACTCTCCCATCGCCCGTCAGGATACATTGATACGGTTTCGCTTGGTGCAGAACAATTTCCTGTCGAGTCACATGCTTTGACGCAATAATAGTATGTCGATTGTGTGAGGTTGGAATTAACATATGATGGATCACTGGTTGAGGCTTTTAAAGTAAAATCATCAATATTCGTTGAACAATTTGCGCTTGTTGTTGAAGATCTATAAATTCTATATATTGATATTCCTGAACCTTCATCGTCTGGTGGATTCCACGTTAGCGCCAGCTTCCAGCTTTCGGTTGATTTATCAGAGACATCAGCAATTTCCATATCTGTTGGCACACCGGGTGCGGTAGTATCTGCTGTGAACGAAGCTGATCCATAAACATTGTAATCAATATTACCCGCTTCGTCTTTTGCAACGACATAAAATACATTTTCTCCTGCTTGTGTTGCATATGCTCCTGACGATACATATGTAACTGCTAAACCAACTTGATTTACATTGTCGGCAGTAGGAAGTGCATTAACAGAATAATAATACCGCAAGTTTTCCTGAGCGCCAGAATAGGTTGCCGGAGGATCCCATTGAAACGCAAATTCATTTACTGTATTTGTTGAAGGTGTTGCAGTGACATTCTGCGGAGCACTCGGTGCGGTTGAACTGTAGTAATATGAAGCATTAACATATGATGAGGCATAATTACCTGCAGCATCTTTTGCACGAACATAAAAAGTGTTAGCACCTGTATCATAAGCTCCGATATCAGTGACCGATGTCGTACCAATACATGTATCTGTTGAGCCGACTTCGCCAGTTTTGTAACAATATTGTGAAATTCCTGACTCACTGTCTGAACCTGCGTTCCAGCTGAAATCGAAACTGTTTGTTGCCGAATATCCTGGTGGATCAGCTGTCACTGTTGTTGGATTCGTTGGAACCGTATTATCAAATTTATAAACAAATGGCTGCCACGATGTTGCGCTGACATTAGCCGCATCATCTTTTGTTTTAATGCGTAAATAATATGTTTGACCAGACGTTAAACTTGAGGCGGTGTATGCTGTGGTTGTCTGATATGAACCATCTGTTTGAGGATCTGCACTGCCATTTGTTCCAAAATACACATAATATCCGATCACGCCAGCACCACCAGTTCCATCTGTAGCCCCACCAACAGCATCTGCATCAGGCCAATCAAAATTTGGCGCTGTGTAGTTATACCATGTATTTGTAGTAATACTGGTACCCTGACCCGATGTTGAATATGCATTGAGCGACGATGGGTTTGATGGAGCGCTCGAATCTGCGTAATAACTAATGCTGTATGAATCTATTACATCAGTATATAAACCTCCATTTGAGGTTAAGTCAATGCGTACTTGAATGTATCTATTATCAGGGGATTTTATTTCGTAAGTATACGCCGTACCTATTGTTTTTTTGCTTGCCGCAGCGGTCCATGTTGACCAGCTGTTTCCATCTGAAGACGATCGTGTGTATGGTGTAAGTGTTGTCCCTGAGGCTCCTTCTACATAATTAATGACTAAATTACCAAACTTATAAACCGACGTCAGATCGTGTGATTGTGACTCATACGAACCGGTTGCTTGGAACGAAGATGACGATGTCTCCATTACAAATGAATACAAGCCATCTGAAAATGTATTTGTTCCCGCACCGGCAATGGAAAACATACGATAAGATCCAGAACCTCCAGAAGCCCCAGTTGTATAATTAGCAACTGAGGTATCAGTCGCAGACCATGAATTTCCTGATATCGAATATTTGTAGCATTCTGCAGCATTTCCACCTCGACAGGTAATAATTGAGTCGCTATCTCCTCCATCAACAGAAAATCCATCTGTGCTCACAGTACTTGTCACCGCTGTCATCGTACTCCATGTTCCCCCCGATACACTATATCGATAAAATGTTGTTGTAGCACCGCCGCGAGCTGTATAAATATTACCCGACTTATACACCAAATCTGCGCCAGTTAATAACGTACCTGGCGCCCCTGTCAATGTAGACCATCGAGCACCTGCAACAGCTGACGTATCGTATCGATAAAAGCTTGTCGTTGATGCACCTCGCGCATAATAAATATATTGGCTCCCGTCATACACCAAACTTGCGCCAGCTCCGGGTGCAGCAGTCAAAGGATCTGTTGTTATCTCGCTCCATACATCTGTAGCAATATCATATTGATAAAAACCCGTGTTATTGGCCTGGCCGATTGCATAAATTTTACTATTTGTACTATCATATACTAAATCACTACCTGATTGCATACCTACAGGAACATCTGAAAGCTTTAATACTGAACCTGAAGAAGCATCGTACCGAATGAATAACGTATCATAATTCCCTTTTGTGATGTAATAATAATTGCTATTTCCTTTTACAATGTCTGCTCCTGAACCAAACGGATGGTAATCTGTTCCTCGATAAAATGTATCAAAGAGCCCCAAAGTTGGAATGAGCCATTGATTCGTTGTTGTGTTAAAAGTAAATATATTCTGAGTTGAATTACCACGTATTAAATATAGTTTTCCGCTTATATCTTTTAAGTCTGCGCCCTGACCAATAGTTGCAGGCACTTCATTGAGCTCAGTCCATGTTTCTGAAGCAATGTCATATTTGTAAAATGTTGTTTTATTGTTTCCCACAACATAATAGATTGCCTCCTGTGAAGCAACATAAGAAATTGATCCATCATTTTGAGCTATGTGAGGTAATGCTGGTAACAAAGTCCATGAATTTGAAGCAATAGAATACTTTGAAAAGCCTGAATATCCACCACCTTGAATTGCATAAATAGTATCACTTAGATCATATGCCAAATCGCCACCTTGATACATCGCGTTCAAGACATCAAATGACGCATTTGCCATCGTATCCCATGAATCTGTTTGTGTGTCATATCTAAAGAATGCATCATCACTTGAACCGCGAGTAACATAAATATATCGTGATCCATCATATTTGGCAGACGATCCACCTGAAAGAGTTAACGGAGCGTCAGCAGCAGCAGCATCATCCCATGTATTGAGCGCAATATCGTAACGCCAGAAAGATGATGTTGCACCACCGCGAGCACCATATAAATATCCACTGGGCCCCTCAACAACCCATCCATAGTTTACGGTGGCAGGAGCTACAGCAAGAGTCGACCATGTATTTGTAGCAACATCAAGACTGTAGAATGTTGTTGTAGCACCACCTCGAAATGTATAGAGTTTGTTTGATGTTGATACATATGCCCAATTTGCACCATATGTAAGCGATGCTGGAGCAAGCGATATTCTTTCCTGCTGCCAAATACCTCCGCTATCAGCTGCTAACTTTATTTCATCACCTGATGATGACGTATTAGTATTAGTACCGGTAAAATCAGCTGTTGCTGTATATGTTACAGATGATGCAGTTACGCCCCCAAACACATATGTAAAACCAGTTGTTGCACTACTGACGTTACCTGATGAATCCTTTGTCTTTACACGTAAATAATATGTCGTGCTATTGGTAAGATTTTCTGTCACAACAAAGCTTGCAGTTGTTTGTAAGCTGCCTAATGTCGCCGGATCAGCAGAACTGTTAGTCCCGAAGTAAACATAATACCCAGCAATTGTTGATTCCGTATCAGACGCTCCAGTCCAAGTAAAGTATGGATGAGGGTACGAATATGTATTACCTGTTGTTATTGATGTCCCACTCACCTGTTGAGATGAACCAGTAAACGATGATGCATTAGTTGGCGCAGTGTCATCCTGTGTATATGTAATGGTGAAGTCTGATAAAATCGGTGTTTGATCATTTCCCGAATCAGCCGTGAGAGTAGCGCGCACTTGAATATATCTATTAGCTGCAGATTGTATTGAATTACCGCTTAAACTTTGCCATGATGACCATGTTGATCCATCAGCAGACGTTCTCGTTTCAAATGTCACAGTCGAGGTTCCCGGAGTTGTTGTTGTAGCTGTTAGCGTTGAGTATGAGCGTACAAATGTGAGGTCAATCGTACCTGATGTCCAGGTGCCTGATGCTTGATATAAATCAGATGAAACAGTATATGATTGCATTCTTTGGAATGTTGAACCCCACACTGAAAAAATTGTTCCACTTCCATTATTAGCTAATGCTCCACCGGTGAATGGACCAACGTCGCTTGCTGAAAAGCCTTGAAGTTTTTCGAGCATTCTCCAAGTATTTGTAGCAATTGTATATTCATAAAAATCTTTTCGATAATATCCTGCTTGAACATACATTTTTCCTGAATAATACGTCATGTCTGTACCGTAATATGGGGAAAAAGGCAAATCTGATACTGAAGACCATGTATCTGTTCCTATGACGTATTTGTACAATTTTGGCTTTCCTGTTCCGCCTGTTAAAGCGTAAATATCAGTACCGTCACTCATTAACCGTGAACCAATGTACATGAGTACATTTGTAGGTAAATCTGCCATTCCAATATCACTCCATGAATTACCTGAAATACTATATCGCCACATGGTTTGGGTATTGTTTCCACGCGATGCATAAATATAATCACCGCTTCCTGGATAAGCAAGAGAATCGCCATTTGCGACAGTAGCTGGTGATGTTGCCAGAGTACTCCATGAATTTCCTGCTATGTTATATGCATAAAACGTATTTGAAGCACCTGTAAAATAGTAAATATTTCCACCAGCATACACTCCCTTTTGCTCTGCTTGAATATTTCCTGGAGCAGCAGTCATGGTCGCCCACGTATTTCCGGAAACATCGTACCGATAATATGTTGTACTTGTTCCTCGAGGTGTATAAATATATCCACCTGAATAAATTAAATCAGCTCCAGTAGACAGAGATGCCGGAGGCTCAATAAGCGAAGTAAACGTATCTCCACCCGGATTGTACTTCCAAACGTCATAACTTCCGTTACCTCTAAAAAGGTAATAAGTACTATTACCCGAAACATATACAAACCCATGATAATTTACCACTTGAGGTGTATTTGCTATTGTAGACCACGAGTTTCCAACAATACTATATTTATAAAAAGTGTTTGTAGCGCCTGAACGTGTTACATAAATACTATCTCCATTCACAACAATATCGTGATCTCCATTGAGTGTTGCCGGGGCATTTGTCATTGTTGACCACGAATTGCCTGAAATGCTATATCGATAGAATGTGACAGTACCATTACCACGGGGGGTGTAGAGATATCCATCACTGTAGACAAGGTCAGAACCAGTATACGTCGTAGCAGTTATTGCTGTCAAACTTGACCATGTACCAGATGCTACAGTATATTTCCAAAAATCAGTTGTATTACTCGATCGCAATACAAATAGATTTGTTCCATCGGTTTCAATTGACGCTCCATACAACGTATAGTCTGGTAAATCAGTTAATGTTGTCCACGTATTTCCAGCAACATCATACCGAGCGAATTTTTTCTGATAACCTCCAAATACAACATAAATATAACCATTAAGATAAACCATATCCGATTTATAGACAGACGCTGAAAATGGTGGATTAGACATTCTTTTCCACGTATTATTAGTTGCGTTATACCGAGAAAACATGACATCGTTTGCGTAAAGCACATATACGTAAGTACCGTCTGAGACAACCGATGTTCCCTGTGACTGAGTTAACTGTGTGGTATTAACAACTGTTGTTCCCCAATTTCCTCCATCTTTCAATTTAATGCTCCCTTTGCTTGTATATGATTCTGTATTTGAGAAGGATCCTAGCTCGAATTCAGTTTGTGTTGTGATTGTTTGTGTAGATGCTTGTGCATCTTTCGGCCATAAAAAGAATACCCCGGAAATTATTAAGGCCAAGAAAAGTTGCTGATATTGTACATTTCTCTGCTTTAATAATTTAGAGCCTTGTAATAACATATTGCCGATGCCATATAAAAAGCATTGGCTCTTTCATGGTAACATTTTCGTTAAGGCAAAGTCAAGCTTAATGGTATGATTTTGTATTACTTTAAATTGTAGAAGTGATTTCCCCATCTATAATGAGCTCATATAAGCAGAAATCTATCAGCTTAGGGTTTTTTGTGTTAAAATATATTGTCGTATGCACCTCATACGACATTGAGAATGCTGGGCCTGTAGCTCAATGGTAGAGCAGTTCCCTTTTAAGGAATTGGTTGTGGGTTCGAATCCCTCCGGGCTCACAGAAGTACCATCCACAAATTACTTCTTGTTTCTTTCTGATATCTTCAATTATCATTCTTGAAGACCCTACTATAACTACTATTTTATGAATGAGTCATGTCAGTTTTAATAACCGGTGTCACTGGAGGTCTTGGGAGCGTACTTGCTCGTGAATTAATTACGGCGAATTATTCAATAGTTGGTTTATATAGAAACCCTGATATATTTGGTCAATTTGTCTTGCCAAATCAGGATGCACAAAAATTTATAAAACTTGACCTCGAGCATGTTCTTTCTAAAACCGACTGTGTTGATGTCCCTGCAAATGAAATTGAGCATGTCGTTTTTTGCCATGGATTGCATTTATCAAACAGCTTATGCGATGTAACTCTTAACGACCTCAGTTTGTGTATGCAAGTCAACTTCTATGCGACTTCTTTCATATGTCAATATCTCATTGATGATTGGATAAAGGATCCCAAAAAAAACCGATCAATAACATATATAAGTTCAGTTGCTGCAAAAACAGGCGCTGAGACAGAACTTGCATATCACGCATCTAAAAGGGCTGGTGAGGCGTTAATGTTATCCATCGCTCGAGCTTATACTCAGAATGATATTCGAGCGAACGTTATTTCACCTGGTCTTATGAATACTCCAATGGGAGAAAAAACAGTTGCAAATAGACCCGATGTTCTTTCCCGTCTTCCGATGGGAAGAATAGTTGATGCTCTTGAAGTCGCTCGTTTATGTACATCATTACTAGTATCTCCAAGTATTACTGGTCAAAATTTTCATATAAATGCAGGACGATATTTTTCAATATGAGTTGCTTATAAACACTGATGTTATTTTCCATTCGACTCTCGGGTAATAAGTACCGCAGCAAAAAGAATACACGCCCCGCCAATTCCCTGAAATAAGGTTAAAGTCTCGCCAAAAAAAACCAAAGCAAATGCTATAGCAAAAACAGATTCCAAACTCACGATAACTGTTCCAATAGTGCCCTGTACGATTGTATACCCATAATTAGCTAGCAGAATCATAATAACATTCAGAGATATTCCTATACCAAACCATGCAGTAGCCAATGTCGGCAATGATGCCACATTGAGGCGTTCCCCGCTCATTATCGAAGTGACAAATAAAGCTACAGCCGCGCCAATCATCATGAGTAATGATACGGCACTTGTTGGGGTTTTTTTACTTTGCCACTTGGTCGAAATAAGCGCAAATGCAACAAAAAATATTGACACTGTGGATAATATTTCTCCTAACCCAAAAGCTAATGTGCCAGTTGTGAAGGAATAATTCATGATAATTGCTCCGATGAAGGCAATAAGAATAGAAACAATCTTTATTTTTGTCAGCTTCTCCTTGAAGAGAAGAACGCCAAGAATGGCTGTCATCGGCAAGGTTTGAATAAGAACAACCGAAGCAATGTGTGACATACGAATTGCTAATACATATAAATATGCTCCCAGGAGGTAATATAAAATACCGCGAACAATCGCTATAAGAACATCACGTCTGGGTATTGTAAAAAGTTCATGTATTGTACCTGTTATGATTCTTTGGGCTAAAAGTACAACAGATACGCCGAATGTGACTATATAGAGCTGTTGTAAAGGGGTTACATATGGAGCTATTGCACGAACATACACCGGGAAAAAACCATATATCAATGCAAGTCCTAAAAGCGCAAGCATCCCTTTAAGTTGCTTATTCATGATTGAATTATAATGCATTATGCATGTTGGCAGGAAAAACGCATAAGCTAATTCTATTGAAGATTGGAATTACCCTTTTACTGCGATATTGAGTATTTTACCTTTGATGTATATGGTTTTGAATTCTTTTCCCTCGATCCATTTTGTGACTTTTTCAGAAGAACGTGCCTTTTCCATGATTGAGTGTTCATCCAATGTATCAACTTCATCAACCGAAATTTCAATTTGGTCGCGAATTTTACCATTTACTTGCACCGGAATTATAATAGATGACTGTTGAATTAGGGTTTCATCAGCAATTGGCCATGATGAAAGATGAATTGATGTACTCTCATTACACACGGAGCGCCACAGCTCTTCCGTAAGAAACGGCGCATAAGGTGCAAGGAGCTGTAAATACTGTCGTGCATATTTAAGAGATAATCCTTTCTCAGACTTCTCCCAGGCATTTAAAAACTCCATGCATCCTGCGATTGGTGTATTTAACTTCACGTTCGTCAAATTTAGTGTATTTTTTTTGATTAGGCTTTGGAGCTCTGAAATAAGCTGTTGGTCATCTAAATTGTCATAATTAGTTACCTTAGCAGTGTCGTTATATATCCGCCAAATTCTTGCCAAAAAACGACTAATTCCTCGCAATGTCTTTGTAGACCATGCGATTTCTTGGTTAAATGGAGCCATAAACATAACATAGGTCCTTAAGGTGTCAGCGCCGAATTCTCTAATAACATCATCAGGATTGACAACATTTCCGAGTGATTTACTCATTTTTCGACCATCCTCAGCCTGTACCATACCTACATTTCTGAGCCTCAAGAAGGGCTCTCTAAAATTAATATGTCCCATATCGTTCAGGGCATGCATCCAAAAACGAGCATAGAGCAAATGTAGAACGGCATGTTCTGAACCTCCAATATACCAATCAACTGGGTTCCATACCTTCACATCCTTTTGCAGAGCCTCAAACCATTTACTTAACCCCCTATTTTCCGGAGAAATTGCGAACTGTAAGAAGTACCAACATGACCCTGCCCAATTCGGCATAGTATCTGTTTCACGCTGAGCAGGACCACCACAATTTGGACATGTTGTAGCAGTCCAATCTGCAATCGCAGCAAGTGGTGATTCTCCTGATTCCTGCGGTTCGTAACTCTCAACATATGGCAATTCTAAGGGTAAATTGTCTTTTTCTAATGGAAACCAACCATACATTGAATCTTTCACGTCCGAGACTAATTGCCTGAATTTTTCTAACGGGGCTTCAGAAGAATCCCAATATGATATTTTATTACGTTCACAGCTTGTGCAGTGTATCATTGGTATTGGTTCACCCCAATATCGCTGACGACTAAAAATCCAATCCCGAAGGTGATAGCTAACAACTTTCTCTCCCCAACCCTCGTTAACAATGTGATCCATCACCGCACGGGTTGCCGCATGAATATCCATGCCATCAAGGAAACCGGAATTAATAATTTTTCCTACATCCTCCTGCACCTGGTTAATGGAATTAATCTCTGATGTATCTCCATCCATTCCTACAACCACTCTTTTCACAGGTAAACCCATCGCGTGTGCAAATTCAAAATCTCTTATATCATGACCAGGCACTCCAACAACTGCACCCGTTCCAACATCAGCTAATACAAAATCAGAAATATATACTGGAATTTTCTCATTATTAAGTTTGTTTGTAATGTAAAAACCAGTAAAGACTCCTGTTTTCTTTTTGCCCTCAGCCAGTCTTTCACGCTCTGTTTTCCGCAGCGACTCATCAACATAATTCTTAATACCATCATGAAGTGAATTATCTGCTGGCTTGATTTCACCACGTACCAGCTTTTGCACAAACTCATGTTCAGGTGCCAAAACAACAAACGTTGCACCAAAATTTGTATCTGGTCTGGTTGTGAAACAGGTAATGATTTCATCAACGCCATCAACCTGATATTTAATGTTGATGCCTTGCTTTTTACCAATCCAGTTACGCTGCATTTCCAGTATTCCGTTCGGCCAATCAAGACCTTCCAGACTGTGAAGCAAGCTTTCAGCGTAGGTTGTAATACGAAATATCCACTGTGGTAAATTTTTCTTCTCAACTTTATTCCCGCAGCGTTCATGTGTACCATCGCCCATTACTTCCTCTTGAGCTAAACCCGTCTTACAAAATGGGCAATAATATACGGGCGTATCTTTTTTATACAGTAAACCGTTTTTGAAAAATTCAATAAATAACCATTGGGAAATTGCATAATATTCTGGATCGGTTGTGTTGATTTCCCTGTTCCAATCATATGACAAACCATGCATAGTCATTTGACTCTTAAAATTTGCTACATTCTTTTCAACTATCTCACGGGGATTTTTCTTTTCTTTAATAGCTGAGTTTTCTGCAGGTAGACCAAAGGCATCCCATCCCATCGGGTGAAGAACTTTCTTTCCCTGCATTCTGAAAAACCGAGCAAGTACATCGGTTCCTGTGTAGACGCGTGAGTGACCGGTATGCAGACCTGCACCAGAAGGATATGGAAACATAACAAGCGTATAGGCTTTATCGTCGCCTTCTTTTATCTCAGGCG
>CAZKVU010000009.1:39682-40875 GCA_964556475.1 uncultured Gammaproteobacteria bacterium | reverse complement strand
CTCCGCAGCTTACCTAACCTATTTTGATTTATAATTCACTCTAATGAACAAAGTTTTTTTCTATAGCTCTGATGGAACTAAATTATGTGGTCTCTGGCACTTACTAAAAAATCCTACAAAAAAAGCGATCATTCTTGCGCATGGTATTACCGTAGATAAAGATGAAGGAGGAATTTTTATTGAGCTGGCAAAGCTTTTGTGTAGTGATGGCTTTACTGTGTTTAGATTTGATTTTAGAGGTCACGGTGAGAGCGAGGGTGAAACTGTCAACATGACGATTCAAGGAGAAGTGCGAGATATTGAAGCGGCTGTCAAACAGGTTAAAGAAAAGGGCTATACTGAAATTGGTCTTCTCGGTGCAAGCTTTGGTGGCGGAATAACTGCATTATATGCTGCCAACCAACAACACAATATAAAATGCTTATGCATGTGGAATCCAGTAATTAACTACGATCATTGTTTTCTCAATCCTGTTTCTGATTGGTTAAAAGGAAAAGGTGATCACATAAAAAAGGACATCGAAACCCAAGGTTGGACTGTACTTGGAAGAAGAGAAGTTAAATATGGTAAGAAACTATTTGATGAAATGGAACATATTTATCCATATGAAGAAATGAAAAAAATTACTATTCCAACTGCCATCATTCATGGTGATGCTGACTCGCATGTCCCATATCAAGATTCAGTAGATAATGTAGATAGTTTATCAGGAGTTTCTGAATTAATAACAATTCATGGCTCAGAACATGGATTCCATGATAGAGTTAAAGATCAGGAAAAAGCAATCAATGAAACTCTTGCATTTTTTAAGGAAAATCTCTAGGAATTTACGCCTCCATGAATTCCTTCAAATTCGTCATGGTAATTGCGAAAGATTCTCCTTGACCACCGACCATCTTAAATGCTGCTGTTCGCACGATTGATTCAACTTTACGTTCAATACTTCTAATTCCGGGGTCAAATCCTGACAATCGTGCAATATGTTTCCAAACTTCATCATCAATCGTTAAGAGTTCTGGTTTAATACCGCTCTCTTTAACTAGTCGGGGCAGTACATAATTTTTTCCGATTGCAATCTTTTCTTCATCTTTATACGAGGGCATCTGGATGACTTCCAATCGATCCATAACAGCTGTTGAGATTGTTTGTGTATTATTTGCTGTTGCTACAAAAATAACCTGAGAAAGGTCAAA
>CAZKVU010000009.1:28023-39582 GCA_964556475.1 uncultured Gammaproteobacteria bacterium | reverse complement strand
GCATGAAATTTTTTACCGCCTTGCTTTTTTTGCAAAATGAGAATGGAAATGTATTCAAGCAGTCTCTTCTTTATCCCTTCTAGTCCATAATGATTCTGATCCATTATTTTTTTTGCATGCTCTATATCGAGAACATCTTCTGAAACACGTTTCCATGGCAATGAAATAAGCCAGTCGACATATTTCGTTAACATATCTAACTGATTAACATTGCCTCCATGCTGTAAAGCTAAGTCTATCCGTTGTAATTGCAGCTTTGCCTTTTCACGTAGATCATCAGGAACGCCGCTATTATCCAGCAGCATCACAAGATTATTGATCTCTGCTCTGACATCTTCTGGTCCCTGGTCTTTATTGAGAATTTTCGATAATGGAGTGTAATTCATATCCTATAATAATTAGCAGACTTAAAAGCTGCTTGACAATTTTGCCTACCTTTGTTATATATACATACTAAATTAATGGGAAGTTGTTTTCCACAAGGAAAACGCTGAGGATCAAACCATTCGTTATTTTTATTATTTAGTTATTACATATAGTGAATATGTCAAAAAAAATCAATATTCAACCTTTGTTTGATAATGTTCTTATCAAACCATTAGAAGCTGAACAGAAAACAGAATCAGGAATTTATATTCCGGACAGTGCAAAAGAAAAGCCACAAATGGGAGAAGTTATGGCTGTTGGCACGGGTGTCGGTAGTGATGACGGCAGAGTGAATAAAATGATCCTTAAAGTCGGTGACAAGGTTTTATATAAGAAATGGGGCGGTAATGAAGTAAAAGTCGATGGAGAAGAATGGATGATTCTTGAACAAAAAGATGTTATGGCAATTGTTAAATAAGTTATTAACTAAGTTAAAAATTTCTTAAATCACATAAACATGGCAAAACAACTTAAATTTTCAGATGATGCACGCAAGTCACTTGCACGAGGCGTTAATATTTTGGCACAAGCCGTTGTAACAACACTTGGCCCACGTGGACGAAATGTTGCCCTTGATAAAAAATGGGGTGCTCCAAATGTTGTTCACGACGGTGTTTCGGTTGCAAAGGAAATCGAACTTGAAGACCCGTTTGAAAATATGGGTGCACAATTAGCACGCGAGGCCGCTTCAAAATCAGCAGATGTTGCTGGTGATGGAACGACTACTTCTACCCTATTAACCCGTGACATGGTCAACCTCGGTCTCCGCGTCATTACAGCAGGTGGTAATCCGATGTTTATCAAAAAAGGTATTGAAAAGGGTGTTGAGATTGCAGTAAATGAAGTAAAAAAAGCATCAAAAAATATTCCGCTTGAGGATGAAAATGCTGTTTCTCAAGTCGCAACGATTTCTGCAGGAGATGATACGATTGGAAAGACCATTGCAGAAGCATTCAAAAGAGTCGGCAAAGATGGTGTTATCACCGTTGAAGAAGGAAAAGGTCTTGAGATGGAGATTGATTACAAAGAAGGTATGGAATTCGACAAAGGATATGCCTCTGCATACTTTGTCACCAACCCTGACAAGATGACTGCTGAAGTTGATGATGCATATATATTAATAACTGATAAAAAAATCAGCGCTGTTGCAGATATACTTCCTTTCCTTGAAAAGTTTGTCAAAGTTTCAAAGACTTTAGTTATTATTGCTGATGATGTTGACGGTGAAGCTCTTGCAACACTCGTCTTTAACAAGCTGAAAGGTTCATTCAACACCTTGGTTGTCAAAGCACCAGGTTTTGGCGATCGTCGAAAAGCAATGCTGCAGGATATAGCTATCTTAACCGGCGGTCAACTTGTTTCAGAAGATACCGGTGCAAAACTTGACAGTATTGATGTCGACGTTCTTGGCCGCGCAGACAAAGTTTGGGCTGATAAGGAAACAACACGTATTATTGGTGGTAAGGGTGATTCTGCTGCATTAAAATCTCGTGTTGCTCAAATTAAGAGAGAAATTGATGATTCAACATCAGATTTTGACAAAGAAAAGCTTCAAGAGCGCCTTGCAAAGCTCGCCGGTGGTGTTGCCGTCATTAACGTTGGTGCTACAACCGAAATTGAACTCAAAGAAAAGAAAGAACGCGTTGACGATGCAGTTTCAGCAACAAAAGCAGCTCTCGAGGAAGGAATTGTTCCTGGAGGCGGTGTAACATTGCTCAAAGCCCGAAAAGCTGTTGATGCTGCGCGACAAAAAGAAACTAATCCGGAAGTAAAATCCGGCATGGATATTGTTCATGATGCACTTTCCGGACCAGTTGAAATGCTTGCACAAAATTCAGGCATGAATCCAGGCATGGTTCTTCACAAACTCGAAGAATCTAAAGACGCCGACTACGGATTCAACGCTGCAACCCTTGAATTTGGCTCTATGACAAAACAAGGTGTTGTTGATCCGACAAAAGTTGTCCGAAGTGCCCTTGAAAACGCTGCGTCAGTTGCAATGATGATTTTGACAACAGAAGCACTCGTTACCGACATTCCAGAAAAGAAAGAACCTCCAATGCCTGGCGGCATGGATGGTGGAATGGGTATGGGTGGCATGATGTAAACCTACGCGAAATTATAAAACCCGCATCTTGTGTAGGTGCGGGTTTTTTTGTATAGTACGGCTATGCTCAAAACAGCTGGAGAAACACTCAAACAGGAACGGATTAAGAAAAGTCAATCTTTAGAGCAGATCGAAAAAATTACGCACATCCGAGCAAAAAACCTCAAGGCAATCGAGGAAAGTAGATGGGATGCTTTTCCATCACGAACATATATACAAGGTATTATCAATGTATACGGCAGGCATCTTGATCTTGATACAACAACCCTTCTAGCATATTTTCGACGTGAGTATGATGAGCACGAGTCTCAAAAATTTAAAACAAAGGCAACAAAGGACCAATTTACTCCGCAGACAAAGAAAATCATCCGCTATACCATCGCGCTTATTGTTATCCTGTTTATTACCTATTTCGGATATCAATTAAGCCTGCTTTTTACCCCGCCTGAAATTACAATTCTTCAACCAACACAAACCGCTTTTAAAAATGAAAAGAAAATCCTTCTCAAGGGTAGAACGGCAAAAGAAACTATTATCATGGTTAATGATGAGAGGCTTTATTTATCCGAAAATAATACCTTTGAAACTGAAATTCCGCTGACCAAAGAAAAAAACGTGGTTACGATTAAAGCAACTGGAGCAAATGGACGCAGCAGAACTATACAGATGACCTATACTCGAATGTTTGATGGGCAATGATTTTTTTCCACCAATCTTCATTATTTTTGTACCATTCGATTGTTTTTTGCAGTCCTTCCTCGAAAGTAACCGTTGGTGACCATCCGAGCTCATCGTGAATCTTTGACCAGTCTATTGCATAGCGTCGATCATGGCCTGGGCGATCTTTAACATATTCAATTGTTTCATCTGGATTTTTGCCCATTATTTCAATAATTTTTCTGATTGCTTCCAAATTTGAAACATCTTTTTTTAACCCACCTATCATATATGTCTCACCAATTTTTCCTTTATGTATAATATCGTCTATGGCTCGTGCATGATCCTCGACATAAAGCCAGTCACGAACGTATAAACCATCACCATAAATCGGAACTTTTTTACCTTCAAGAATATTCGTTATGGCGAGAGGGAACAATTTTTCAGGGAAGTGTCGAGGCCCATAATTATTTGCACAGTTAGAAATAGTCATAGGGAGGCCATATGTTTCGTAATACGCACGAACGAGGTGGTCTGAGGCCGCCTTTGAAGCAGAATACGGACTACGAGGGTCATAGGGCGTATGTTCGTTGAATTTTTCCTCAGTACCAAGGGGGAGTGCTCCAAAAACCTCATCAGTTGAAATATGATGAAAACGAGTAATATTTTTGTGTTTGAGTGCAGATTCGAGTAACACATGTGTCCCGACAATATTTGTTTGAATAAATGGAGATGCGTCGTGAATTGATCGATCAACATGTGACTCCGCCGCAAAGTGAACCACAGTATCAACATCTTTCATAACGGCATCAACAGCGTCGCGGTCACAAATATCACCTTTGACAAAAGAATAGCGCCGATCACTTTCAACAGACTTTAGGCTATCAAGATTTCCAGCATATGTTAATTTATCAAAATTGACAATCTCATCATCAGAATATTTATCAAGCCAATACAAAATGAAATTTGATCCGATAAAGCCTGCGCCACCTGTCACAAGAAGTTTCATATATGTAATTATACCAAGGTTAACCCTTCTTTTTCATTTGACAAGATCTACGTTTTTCTTCATAATGAAACGTATATATGGCCATGTTAGACTTTCTGAAAAAAAAGGATTCTGATGTCAGTGGAGCTCAAACTCCGCCTCCACAAGCCCCAGGATCGACTCAGACTGTGGTGCAATCAACGCAGACAGTTGTACCCCAGCCTCAATCCTATAATGGGATAGGCACTCCTCCATCGGGTCAATCATATAATGGAATTGGTACTCCTCCGGCACCACAAATGCCTGAGATGACAACACAAACTACTCAAACAGTTCCAACACCGCCAGCACAAGCTCCAGCGGCTGTCACAGATGCTCCTGCACCTGTAGCTCCTGCTACAGATCAGACAAGTCCAACACCTGCAACAAGTTCGCAAGCACCTTCTTCAGATCCTACCGAAAAGGCTGCGGATAAAACTGATTCTTCAATACAAAAAGATGATCAAAAACAAACTGATCCAAATGCACCAGCTGCTCCAGTCGATGGACAACAGCCACAAGCAACAGATCAGAACGGTGACCAAGGTCAACCAGGCGCAAACGATAAGAGCGCCCAGCTTGATCTCATGACACATTTGACTCAGCGATCAAACAGGGTTTTTGTCACAGCCCAACAGAAAGCAAAAGAGCTTGGTAGCGACCTCATAGACTCAGAACACTTACTTCATGGATTGCTCGCCGATCCCGAAGTGTATAAATTATTTGTCGATCAAAAAATACAACCTCAAATTATTGAGCAAGAATTAGATAAGCTCTATCAGAAAGGAACATCAACAAAACAGCCACAACCTTCTCCACGACTCAAAAAGATTCTAGAGAATTCTCTTGTTGTCGCGAGAAAAATTGGATACGAGTTTATTTCACCAGAACACATTTTAATTTCACTTTATGATGAGGGCGAAGGTATTGGCGCACGAACACTTGCTAAACTCGGACTTAAAAAAGAAGACTTAAATAAAAAGATTGTCGGTAAAAAAGAAGGAGTTGAAGGTAAAGAGTCAGGTGAAAAGCAAACAACAAGCGTTTTACAGCAATACACTCGCGACCTTACAGAGCTTGCAGCTCAAGGCCAGCTTGATCCGGTTGTAGAGCGATCTGATGTGATAGAACGCGTAATTCATATTACATCCCGCCGTTCAAAGAACAATCCAGCACTTGTTGGAGAAGCTGGTGTGGGTAAAACAGCAATTGTTGAAGGACTTGCGCAAAAAATAGTCTCAAAGGAAGTTCCAGAATCACTTTTAGGCAAGAAAATCTACCAACTCGATCTGATGAGCATCATTGCTGGCGCTTCACATAGAGGAGAATTCGAAGAAAGAATGAAAAAACTTATCGAAGAGATTTCAAATTCGAAAGGACAGATTATTCTCTTTATCGACGAAATTCATAACCTTGTCGGCGCAGGTGCAGGTGGTGAGGGTGCTCTGGATGCATCTAACTTCCTAAAGCCCGCATTAGCTCGCGGAGAATTGCAGGTTATTGGCGCAACAACGCTTACAGAATATCGCAAATATATCGAAAAGGACCCGGCCTTAGAACGACGATTCCAGCCTGTCCTTGTTCCAGAGCCAACTGAAGAAGCTGCAGTAAAAATGGTAAAAGCGCTTCGTGACAAATATGAAGCATTCCATAAAGTAAAAATCCCCGATGAGGCAATCGAGGCTTCTGTAAAGCTCTCTAAGCGATATGTCGGCGATCGATTCCTTCCAGACAAAGCGGTTGATTTGATCGATGAGGCTGGTGCAGCAGTACGTTTGCCACTCATTTCGTTACCTGAGAAAATCCGATCACTTGAAGAAAGACTGAAGCAGCTCGACCAGGAATATCAGGAAGCAGAAAAGATCGGAAATAAAGTTCAGTCAAGCATCTTAAAGCCAAAAGTCGATGACCTGAAAGCTCAACTTACAGAAGATCAGGAAGAATATAACACAAAGAAAGCTCAAACAACATCAAGCGTCACCGAACAAATCATTAAGGATGTTATTGCTCGATGGACAGGAATTCCCGTCTCAAAGATAACATCATCAGAAGTTGAAAAGCTAAGAAAACTGGAAGATATTATTCATCAGCGCTTAATCAATCAGGAACATGCAGTAACACCAGTCGCCGAGGCTATCCGAAGAGGTCGAGCAGGTCTTAAATCAACAGATAGGCCAATCGGAAGCTTTGTATTCCTTGGGCCAACCGGTGTGGGTAAAACAGAACTTTCAAAAACACTTGCAGAGGTGCTTTTCGGACAAGAAGAAGCAATGATCCGCTTCGATATGACCGAATATATGGAAAAGCACGAAGTTGCAAAGCTTCTTGGCGCACCTCCAGGCTATGTTGGATATGAAGAAGGCGGTAAATTAACTGAAGCGGTTCGTCGAAGACCATATTCTGTTGTGCTTTTTGACGAGGTTGAAAAGGCACATCCGGACATCTTTAATATTCTTCTTCAGATTCTTGATGATGGACGTCTTACCGACAATAGAGGACACGTTGTTTCATTCAAGAATACTGTTGTTATAACTACTTCAAACATTGGAACAAAGATGATTCAGGATGATATTCTTGCATCAGGAAAAACCGATATTGAGGAGCCAACAGCAATTTCAACCTATGCATTTTCTCCACGAGGCAGGCAAATACTCACCATCATGGGTAAAGTATTTGAACGCGAAGGCCCAACAGGTCAATGGAATAACAAAATGCTGATCGACTACTTCTCTGGACAGACTGTTCAAACAGCTCCGACTGACCAACAGCCCTCAGCACCAGCTGAACCAGCACAAGCAGATCAGCCACCAGCTCCTGCAAAGCCCGCTGCACAACCAGCAGAATTCCCTGGCAAAGAATTTGATACACACACTATGTCGCCAAAAGGAGCTGAATTCATATCTGTCGGCGATCAAATGCTCTGGAGAACATCAACAACAGCTAAAGTATGGAGCAGCATGAACCTTATTCAATACTTTAATAAGAATGTTGTAATTAATGCACTTCCAGATGCACCGGAACAGCAATTACCAACAGCGCGTCTTAAAACACATGCATTTTCGTCTGATGAAACTGAGGTTGTATCATTCAAAGATAGGTTCTGGAGAAGAAAAGACGGAGATACCAATTGGGAAACTGGTGAATTAAAAGATTATTTCGCCGGCCAGCAGATGGAAAGTACAGCGCCGGCAGCTAACACACCGCAGTCAAGTGCACCGACTGATACTCAAAAAGACCCTCAGAAAAACCAGGATCCATTGACTGCTCAAACAAATGATTCTAAACAACCTCAAGTTGCACAAGCTAAAGTTGACGATACACAAAAAACACCACAACAAAATAGTCAGCAAACTGAACCAGCAGCCTTCCCGACAAATTATTGGGACATTCACGGATTCACTGCAGACGGTGGTGAGTACATAATTGTTGGTGAGCAAGTTTGGTCACGAAAAGCACAAACAACCATATGGAAAATGCAGACCATGGCGGATTACTTTGGCAAAGACTTCCCACTTGATCAGGAGCTTGCTGAAAAGAAAAAAATTGAAGAGGAACTTTCAACAAACCAATACGAAAAGACAAAATCAAAGGTTATGGAAGAATTGAGAAAATTCTTCAGACCTGAGTTGATCAACCGTTTCGATGAAGTAATTATTTTTGAGCCACTTAAATATCATCATATGCTTCTTATTGCTGAGCTCCAGCTTAAAGGCGTTAGGAAGATGCTCGAAGATCAAAACATGGGATTTGCATGGACGCTCTCAGCAAAGAAAGAGATTGTCAGACAAGGATTTGATCCAATTTATGGTGCTCGCCCATTACGTCGAACAATTCAAAAATTAGTTGAAAATCCATTATCATCGCTCATTATCGAGAAAAAACTTGAAGAAAACGACATGGTCCGTGTTGATTTTGATGGCGCTGAATTGATCTTTAATATCGATAAAGTAAAATTTGTCCCTGAAAGCGAAGCAGCAAAAGGGCAGATTGTAATGAAAAAGTTTAAATGTGTTCAATCCGGGCATGAATTTGAGACTGAAGTAAAAGAAGGAGCTACTGTTGTTTGTCCGATAAACGCTCAGGAAAAGGTTGAAGAAATTAAGAATGAACCGCTTATCAAACCAGATGATCCTGCTTTAAAGACAGATAATATTCAGCAAAATAAAACTGATCAGCCAACTGCCGATCAGACAAGCACTGATCAGAATAAAAAGCCATCATTAGATGTTGTTCCTGATCAAAAACAAAGCAAATCTGCACCGACACAGGGACAAAAAACAAAAAAGGATGATAAAAAACAATCTGGTCAAGCCCCTCAAAGCTCTACACAAAGTAAGCCAACTGACATGGTTATACCAACGCCGCCAGTAAATTCACCAGCAAGTACCGATAAGGACCTGCAAGGTGTCCAAAACATGCTCGAAAATAAACTTGGTCAACAAAATCAACCTGTCACTCCACAGGTAGCATAACGTATGAATGTTCAAGCGCAAGAATTAATAATAAGCGGAACCCCAATTAAGGGACCACTTGACGACAGTATTGGCACACTCGGTGGACTCATTAGTAAAGTCCTCAGTTTCCTCTTTCCTTTTGCAGCGGTCATTTTACTTATTATGCTCATTTGGGGTGGGTATGGATACATGACTTCTGGAGGAGAACCAGATAAAGTTGAAAGTGCTAAGGCTCGGATTACGACATCTATTATTGGCTTTGTATTATTAACGCTCTCATTCTTCCTTGCGAAAGTAGTTGCCTTTGTATTCGGTCTTGACGACAATTTACTGTTTTAATATGATTAAGCCTATGATATACTATAAGTTATATAGTATGATTACTATTATTAAAGGATCGAAATAAGCAATAATAAATACCCGCTTCCCAGAGCGGGGTTTTTTTGACACAAAACTAAAACGCGAATTTTTTTCAAAATGGCAGGAGAATCATACAAAAAAGCGGAAACCGTAGTACTCTCTGTTGGGGGTAGTCTTATAGTCCCCAAAGACGGAATTAACACAGATTTTCTCAAAAAACTAGATATCTTCATCCGTAAGCAAATCAAAGAACGACGTCGACGATTCCTTATTGTTATTGGAGGTGGAAGCACTGCCCGTCAATATCGTGATGCCGGAAAAAATGTTGTTGGAACAATGACTGACGAAGACTTAGACTGGCTGGGAATCCATGCAACCCGTTTAAATGCACATCTTGTCAGAACTATTTTCCAAGATATTGCGCATCCTCGCGTTATAACAAACTACGATCGAAAGCTGTGGAATTGGTATGAACCAATAGCCATTGGTGCAGGATGGAAACCTGGTTGGTCAACCGATTACTGTGCGGCTGTTCTAGCACGAGATTATAAAGCCTCAGTCATAATCAATCTTTCTAATATTGACTACGTCTACGATAAGGATCCTGCAAAATATCATGATGCTGAAATCATTAAAAAAACAACATGGAGCTTTTTTGAAAATATCGTTGGAACAGAATGGATTCCGGGTACCAATGCCCCATTTGATCCTGTCGCATCACAATTAGCTAAACGGCATAATATGATGGTTATTGTGGCAAATGGTAAGAACTTTAGAAATCTTAACAAAATACTGAATGGTGAGGATTTCAAAGGAACAGTTATCACTAATTACGACATCACTCATGACTATTTTGATGAAAATTATTATCGCAGGAAAGAATATAAAATCTCCCTTTCATCATCGACAATCTCTCGCTATGTGCAAAAGGTTGTAAATATGTATAGAGCCCTTTGGATCAAGCTAACAATCAACCCGAAAAATTGTCTTGATATCGGGTGTGGAACTGGCCTTCTTGTTTATTATCTAAGAAAACTAGGAGTTCAGGCATATGGAGTCGATGTCTCAGGATATGCTGTATCTGCTGCAAATAGAGAAATTCAACCATTCCTCCAAAAAGCAGATTTACGTAAATTGCCATATGGAGATGATGAATTTGATCTTGTTGTATCAATGGATGTACTTGAACATTTAGGAAGAGACCAACTTAAAGATGCTGTTAATGAATCAATTAGAGTTTCGCGAAAACTCATACTTCACAAGATTTACACAATTGAGAATGGCTGGATTAATCTTGTTCATGGTCATGATGTCTCACAGGTTTCAATTTTAAGTCAAGCTTTCTGGTATAACCTGTTTAGATCTATTGAAAATGTCAGCATTGTCCAAAAATTCATGTTTAAACTGCCAACATTCTTTGAAAGTGTATTTGTGCTTCGTAAGAAAACAGTATGATTCTGAAATCAATTCAGCTTGAAAATTTTCGCAGCTTTAAAGATAAAACTATCCTTTTTGATCCAACGGTAACCATTCTACTTGGTAATAATGCAGTCGGTAAAACAAATATACTTGAATCGATTTATTTTATTTGTACGGGCAAAGGATTAAAGGACGATAAGCAGGAAGAATTAATTTACTTTGACGAAAGTCAGGCAAGTGTAAAAGCTACTTTTGATGAAAATGATCTCGAGCAAACCTTCAAAATAGTTCTCAAAAAAGAGAATACAACAAAAAAGGCTTACTTTGTTGACCGATCTAAAAAACTTTTGCAACATTACACAACATACACACCTCCGGTTGCAGTTTTTTCGCCGGATAGGATGAAAATTATTGACGGCCCAAACTCACAAAGGCGATCATATATCGACCATGTCCTGTCAAAAATCGACATCCATTATAAAAAAAATTTAGTTAACTATGAAAGTGCCTTGCGTAAACGAAATAAAATACTAGAAAAGGCAGTGTCGCCTGATAATTTACAGGAAGATCTTCAATTCTGGGATGATTATTTAATCAAGCAAGCTGAATATCTTTATAGTAAAAGAGAATGGTTTGTTGAAGAAATTAATAAAAAACCTTCAATTGAAGAGCACTCATTCAAACTTGTCTATCAGCAAAATGTTATTTCACCGGAACGACTTGAAGAATACTATTTACGCCAATTCTACCTCAAAAGAACAATTGTTGGCCCCCATAGGGATGAATTCACTGTTCTAAAGATAAAAAATAATCGGACCATTGATGTGCATACATATAGTTCAAGAGGAGAGCAGAGACTAGCCCTTTTATGGCTATTGCTGCACGAAATTGATGTCTACTCAGCCCAACTTGAGCGTAAACCACTCATTTTACTTGATGATATCTTCTCTGAGCTCGATCAATTAAATAAAAAGGTCATTTTTGAGGTTATTCAAAACTACCAATCGATAATTACCTCAACAGAACAAGAGCTTGCAACCTGGCCTGAAAATAAAACTCATACTGTACAAATAGGCTGATTTGTGGTATACTATAGGTTTATATGGCCT
>CAZKVU010000009.1:7004-27923 GCA_964556475.1 uncultured Gammaproteobacteria bacterium | reverse complement strand
GCAAATGATACAATATACTGTGTGATTGGAGGGGTGCCGGAGCGGCTAAACGGCCAGGTCTCGAAAACCTTGGGAGGGCAACCTCACGCGGGTTCAAATCCCGCCCCCTCCGCATTATTCTTTCCTGTATACTATATCTACTTTCCTTAAGCCTACTATGAAGGATACGATTGAAGAAATAAAAAAGAGAATCGATATTGTGGAATATATTGGGGCAGTAACTCAGTTGAAACGGGCTGGCCGGAATTTCAAAGGTAATTGTCCATTCCACAATGAAAAAACTCCATCTTTTGTGGTGTCTCCTGATCGTCAAATCTGGCGATGTTTTGGAGCATGTCAACAAGGTGGAGATGTAATTGCCTTTTTGATGAAACTTGAAAACATTACTTTTTTTGAAGCACTGAAAGAACTTGCACATCAAGCAGGTGTCACTATTCAAAATTTGGACTTTGAAGATAAGGCCTGGAACGAAAAAGAAAAAATTATCACCATTAATGATGCTGCTGCTCGAATGTATCATTATTTACTGCTCGAACATCCTTCAGGAGCACATGCTCGTGAGTATCTTGAAAAACGGGGGCTGAATAAAGGTTTAATCGAGACATTTCAGCTTGGTTATGCCCCGCAATCATGGGACAGTTTAAGCACCTATCTTATTAAGAAAAAATTTAATGAGCAGGATAGTATCAATTCAGGACTTGTACTCAAGGGCAAAACAGGAAAACCATATGACAGATTTCGAGGAAGACTTATGTTTCCGATAATCAGTACTCGAAACACCATCCTGGGTTTTTCAGGAAGACTCCTTCATGACAATGAGAAACAGGCCAAATATGTTAATACCCCTGAAACGATTTTATATCACAAGCGTGAAACATTGTTTGGAATTAATCTTGCGAAAGACGAAATCATAAAGGAAAAATCTGCAATTATCGTTGAGGGCGAATTTGATATGATCAGCTGTTATAAAAATGGTATTAAAAATGTGGTTGCTGTAAAAGGCTCTGCTGTTACCAGAGAACAACTTGCTCTCCTCAAACGATTTACCCAGCACCTTATCCTGGCATTAGATGCAGACTATTCAGGTGCTGAAACAACAAAAAGAGCTATTCAGGACGCTGAGGAACTTGAATTTAGAATCGACATAATAAGAGCTGAACATGGAAAAGATCCTGATGAAGCGCTCAAAAATGACCCTATTTCTTTCAAAAAAATTATAAAAAAACCGATTCCTATATATGATTTTATTATTGATACAGCAATTCAAAAATATAATTCCTCAGATCCGTATGAAAAAACCGAAGCACTGAAGGAAATAATCCCTTTCATTGAATATATTTTGAATCCTATCGTATTTTCACACTATGTAAAGCAAATATCGGAAAGGCTCGATATTCATGAAAATGATATTGTTAAGATGGTTGATGATTATCGAAAAAAAAGGCAGGTGAGCATTTCTATCAAAAAAACAGTGGAAGCAGGCGAGAATATAAACCGTATTGAATTACTAGAAAAACACATACTTTCGGCTATTCTGCAAAATGATGACCCGATGAAGGTTATACAAGATGTCGGTTTAATAATATCCGCTGAAAACTTTACAACTCCTTCATTTCAGGATTTATTTGCGTATTTAAGAAAATTTGAGGAAAAACAGGCTGATAAAAAGTCTAAATATAGTATCAAAAAACTTGCTCAAAACTTATCTGCACCACTTCAGCAAGTACTTGATGAGCTCTTCTTATTTGATATTTCACGCGATACTTTGAAACAATCCAGCTTCAATCGCATGCTTTATGAGCTAAAAAGGCACACTCTTAAGGATCAATTAAAAAAACTTGCAGAGAACAGCTCTGAAGACGTTCGTGTTTCGGAGCTTAGTAAAGAGATAGCTGAGGTTGAAAAACGCCTCATAGACATGTAAAATTGATCAGTCATGACAACACAAAAGATACCGAAAACAACAAAAGAGCTTTTAAGACAAGGAGAAGAGAACGGATTCATCGTAATCGACGACATTTTCTTCATTTTTCCGGAGCCGGAAAAGCATATTTCCGAAATTGACGAATTCTTCCGCGATGCAATAACCAAAAATATTGATATTTTTGAAAATGTTTCAACCCGTGAAGAAGAAGATGCTCGCCGATCAATGGAAGAGATTGAAAAAGAATTAAAGCAACTTATCACAGTACGACAAGGTGAGTCACTTGATCCTATTAAAATGTATTTAAAAGAGATCGGTATGTATCCACTTCTAAGTTTTGAACAGGAAATTGACTTGGCAAAGCGTTATGAGAAAGATGACATGAGCGCTCGAAGAACCTTAATCCGATCAAATTTGAGACTTGTTGTTTCAATCGCAAAAAAATATCTTGGACGACGTTTATCTTTCCTTGATCTTATTCAGGAAGGTAACCAGGGATTGATTAAGGCAGTTGAAAAATATGACTGGAAAAGAGGATTTAAATTTTCAACCTATGCAACGTGGTGGATCAGACAAGCTATTACCCGTGCAATCGCAGATCAGTCGCGAACAATCCGCATTCCGGTACACATGGTCGACAATATTAATCGCTACTATAAAACTCAGCGAAGATTAACTCAATTACTTGGCCGTGAGCCAAAGAAAGAGGAAATTGCAAAAGACATGGAAATTTCAATCGATGAAGTCGAAAATCTTATTAAGATTTCACAACATCCGAAATCATTATCAACACCAATTGGCGATGATAAAGAAACAACGCTTGAACAGTTCATAGCAGACAGTGATCAGCCATCTTTATACGACACTGTTTCAAAGGAGTTCTTGCGAGATTATCTTAACGAAGTTCTTGAAACGCTCTCAGAAAGAGAGAAAAAGGTTTTGATTATGCGATTTGGTTTAGACGATGGTAAAAGCAAAACACTTGAGGATGTAGGTAAAGAATTTAATGTTACCCGAGAGCGTATACGACAGATAGAAGCAAAAGCTATTCGAAAATTACGACATCCTACCAGAGCACGAAAACTCAAAGACTTTGTTGATTAAGAAATCCTTATTTTTCTTCTGAGAGGAAGGCTAGTGATCTGATTTCTTTTACAACATCACGTATCACATTTTTAAGCAAACCAACATCTTCAGCTGAGATTTGAACTGAGCGTTGTGTAAATTTTCCTGTCTTCTCATCGGGCTGAACAAAATCAAAGACTCCCTCGATAACATTAAGATTGAGTGTTTGGTCAAGATCACAAAGGAGTTTGTAAAATACAAGCTGTCTCTTATACGGACCGCGAATGCTTTCTGGCAACATCATTTCCCGTTCAGATAGATTGGCAGATTTGGTTTTACCTTCAATATCGTTTAAAGATCTTGAACGACCAGTTTTGTAGTCTACGACCCTAACTGTTCTATTTTTTTTATCAATCCAGTCAATTCGATCTATTCTACCGGTTAGTTGGATATCATCAAAAACTGTTTTGCTAAACCCGGAGCCAAAAAAACGCTCAATAAAGACTGGTTCAACATCTCCACCCTTGTATTCATCAAAATATTCACTGAGAATTTTTTTTCCGTATGTAAGACGCCTCTGTAACTCATTTTCTGTGAGCAGTTCTCGCCGTAATGATTCTTCAAATGCTTCAATAAGTGTTTCCCTATTAGGACTGCCTCCTGAAATTAATTCCTTATACATTTTTTCAAGGCCGTAATGGACAGCCGTACCAAATGCCATAGGTGCAGGTTTAGCACGGGGGACGCGGAGTAAGACATTATGCACAAACTCATCTTTATCGCGTAAATATGTATTAAGAGCAGTTACCGATAACTTAAAGTCTTTAACAAGATGCTCAAAGAAGTCTGTATTAGAACCATATTTTTTTTGAACACTCTTTGGTTTTAATAGTATTTCTAGATTTTCAATAGTATGATGAGCCAATTCATTTTCATCTAACTTTTTATATGTATTATCAGGAAGCTCTTCAAGAAACATACTTCCTACAACATCTCGAGAACTACCTTCGGAAATAATCGTTTGAGGATACGAAATATGTAAAACCTGGGATGCTCTTGTTAAAGCTACATAAAATAGCCGTCGGTCATCTTCATTCCGCTCTTTTTTCGATAAATCAGTATTATGAAGAATATCTGGTAGAGGAATCAGATCTCGTGTCCGTGCATTTCCCCATTTCTTATCCATAAACCCAACGAGGAATACATGTTTCCATTCTCTACCTTTAGCTTTATGAACAGTTGACATATGAACTGATCCCTTTTTTACATTGAGGTCTTCTGCCTGAATAGCGATATTGTGTTCCTGCATCGTATCAAAAGCTTCAATGACTTGTTGAAGATGGAGATTGTGTTGAGCACGAACAAATGATTTTATCTCAGAATATAGTGTGTTTAGATTGGTCAAGAGCTGAATTTTATTTTGATGAGATTCAATCCATTTAAGATATCCACTCTCATTCAATGTTTGCTCAAACCACTCAGTAAATACAATGAGTGCATCCTTTGTAAGAGCATTATTAAGTTCGTTAATAAACTCCTCAGCCTGACGAAATTCCAGTGGTGTAACATCCTTGAGAGGATAATGATCAACAAAAAAATCATAACCTTTATTGATAAGTTCATAAATCGACATTTGATTCTTACCGGCAACTCGACCAAGCTTTAGAGCAAGCGACGTATCTATGTGTGTCCATTCATACATCATCACTTCAAACATATTATCCGTCTCGTGTCCAGTCTTGATGCTGTTTACCAGTCTTAGGTACTGTAACAATTGTTCAATAGATTCATTTTGTAAGATATTGCTGCCGCCTTCAATTTCATACGACAGACCATTGCTTTCAAGTATCTCTTCAAAAGAATCAGATTCAGCATTATTTCTATAAAGAATTGCGATATTTTCCAGTTTTTCACCTGAGTCAACGAGTTTTTTTATACTCTCCGCAACATAAATATGTTCTAAAACTTGAGATGGCAGCTCTGCAATTTCTACTTGACTGCCTATTTCATTCTGTGCGTTAAGGAGCTTCTTGTTGAGAAAATCAATATTTACAATTTCCTTTGTTAAGGTGTTATTTTGTATTAAATTAAACGCAGCATCATATATAACTTGCGGACAACGGTATCCTTGATCCAAAAAAATTATTTCTGACTCAGGATATTGAGAAACAAAACTCAGAGTATTCTCTATGGATGCACCTTGAAAACGATAAATCGATTGATGAGGATCTCCTACAACGAAAATATTAGCTTTCTCTCCCCAATAATTTGTTAACAGTGCAATTATTTTGTTTTGAGCAGAATTAGTATCCTGATATTCATCAACTAAGAAGTATAGTAACTTTTCCTGGTATTCCCTCAAAAGGACTTCATTGTTTTCAAATGCTTGAACAACAAATGCAATCATATCATCAAAGTCATATCGTAATTTTTTTCGAAGATGCTGCTCATAATGCTCGTATATAATTGCAAGTTCATTGTTTTTCTTCCTGTTATCCTCGCGTTTAAGTTTTTCAACTTTGGTTAATTTTTCAGACGGTTCAGATGCAAATTGTTCTTTAACAATTTGTTTAAAATCATCAACAGTAACACCTTCTCTTTTAAGCTGAGAAATCGCTTGAATGATGTCTGACATATAAAAAAGATTGCGGTTTATTGGTTTTAATTTTTCAATAGGAGCTTGCTGAATAATGAATTCAAAAATCTGATATTTTTCCAAGTTACTTAATGGTTCGCTATTTCTCTCAATAGGAAAATACTCAGGGAAGGATCTCATAACCTCAGCACAAAAGCCGTGAAACGTTGCAATATTGACATAATATCCCGGTTTCCCAATCATTCCGACAATTCTTTCTCGCATGTTGACTGCCGCTGATTCTGTAAATGTGAGAGCTAAAATTGCCTGTGGAGGTGTATCGGTATTTTGTAATATATGTGCAATTCGAGCAGCTAATATGTGTGTTTTACCCGTACCTGGGCCTGCCACTACCATCACAGGACCATCTATATGTTGCACAGCTTTTCTTTGCTGCGCGTTAAGATTGGTTTCTGCACCGGCTTCTTTCTTATTTTTCATATATATTTTTTAGAGAAGTTTCTTTCGTACTTTATGCAGGATATTGTAGATATAATACAGGTTTTTATGAATAATAAGGTCGTAACTTCCTGCAAATCTGAAAAATTCTGTTCCAAAGCCTTCTTTATAGCGGGTAAAACCTGCCCAGGGATCATTTTGATCAAAACCCTTAGGAAGTGATCCCCACATGTCAAACTTCTCCGCACCTTGCTCTTTTCCATACCTGATGATTTCCCACATGAGTAGATGGGGTGCCATATAATTTCGTTTCTGATCTGAGGATCCCCCGTACGGATAATACAAAACATTCTTATACAGAAAAATCTGATATGCGGCCAATGGTTCATCATCAACAAAGGCAACAAAAATATGCGAGATGGAACTTTTTAAAAATTCGAAAACAATTTCGTGATAAGCAATACTGTGCCCTCTGTATTTCTGTCGATCTGTCGTCTTAAAATAAAGATCAGAAAAAATCTGAAAACCCTTTTCATTTGTCATCCGCTTTACAACAACTCCTTTTTTACGTGCAAGTTTAATATTGTAACGGGTTTTCGGCTTCATGTTCTTTAATAATTCACTTTCACTTTTGGTCAAATCGAGAATCTGTGTCCATTCAGGAAATAAGGGATGAGCCGATGTTACGAGCTCACTTGGGGCATCTTCACCAAAAGGTTCGTTCGGTTCGATTTTGACAAAAATAGCATTTCTTCTCAGCGCTTCGGCGGTTAAAACCTCGATAACAGCATCTGACGGCATTATTGATCGTGGAAGATAGCCTATCCTAAAGGGAGTAAACGGGATATGATGAAAAGTGACTTGAAATACATGCGTGAGTCGATCATTATGATATTCACCGATACGAACAACGCTCACGCCCATTTTTCGTCGTGCCTCTCCCCATTCCCAACTTTGCAGAGGATGATAAGCAACTGCGTTATATTCCTTCTGATCAAAATCTTTTCCAAGTATTTTTGCTGAAATAACCATACAACTATGAAAATCTAAAATGTTTTTGCATAATCAAAATCTGTTGTTCCCCCACCGACACGACTTTCGATAAATCGTGAAACCTGAGCAAAAGTTCGCTTACCGAACAAAAAGCGTTTCTTAACATATGTTAAGTATAACTTGATTCGTGCACGAGTTATACCAACATATAACAATCGTCGCTCTTCTTCTAATTCATTTATATCGTATAAAGAACGGGAGTGTGGTAGTAATCCCTCTTCAACTCCGATTATAAATACATAGTCAAATTCCAAACCTTTAGCCTGATGTAGTGTCATCATCTTCACACCATGTTTATCCTTTTTGTTCTTCTCATTTTGTGAATACTCTGATTCCACAAGGGCAATCTGTTGCAGAAATTCATGAACATCCTCGAAACGTAATGCAACAGATCTTAACTCCTTTAAATTTTCAAGTCGAGCAGCCTCATCAGGGTCATCATTATCATAGAGATCTAAGTACTTAGTGGCTTCAAATATAGCTTCAATCAGGTTATCTGTTGTAATTTTTTGATCTTTTTGTCTAAATTCTGTGAACATTTCCTTAAAATTGGCGTATCTCTTCTTTCCAAGTTTTAGTGCACGTTGTAATGAAACTTCTTCCTCAGGATTAACATAGAGCCGCACATATGCCAAAATGTCTTTAACTTCTTTTCTTTCATAAAAGCGCGTTCCGCCGACAAGAATATATGGGATACCATAGTGCAATAGTGCTTCCTCCATAACACGAGATTGAGCATTTGTTCTGTAAAGAACTGCAATATTGTCATACTGATTCGCATCACCAATATTCTCGATCTCGTTCGCAATATACAAAGCCTCTGCTTCTTCATTAAGAAGTTCCTGAATAACCACCTCATGTCCAGATGCATTATCAGTATAGAGCTTTAGAATAGGATGACCTTCATTGTGAGAGATGACTTCAAATGCCAAATCAAGGACATTTTGTGAGGAACGGTAATTTTGCTCAAGATAAAAAATCTCGACATTATCAAAATCATCCTTAAATCGCTCAAGATTTTTAATATCTGCGCCACGCCACGAATAAATACTCTGAGAAAAATCACCAACAACAGTAATATTCTGATGGGCTTGTGCTAGATATTTTGATAAAACATATTGAGCTGTATTAGTATCCTGAAATTCATCAACTAGTATATATTGAAAATAATTATTGTACTTCTCACGAACTTCCTTGTGCTCTCTAAACAACATAACAGTTTTAAAAATGAGATCGTCAAAATCAACGGCATTATTTTTTTCCAGTTTCTTCTGGTACTTTGAATAGATTTTCGCAATTACAAAATCTCTTTCATTCTGAGCAAGTTTGGCGTATTCTGCTGGGTCAAGTAAATTATCTTTTGCTGAAGATATTGTATGCTTAATACTCGATGGAGTAATCGACTTAAATGTTGGCGTAGATTTAAGTAAATCTTTAATAATGCCATCGGTATCATCATCATCATAAATAATAAAATCGCGTCCTACTCCAATATGATGTCCATCTTTACGCAAAATAAGCGCACACAATGAATGAAACGTACCGATAAATCCAAGTTTATGACCAACGCGCTCTTTCATTTCCGAGGCTGCCTTATTAGTAAAAGTCATCATTGCTATACGATTTGGGTCGACACCGAGTGCGTGAATCAAATGCAACACCTTAAAAGTAAGCACGCGGGTTTTCCCAGATCCGGCGCCAGCTAAAATGATAGATGGACCATTCGCATGCTCTACAGCAGCCCTTTGTCCTTTATTGAGTTTATGCAGATATTCCTGATTCATGTAATACTCATGTAGTATACAATATACATATGAAGTACATTGTTGCGAACTGGAAATCAAACAAAAATCTTTCTGAGGTTCAACAATGGCTTGATGGTTTTACTTCTGAAAATCTAGATGTCTTGAAAGGTCATGTTGAAGTTATTATTGCTCCCCCTTATCCCTTTATTTTTGTTGTTAAAGCAAAATTAGAAAATTATCCATGGATTCAGCTGGCGAGTCAGGATATTTCACCATTTGGTGCCGGCTCATACACCGGTGCCGTTTCAACACATAATCTTGATGGTTTAGTCAAATATTGTCTTGTCGGTCATAGCGAACGAAGAACATATTTCCATGAAAGCAATGAGGAAATAGCACGAAAAATTGATCTGGCAAGAAGCAGCGATATTGAACCAATATTATGTGTACGCAACGAAGAAGACTATGGAAGTGTTGATGTGAATTTTGTAGCATTTGAACCCCAAGAGGCAATCGGCTCCGGCCATAATGAATCTATTGATACTGTTTTAGAGATGAAACATAAGCTCAAGTTAACATCAAAAACAACGTATATTTATGGTGGATCAGTTAACTCAGGCAATGCCCGAGAATACTTGAAAAATGCTGAAATTGGTGGCGTGTTACCAGGTAAATCTTCATTAGACCCGCACGAGTTTTACAACATCTGTCTGACTGCCTATACTTCAGAGTGAGTTTCATCTATGCTGCATCACAATATAAATGCAAGCGCGATAAATAAAACAGAGATTCCGGCCAAAATAACCGTCTGATTAATAATACCCGATTTAGGCATTTCTGTTGCTTTTGTCGGGGATATACTTGCAGATCCGCTACTCATTTTTTCAGTTGGAGTAATCGTCATACTACTCGTAGGTTTTATTATTGATGAGCCTGTTGAGCCCTTTTCCTGTGAAGATTGATCCTGATTTGGCGTAACCGAAACATCGTCCGTTTCAACAACAATGGTGATAACTGTTGTTGGTGTTGGTGTTGAAGCAAGAGGTTTGGTAGGTTTAGTTGTCGGTTCAGCAACAATTTGAGCTTTAGTTGGCTTAGGTGTGCTTTCAACATTCGCTTGAGTAATTTTCTTCTCTGTACGGCGGGAGTTCAGAAAAAAAGCACCTCCAATAAGTACGATTACAACAATGAACGCTGCAGCGAGAGCAAAAAATTTACCTCTGCTTGGAAGTTCGCGGGCCTGCATTGGAGCTTCAGCTGATACTTCTTGTGGAATCTGTGCATTAGCAACATTTGGAACGGTTGTCATGCTCTGAACGGCCTTTGGGTCTTGCTGATAGTCCGGTAAATTCACTGTCTGCTCTTGTGGTTGTTGAGTCGTACTTTTCTTTTTTCTGAGCATGATCACTTCATACACAACAACAGCTAGTGTAAGAATAAAAGCTCCAACTGCAATAAGACTCACTGATGCAAACACAATATCAATATCAAATTAATTAATTAACAGCGCACCTATACCAATCATTATAAGAACAATGCTGATCGTTGCAAATGGCACAATGTTCGATCCAGTTACAGGAGGTGGCTTTGTCGGCATATCTGAGGGTAAACCTGTAATTGTCGCCTCTGGGGTCGGCAAAGGGAAATCTGTTGGGATACCTGTCGGGCCAACTGACGGAGTTACCGGAATCTCAGTTGGGGCAAGTGTCGCTGAAGGTGTTGATTCACCAAGTACTGCCTCTCCACTCTTCATAATAGTGAACGTTCTGGACAAGGCAATTTTTTTATTTTGTGCATCTGTCGTTTCAACTTCCAAATAATGAATTCCTGGTTCCAGGTTCGTTCCAATTGTATGCGTCCATTGTCCTTTATCCGAAACAACTGCAGAAAACAACTTACCATCTGGCTCGAGCTTACCTTTTACCAATTTACCCGGTTCTCCTACTCCCTTAATAAGAGGTTTCGTGTCTGGAATGATAGCGTTTTTGCGGGGGAAAGTAATATCAACGTCTGCAATTTCCTCAACTAAGTTTGCAGGCAATAAAAAATTACTCTGAATACCGTTTTTTTGTGCGATCTGAACCTGTTCGGGTTGACCTAAATATATTTCATTATTTTCAGCCAAAAACTTAAATGAATATTCTGCCTTTTGAATAGAATTTTCATCGATCACCTCGACATTTACATCAGATTCATCACTCGGAATCATTACCTCTGTTAACGAATCCTTTTTAACGCAACATGGGGACAGCGCAAATGTTCCATCTCCTTTTGTGGTTGTAATTAACGGCTCTGCACCATCAATTCGTACAATTACAATCGCATTTGGAATGATGTGGCGGCTGGCAGTAAAAAGTCTGCCAAATATCGGTTTTTGGCTTAAAAGTGAATTAACATCATCGGTTGTCGCGATTTCAAAGGGCGCTGATAACGATTGACCAACTTTCTTCCCATCACTCACAATATAATAGTAATAATGGGTATTTGCATTCAGATTACTCACCTTCACAACATGATCTCTTTTGGCAATCATTGTTTCTTCTGTTTCAGTATCGTCAAATAATGACTGAGTAATTTGCGATGATTGCGATCCAAAGAGAACATAACCTTTACTTGGCTGTTCAGTACGCCAGTATATCGTTATCGTGTTATCACGAATGTTCCCTACTTCTGTTCGTTCAAGCTGAATATCTGCAACTGGAACCGGTCTAAGATTAACTTCAACCGACCTCTTTTGAATGAAGAAAACAATACCAGCTCCAAATAAAATAATTATGAACAGAGCAAGAATCGAGGGAATACCTTTTTTTTGATGCCGCATGACTAAATAGTTCATATCAAGGATTTTTCTTTTCAATAGTATCAAATATCTCAACAGGTACTTTGACAGTGAGTGGTTGTGAAAAACGTTGATCTACTTCTGTAACTTGTTTTGTTACAGAAACGTGATATAAATCAGCAACTACCCAGCCTAAAACCGTAAGAAAAAGGGTAACTGCTATAACCAAAATTTCACGATGCTGCATGTTATAAGTAATATGAATCAACTTCTAACTCAAGCTGTACACCACTGACTGTCGACTTGGTCAGAAACTCAACATTTGTTGTAGTATATGATTTTATACTTTTTATGCGTCGCTGCTCAAGTAAAGCAGTAATAAAATCTCGTGTTTGATCATATGATCCTGAAATCGAAAGTTGGACGCTGACGGTTTCTGTTTCTGACTCTACCTGACCCGGCTGAATAGGTTGGTCACTTTCAGATGTCGCTGATTCTTTCAAAAAAACTCCGGATACAACGACCTTATCGAGCTGAATGCCTTGGTCTTCTGCCGCTTTACGAATATCGTCTATCAACGGCTTCACATTAGCTCTTTCCGGTAAAGCCTCAACAAGTAAAGGCTTTCTACTCCTGATTTTTTCAAGATCTCCCTGAAGTTTGAGCACTCTGGTAATATTTTCCTCATATACTTTATTTACATTTTCAAGCTCTTGAGCCTCCTTTTGCAAAGATACTGCAATAGACAAAACTGGACGGATAACAAATATCACAAAGAATGACGAAACAAGAAAGAACAAAATAGCGTATGTATAGTCCTTGTAAGGGCTTTTATTGAGCGCATCTCTGATTTTGTCTGGTGTTTTCATGTTTATAGTGCTGGTTCAGGTTGAGGAATCGTAACCTCCATAGCAAAATTAAACTTAAAGTCAGGATTTATATTAAGCTCATTAATCGTAACATTATTAAACAACTTGTTGGCTCTTAATTTCCGGTAATAGCGTTGGACTGAAAATGTATCATTTGCCTGCCCCTTAATTCCGATTGATGTTGGTTGATATTCTATTTCAATCACAGTAATGCCTTCGGGTACTGTATTTGATACGGCATCATACAACTTTTTAAAATCATCTTGCTTCTCAAGTATGTGTTCTATTTTTCGTGTATTTTTTTCAGTTGCTTGTGCTTCATCGATAAGCGGAACCGTGAGAACAAGAATTTGCTCCTTAGACTTAAAAGCCTCCTTAAGATCGATAATCTTCTGATCTACTTTAAATCGATAGAAAAATACACCAATAACAACAATCTGGGTAATAACGATAATATATCTAAAATAATGCAGTAAAAAAAACAAGAGCTTTTCTGAAAAACTCTTTTTTTTCCGTGTAAAAAGATTTATATCGTATGTGCTCATTTAATAGAAGCGTGCAATTTAGTCATTCGTGACTTTAATCGAGCAGCTTTATTAGGATGGATGATATGCTTCTTTGTCGCTTTGTCAATGGCTGAGTAGGCATTAGTTAAATCCTCCGCTTTTACAGCAGTTTTATGAAAAGCTTTTCGTCGAATATCACGAATAGCGTCTTTAAATGCGTGTCTATACGCATCATTATTCTCTGTCCTTTTTTTGTCTTGACGTAATTTCTTTTTTGCTGATTGAATGATAGGCATAAATACACCCCCTCTCCGATATCGGTGACCCAGAACTATATAATTCTATATGCTTAATTTTAACGGATAAGGGTAAAATATACAATCCCTAATCGATGATATTTCCTGTTATAATCTTTCAAAGTAACATATCATGGAGCGATTTATTAGAAAAACCAAAAATTTCATATTTCAGGAGCAAAAGGACATTCTGACCTCGGCACTGATTTTGTCTGCAATGATGGTGACATCGCGATTTTTTGGCATTCTTCGTAATAGAACATTAGCAACCTACTTTACCAAAGAAGAACTCGACCTATTCTTCGCCGCCTTTAGAATTCCTGATTTTGTATTTGAACTTATTATTACAGGTGCTCTCAGCTCTGCGTTTATTCCCATCTTTATCAAGTACAAGAAAAACCCTGAGACGCTTCGAGAAAATATTTCATCTGTCATCAATGTAATGATGTTTATTTTGGCAATATTTATTGTTATTACGGTGATTTTTGCCGATAAGATTATCCCGCTAACGATTCCAGGTTTTAGCAAAACAGATACCGAACTTGTTGTTACACTCTCAAGAATTTTCATTATTAGCCAGCTGCCTTTTATGGTACTTGGAAATATTTTCTCAGGGATAGGACAGGCAAACAAAACGTTTATTCTGACTGCGATTGCGCCGATTGTTTATACGCTGGGATTGATTGTTGGTACAGTCTTTTTCTCATCGTCCCTCTGGATCTACGGACCTGCAATCGGCGTTACTGTAGGCGCATTTCTTTTCTTTATCATTCAGTTTCCGATCGTTTATTTTGTTCACTTCTCATACGATTTATTTGCATTTAAAAAGCCTGTTATTAAAGAATTCTTTAGTCTGATTATTCCACGGACGCTATCGGTATTCTCCACGCAAATTGACAATACAGTTGATTTATTCCTGGCAACCCTCATCGGCGGTGGGAGTTATACCGTTCTCTATTTCGCACAACGGCTACAACTCTTTCCTGTGGCACTCGTAGGTATGTCATTTGGTCAGGCATCTTTACCATACATTTCAACATTATATAAAGACGGAGATTTCAAAAAGATTCAGGATATTTTTATGTCGTCAATTTTACAAATTCTCTACTGCAGTGTTCCATTGTCGATATTTTTCATCTTTGCGAGAACACCCCTTGTTCGTATTGCCTATGGAGGAGGACGTTTTGATTGGAATGCAACAGTAATGACGGCGGTTGCACTGTCAGCATTTGCACTGTCAATTCCACTTCATTCTGTTTTCTTTTTTCTAACACGGGTTTTTTACGCATTCCACGATACAAAAACTCCATTTTTAATTAACATTGTTGCTGTTGGGATTAACACAATTTTAAGTGCGCTCTTCATCATTACATTAAAACTCCCTGTTTGGTCGCTTGGTCTTTCCTTTTCAATTGCAGTTACTATTAATGTCGCCATTTTGTTTTTTGCCTATGGAAAACGCGTAAAAGGCATGCAATTAACAAAGCTTGCGAAAAACTCAATGAAAATATATATGATTTCATTCCTGTCCGCACTTCCAGCTTATGCAGTTATTAAAGTTATGGACCAGCTTATATTTGATACTGCCCGCACAATTAATGTTTTCTTCTTGCTGATCGTTTCAGGAATTGTTTTTTCAATATCGTACCTCTTTTTATCATGGTTCTTTGCAGTTGAAGAAATATATATCCTTGGGAAATTACTATTACGATTTAAAGCCTTGAAGCGACGCATATCCGAGGTTTACACCGAGGCTGGTTCATGATTGAATTATTTTGTATAATTGAACTTAAATGAAAAGATTCACCATCTTGATAATATTGCTTTTGTTGCTTGGTGGTACTTTCTTCCTTTATTATTCAGAGGGATCACTTCCTGTTAATAAGAGTCATAAGGACTATCAAAATTTTGTCATTGGCAAAGGTGAAAATGTGACAGACATTATTAATAACTTATATAAAGAAAACCTTATTCGAAATAAAATCGTTTTTTTGATGATTATTAAGCAGTTAAACATAGAAAATAAAATTCAAGCAGGATTGTTTAATCTCTCACAGTCAATGAGTGCGATGGAGGTTGCACAAAGTCTTACGAAAGGTAGTAATGATATCTGGGTGACGTTTATTGAAGGTCTTAGAAAAGAAGAAGTTGCACAAATATTATCATCACAATTCGACATTCCTGAATCAGAATTTATTCGCCGCACTAATGAAGGATACCTATTTCCGGATACCTATCTTATCTCACGCCAGGCTAGCATGGATGATATTATTTCGATGTTTACCAATAATTTTCACAGAAAATATACACCTGAACTCCAAGCAATTGCCCACAAAAAGGGCCTAACAGATAATGAGGTTATTACCATTGCTTCTCTTGTGGAACGAGAGGCTAATTCTAAGACTGCAAAAAATGAAGTTGCATCCATTATCTACAAACGATACAAAAATGGATGGCCATTGGAAATTGATGCGACTGTCCAATATATTCTAGGCTATCAGGAACATGAAAAGGATTGGTGGAAAAAATCACTTACCAAAGCAGATTTACAAATCGACTCACCATATAATACATACCAACATCCTGGTTTGCCTCCAGGGCCAATCGCAAGCCCAGGCTTAGATGCTATCGAAGCTGCTGTAAACGCAAACGAACACACACCATACTGGTTCTATATTTCCAATGCAGATGGTTCACAAATGTTATTTGCAAGGACACTTGAAGAACATAACGCAAATATCCGGAAACATCTTCAATAAATAACAGACAGTTCCTAAATAGGCTTATCTTTCAGGGATTGTATTATTTACACATGCATATCTTCTTCGCTCATTGACTCAGGAGATTCTGGAGCGCCTACTTGTGGTCTTGAGAGAATTTCACGCGGCTTTGCACCTTGAGCAGGGCCAACAATACCCGCACCTTCGAGCTGGTCAAGAATTCGTGCTGCACGCGCATAGCCAACAGAAAGTCTTCTTTGTATGAGTGATGCTGAGGCCTTTCCATCCTGATATACAAGATTCATCGCTTCATTAAACAAGTTATCCAAATCTTCACCAGCAGGACCTGTTGCTTTCCCTGTGCCTGTTTTTACAATAACATCCTGTTCTGTTACTTCTTCTGTGTAATGAACAACAGGCGTTTTCTGTCTGAGGAAACCAACAACTGCTTCAACATCTTTTTCAGATAGGTATGGCCCTTGAATACGATGCGGCTTAGCTTGATCTGACGGCAAATACAACATGTCACCTTTACCAACCAACTTTTCCGCACCTGGCATATCGAGAACAACACGAGAGTCAATCAAGCTCGGCACGTTAAATGCTATACGTGTCGGAATGTTTGCCTTCATCAAGCCTGTAATAACGTCAACAGAAGGTCGCTGAGTAGCTAAAATCAAATGAATACCGGTAGCACGAGCCATTTGCGCAATACGCGTGATTGATTGCTCTGCTTCTGCAGGTGCATAAATCATCAAGTCAGCTAATTCATCGATGACAAAGATAATATATGGAATTGGTTGGACTCCGGACTTAGAATTATAGCTTTCGATGTTTCTGGCTCCGACCTGCTGGAAGTCTTTATACCGCTTCTCCATTTCCCCGATTGTCCACTTCAGTGCAGAGATGATTTTATCCGGCTCAACAATAACTTCGGTAAGCAAGTGGGGGACTCCATTGTAGCTTGTTAATTCTACGCGCTTCGGATCCACCAGGATAAGTCGAACATCTTGTGGTCGGGCTCTAAAGAGAATCGAACAAATCCAGGCATTTAACATAACTGATTTACCAGAACCAGTTGTACCTGCGATAAGCACATGCGGCATTGAGGCAATATTACCAATACTCGGCCTTCCGGCAACATCCAAACCAATTGGAACAGCAAGCGGATGAGGGTTGTTAATGAGGTTTTCAGATGCGAGCAAACGCTTTAAGGTTACAATTTCAGATTTTCGATTTGGAATTTCAATACCAACAAGCGCCCGGCCAGGGATCGGGGCCTCAATACGAACTTGTCCGGTCGGTGCTGCCAGTGCTAAAGCCAAGTCATTTGCCAAACCGGTAATCTTGGAGAGCTTGATACCCATAACAATCTCCAATGCGTATTGTGTGACTGTTGGACCCTGATTAATTTCAGCAACTCGTGCACGAATACCAAAGCTATCGAGCGTACGTTCAATCGTATCTGAATTTTTAGCGATATCACCGGCATCTGCTTTCTGATCCTTAATATCCTCAAGCAATGATGCTGGTGGATATGCCCAATCAGCCTGATCCCCAGAAGTAATTGGCCTTATATGAATATCACCAGGTTTGGCACCAACTTGTGCTTTCGAAACCATAACAGGCTTAGAAACAACCGGCTCCCCCCGAATAAATTCTTCTTTCTTATCCTCTTTTACTTCCTCTTTCCCACCCTCTCCTTCCTTTTTCTGCAAAACTGCTGAAACGAGGTGAATTATCTGCTTAACAATATTGATAACCATCAATAAAAATACATCAATGGAAGTATTAAAAAACAAAATAATGCCAATCACAAAGGTCACTGTGAGGATTATATATGCTCCAAGAGGGGAAAAGTCTGTCTTGAAATTATTCGCAATAGCCGATCCAATTTGGCCTGATCCAAACATTCCGAGTACTGCGATAAAAATGAGCAGCGTACCAAATGTCACATGCGGTTTCACAAATTTCAGCTTTTTACTGCTGAAAAAATGAGTTGAAAAAAGCAGAAGCAAAATCGGGAATACGACCGATAAAATTCCGAAACGAAGGTTGACTTCGTTAAAAATCCTCGTCAGTACTGAGCCTGATTGAATAAAAGATATAAGGATTATGCCTGCCAGACCTGCAATAAGCAGGCCAATAATGTTTGCAAACGTATTTTGCTTAATACGAAATTTCTTCGCAAATGGAAGGCTCAAAAACTTTTTCTTTCTCGGCATGATCCTCTTATTCTATTATTTGTTCTCGGCAAGTGCAAGGTTGTATCTGCCCTGATTGTCTATTTGAGCAACTTTTACCCGTAATGAGTCACCTTCACTCACAACTTCTCGCGGATCTTTGATAAAGTTCTTTGAGAGCTTTGAGATATGTACAAGACCTTGTCGGCCAGGCATGAACTCAACGAGTGCTCCGATCGGTAAAAGACGCGTAACGGTTCCGTCAAATTCCTCACCTACCTGAACTTCTCGATACACGCTCTTAACTGCCTCAACAGCCCGATCAACTCCTTCACGATTTACACCGGAAATGCTGACCTTTCCGTCATCGCTAATGTTAATATCAGTTTCAGTAGCTGCAATGATACGCTTGATATTTTTACCACCTGGCCCGATGATTTCACCAATCTTTTCCTCAGGAGGTGTCAACATGACCACCTTTGGAGCGAACTCGGATACATCTGACTTCGGCTTTGAAATCACAGCGTTCATCTTTTCCAGGATAAAATGTCGAGCATCTTTCGCACGAACGAAAATCTCATCAATCATCTTGTCTGTTAAACCTGAATCCTTAACATCGAGTTGGATTGCTGTAACTCCTTGATCAGTACCGGCGACTTTGAAGTCCATATAGCCTGAAAAGTCCTCGATTCCTGCAATGTCGGTTAACAAAACATAGTCGTCATCGCTTCTACGCATGAGACCAATAGAGATACCAGCAACCTGCTTCTTAATTGGAACACCTGCGTCCATTAAGGCAAGTGAAGATCCACAGGTTGATGCCATTGATGTTGATCCATTTGAAGACAACACTTCTGACACAACTCTAATTGCATATGGAAATTCATCTTTACTTGGTAAAACAGGCTCGATAGCTTTTTCTGCTAAAGCACCGTGTCCAATTTCACGACGTCCCGGCCATCCCATTCGTCCAGCTTCTCCGTATGAATAAGGAGGTGAGAAGTAATGATGCATATATCTTTTTGAGTCTTCTCCCTCCGGACCTTCCAGAAGCTGCTCAAGTGATGTTGATCCGAGAGTGGCGATTGACATAACCTGTGTTAATCCTCTTTGAAAAATTGCTGAGCCATGAGTTCTCGGTAAGACATCTGAGGCAATATAGAGCGGGCGAACTTCATCAAGTTTACGACCATCGTAACGCTTACTATGATCCATCACATCATCGCGAATAATATCAAAGATAACTGTTTCAATAGCTTCGAAAATCCTTTTCTTATCAATTAATTCCTCTTCCTTTTCGTATATTTCATCAATCAATTGAGTAAGAACGGTATTGTAGTCAGCATCATGATTAGCATTTTTCTCTGCAATAACTCTCATTTGCGCATCATATGAACTCTTGAGAAGTTTTTTAACTTTGTCGATGTCTTCGCGTGAAGGAACCTCATCCTTTTCCATACCGATTTCTTTGCGAAGGCCTTCAATAAATTCAATCGTCTTTTTATTCTCTTCCTTGGCTTTTTTGATTCCCTCAATAAGAATATTTTCTGGGAGCTCTTGGGCCTGTGTTTCGATCATAAAGACACTGTTTTTATCTGATGAAACAACGAGATCAAGATCTGAGAATGCTTGGACCTCCTCAGAAGGATTCAAAACGAATTCATCGTTAACATAAGCTACTCTGCTTGTGCTAATTGGCCCAGCCCACGGAATGTTTGATACATGAAGACCTGCAGAGACCGTAATTGCTGCTAGAATATCGGGTGCATTTTCATCATCGTACGAAAGTAATGTACAGACAATCTGTACTTCTTTTTTATATCCTTTCGGGAATAATGGGCGGATTGAACGATCAATAACACGGCCCTTTAGAACAGCTTCATCGGTAGGCTTTCCCTCACGTTTAACCCATCGTGAGCCCTTGATACGGCCGCCAGCGTATAATTTTTCAACGTATTCAACTGAAAGCGGGAAATAATCCAGTGTGCTTTCTCTCCCCATAACAATGGTGGTTAAAACACAGGTATCCCCGATGCGTCCAAAGACTGAAACCGTTGATTTCGGGGCAAGTTTGCCAAATTCTAACGTAAGTTGCTTGTTTCCAAGCATGGTTGTAGCTGTATGCTCTTTAGCCATAGCTCTAAATAGTTAGGCTGATGAAGAGGTTAGAAGATAGAATTCCGAAGTTAGATAGAAGATATCTAGCTCCCAAATCCAGCCTCTAGCAACTCTGCTATCAGCCAAATGTGTAATGTTAACTGACTTTAAAAGTTATTTCTTAAGACCGAGTTTACCGATCAATTCATTATAGCGGGCTCCGTCTTTGTCTTGCAAGTAGTGAAGAATTCTTCGTCTCTTGGCAATAATCTTGAGTAAACCACGTCGTGAATGGTTATCTTTTGGATTCTCCTGTAAATGTGAACTTAAGTTGAAAATCTTCTGAGTGGTGAGCGCAATTTGCACTTCAGGAGAACCAGTGTCACCGTCTTTTATAGCAAACATGTCGATGATGTCCTGTTTTGTCTTTGTTGCAAGATCAGTGTCGAAAATATCATCGCTTGTTTTCTTTTTCGAAGCGGCTTTTGTGGTTTTTGTAGCTTTTGATGCCTTTTTTTCTTTAGCATCAGTAACAGCTTCTACAACTTCAATCTCAGATGTTTCAGGAGTCACTTCCTCCATCACTTCTTCTGTAACTTTTTTTGTTTTAGCTGCAGTTTTTGCTGTCTTTGCTGTTTTTTCTGTTTT
>CAZKVU010000009.1:0-6904 GCA_964556475.1 uncultured Gammaproteobacteria bacterium | reverse complement strand
TAGTTTCAATAAATATGCTCTGCATTAAAGAAACTTCAATGGTATTCCATTATAGCGGAAAGGTGGTTTTTATGCAAGAGAATAGAACTCCCCTCAGGTCCACGCCAATATATGTTGACAAAACTAAAAGATCAATGTATTATTTTCATAATTCGTAGGTCGCAAAAGTCGAATCTTTTGACAAGCAAAAATCAACTCCCGCTTCGGCGGGAGTTTTTGTAAAGACGAAAAAAAAATTCTACTAAAAAATCCCCTATCCACTCCTCTTGACAAAAATTAGCAGATAATGTAAACTTTTGCTAATTTATTAGGCCAGGCTAGCTCATTACTATCCTGGCTTTCATAAAAACATGGAAGACTTAACGCCACGACAAATCGAACTTCTTAAGGCAATGATTGCCGAATATACTGAAACGGGTGAACCGATTGGTTCTGATATTCTGGATAAAAAATATAGTCTTGGTGTATCCCCTGCAACAATCCGCAACGAAATGGTGCTCTTAACCAAAAATGATTACTTACGAAAAGAGTATTTTTCTGCAGGACGTGTACCAACAGCAAAGGCTTTCCGTTTCTACATTAATAACCTCATGCGTGAAAAGGAGCTTTCAACAGCAGAAGAAGTTTCGCATAAAAGTGCTGTCTGGGACTTCCGACATGAAATGCATCAATTATTACAGCATGCAGCTCAGTCTCTTGCGCGCCGCACTAATATGCTGGCTTTAGCAGCAACAGATCGCGGTGATGTGTACTATTTTGGAGTTAATCATATATTAAGTCAAAAAGAATTCTGGGATATTGAACGGGCTCGCGGTATTTTCGAACCGCTCGATGGTTTCGATTTTTGCGAGACCATCTTAAAACGTCTCAATCAGGCCGAGGAAAACATATTATATATGTTCGCGGAAGAAGAAAAATATATGGCAGATAATATTGCATACGTTTTCTCAGAATTTAAGAGTCCGCAGATTTCGGGAACAATCGGCGTTATTGGACCACGACGCATGCGATACGATATTGTCGTTCCAAATGTCCGATACTTTTCCCACTTAATTGAAAGCATTATTGAAAAAGCATAAACTGAAACGAGTGCTATGAAAACGAAAACACAACCAAAGCATCAACAAGAACCAGTTGACGAATATAAAAATAAATATTTACGAGCGCTTGCTGACTATCAGAACCTTGAAAAAAGAATCGAGGCTATGAAAGCAGATGTCCAACAGAAAACACGAAACGATATTGTGAGCAAGTTTTTAAGTGTTTTAGATCATCTTGAAAAGGCAGAAGCATTTATGCAGGATGACGGACTGCGAATGATTGCAAATGAAATCCGTTCAGTCATCTCAGATGTTGGTCTAGAAGAACTTGATCTTGTTGGGAAAGAATACGATCCGTATACGGCAGAAGCGATTGATGTCGTTCAGGGTGAACACGATAACATCGTTGTCGACATTTTGCGAAAAGGATATAAAATCGGAGATCGTATTATCAGACCAGCACAGGTTCGCGTTTCAAAAGCACATATTAGTTAAAAACACATTATTAATTAACACAACACAACTATGGCAAAAACAATCGGAATAGATTTAGGAACAACAAATTCAGTCGTCGCTGTTATGGAAGGTGGTAAACCAAAAGTTATTTCATCAAAAGAGGGTAAAAACACCATTCCATCAGTTGTCGATCCTGAAAAAAGAGTCGTTGGTGATGTTGCAAAGCGCCAACTCATTACAAAACCAAAGGAAGTCGTTTTCTCTGTGAAGCGACTCATGGGTCATAAGATTAATGATCCGGAAGTCAAAGAGATTCAAAAATGGCTTCCATACGAAATCGTTGCAGGAAAAGAAGATCGTGTAAATATCAAAATTAATGACAAAGTTTATACACCTGAAGAAATTTCTTCGATGATTCTGAAAAAAGCTAAGGAAGACGCAGAGGATTATTTGGGAGAAAAAGTTGAAAAAGCCGTTGTTACTGTTCCGGCATATTTTGATGATTCACAACGACAGGCAACAAAGCAGGCTGGCGAAATTGCCGGTCTAAATGTCATTCGTGTCATCAATGAGCCAACTGCTTCAGCCCTTGCTTACGGTCTAGATAAGAAAAATCTACACAATATTGCTGTTTATGACTTTGGAGGCGGAACGTTCGACATCACCATTTTAGAGCTTGGTGAAGGCGTTTTTGAAGTGAAAGCAACCAACGGAGATACACATCTTGGTGGTGATGATTTTGATCAAACTGTCATTAATTATCTTGCAGAAGAGTTCAAGAAAGAACATGGAATCGATCTAATCAAAGATCCTCAAGCACTCCAGCGATTAAAAGAAGCTGCAGAAAAGGCAAAGATTGAACTGTCAACTTCTGTTGAAACTGAAATCAATCTGCCATTTATTACAGTCAAAGATGGTCAACCACTTCATTTTGTGCTTAAACTAACACGGGCAAAACTCGAGTCATTAACAGAAGACTTAATTAAACGCTCACTCAAGCCAACAGAAGCTGCATTAAAAGATGCAAAGATGAAAGCATCAGACATTAATGAAGTCATTTTGGTCGGAGGTATGACGCGTATGCCGAAAATCCGAGAAGCCGTAAAGGAATTCTTTGGTAAGGAGGCAAACAAATCTGTTAATCCAGATGAAGCAGTTGCGATTGGAGCAGCAATTCAAGCCGGCATTATTGAAGGCGAAGTGAAAGATGTTGTTTTGCTTGATGTAACGCCGCTAACACTTGGTGTTGAAACACTTGGAAGTGTCATGACACCACTGATTGAACGAAATACATCTGTACCAACAGCAAAATCCGAAGTCTTTTCAACCGCTGCGGACAATCAGACACAAGTTGATATTCATATCTTACAGGGAGAGCGTCCGATGGCTAAAGATAACAAATCGCTTGGTAGATTTATTCTAGATGGTATCCCGCCAGCACCTCGTGGTGTGCCGCAAGTTGAAGTTACCTTTGATATTGATGCAAATGGTATTCTCGATGTCACGGCAAAAGATAAAGCAACCGGTAAAACCCAAAGCATTAAAATCACCGGATCAACTGGTCTTTCTGATGACGAAGTTGAAAAGATGAAAAAGGATGCTGAGGAAAATGCTGAAAAAGATAAGGGCACTAAGGAAAAAATCGAAGCCCGAAATCACGCTGAAGCAATGATTTACACATCTGAAAAATCGCTCAAAGATGCTGGTGATAAAGTCGATAAAGACCTTAAAGAAGACGTCGAGAACAAAATCAAAGAGCTGAAAGATGTCTTAGAAAAAGGCACCAAAGAAGAGATCGAGGAAAAAACTAAAGCATTATCAGAATCTCTACAGAAAATTGGCGAAGTGATGTATAAACAGCAAGCTGAAGAATCAGCAAAAGCTGGTAGCGAGAAATCATCCGACGCTTCCGAGGACGATAAAAAACCGGATGAGAAAAAAGGTGACGTGGAGGAGGGTGAAGTTGTAGAAGACTAAATTATGGGTCAAGACTTCTACAGCATCCTTGGCGTTAGCAAGAGCGCAACGAAGGCCGACATTAAGTCGGCCTATCGTAAGCTCGCGTTAAAATGGCATCCTGACAAAAATAAAACTCCTGAAGCTGCTGAAAAATTTAAGGAAATCAATAATGCATACGAAGTCTTGTCTGATGATGACAAACGAAAAAACTACGACCAGTTAGGCCACGAAGCATATACAAAATATGGTTCACGCGCAGGCGGAGCTGGCGGTGCTGGGTGGCCGGGAGGGGCCGGGCAAGGTGGAACGTATCAAAGCGGACCGTTTACCTGGACATATACCTCATCAGGAGGAGCCGGCGGACAAGGAGGCAATCCATTTGAAGGCTTTGACTTTGGCGGTGCAGGTTTTTCAGATCCATTTGATATTTTTGAGTCGTTCTTTGGTGGTGGATTTGGTAGAGCGCAACAGCGCAGACCTGCATATCGAATTGAGATTTCCTTTGAAGAGGCTGCAAAAGGTGTTGAAAAAAATGTCACTCTCGAAGGAGCATCAAAAAAAATAAAAATCCCTGCTGGAATCGCTGACAGTACCCGTATCCGTTTTGCCGATTTCGACATTGTTGTTTCTGTAAAAGACAGCAAAATCTATCATCGTGAAGGTCAGGATTTATACATCAAAATGGAAGTACCTTTTACAAAAGCAATTATTGGAACAACACTTGATGTCCCAACGCTCGATGACAAGAAGATTAAAATTAAAGTGAAACCTGGAACGCAGCATGGAGCCATGGTACGCCTACAGGGCAAGGGTATGCCCTATCCCAATCAGTCACGACACGGTGATCTCTATGTCGTTTTTGACGTAACTCTGCCAAAAAAACTCTCACGAAAACAAAAAGAGCTGCTCGAAGAATTTGAACGAACAGGATAAACCAGTACATTCCCTCCTCGTCTGTTTTTACTTTTGACAAATACCCTTTTATGTGACTACAATGATCATATGCTAACGAATTTTATATTCCGATAGTATTACTGAACCAACAGAGATGTTGGTTTTTTTAATTAAAAATTAATAACGATGGGACATATGAAAAAATTATTCTCAATTATTACAGGATTGTTACTTATGTTTGGCATAGTATCTCCGACATTCGCAGTTGGGCCAACAATTAAGTTCGCTCAAGGCAATGTTCGATATACTGCTAGTGGAGTTCAGCGAAATGCAACATTTAATGTGGCAAATTTTGCTCAGGACTGTACGGTCGGATGGGACGTTACCGGAGCATATGTTGTAGCGTTTGAGCTAAATGATAATCCAACTCAGTATGCACACGATATGAACCTAACTCAGACTGGAAGCTCTGTTTCTGGTGACGGGGGCTACTTAGCAGGTACAAGCCCCTACTCATTTGCCTGGGATATTACCGGCGGGACAGTTACCGGAAATAGCATTACGCTTGACTCACTATATGATGTTGGTGCCCCTGGCGTCATAATGAATATGACAGGAACAATCGCTTCTGATGGAACAATGTCTGGTGATTGGACTGACGACTATGGAGGCGGCACACGCAATGGCACATGGGCGACAACATCTGGAGAAGCCGTACAAACCGTCAGTAGCGGATGCGCTGGAGCTGGTATGTTTAACTATCATGACGCAAACAAAAATCACTACCTTGTTGATGTTAAATACGTCAATGTGAGCGGAAATAAAGTATGGTTTGCTGGACCGGTTAAATTAGGAAATATTGGAGCAGGCATGTGGTTGTTTGCAGAAGCTGAAGACGTTGCAAATCCATTCGGAGCAACAAAAGATAAAATCTGGGGATCATTTACAACTGAAGCAGCAGCCAAACTCGGCGTTGCTACTATGGCAAACCCAACTGACGGACCGTTTGTCATCTCTCAAGGCAACCTGCGAGTTAATTAACTAAATAAAAACGCAACCCATCGGTGATCCGGTGGGTTGTTTTCGTATGGCGCACAGGGCATGACCTCTGTTATAATACTCTTCTTATGAAAGTCGCAGCAAGCAGCTTACAAAAGGGAAACTTCGTCAATCATACCGGGGTCATCTGGCAGATTGTGAAGGCTGAACATAATTTTCATGGTCGTGGATCAGCAAACTACCGCTTTAAATTTAAAAGCGTGGTGAATGAAAATACTGTTGAGGTAACATGTAAACCAGATAATTTATTTGACCGTATTGATGTCGACTCAATTCAAATGCAATATCTCTATAAAACCGGTGAAAGTTTTACCTTTATGAATGAGCAAACCTATGAACAAGTTGATCTGGAAAAGCATGTCGTTGGTGATTTTGCACAATATATGAAAGAAGGCCAGCAAGTCTATATCATGCTTCATGATGGAAAACCGCTTGCTATCCGTCCGCCTGCGTCTGTTCGGCTGGAAGTCATTGAAGCAGAACAGGCAGTTAAAGGCGACACTGCAACCAATGCTAAAAAACCAGTGAAAGTTGAATCTGGTGCGACTGTTATGGTTCCCATCTTCATTAAAAAAGGAGACACCATCGTGATTAATCCAGAAGACGGCTCATATATTGAGCGTTCAAATTAATTTCTTCTTACGGAGACTCAAATAAATATCTTTTTTCGCGATAATCAGGGATCCGAACCCGATTATGGTAACAACAAAACAGAATGCCCATCCAACAAATGGAATTGAGCTGATAAACATATAGACCATTAAACCAAGCAGATAAGACCATCCATCATGCCACTCCTGCTTGAATTGGTTTTTAATCGTCAGTCCTAGTGTGAATGAAAAGATAATCTGCGAAACAAGGACACTAAACGCGTACCCAACAAGCAATAGCGCTCCAATCGGAATTCCTATCAGCGTCACCATAAATACAATCGCAACAACTGGTGTCACAAAAATAAAAATACTTCCGAGAATAAGCGATTTAAATGTCTGAATCTTAAACACATCTGTCGTCTGGCGCATAAAAATAGGCAGCATCTGAATCAAGAATAATCCAAACATAAGATACGCAATCATCTGAACAACAATAAAGAAAACAAAAGTACCGGTAAAGAGAGCCTGCTGTGGAGTTTTAACTTTTTCCGGATTTATTTTGTGCGGCATTGTTTCGACCTGACGTGTCTCACCATTAATATGGCCTTTTGGCAGCATGGTGAGCTGACGCGAAAAGATATCTGCATCGCCCTGAATAATATTTCCGATTGAAATGGTACCGCCAGCAAGTTTTGCATCTTTTTGTACTGCACCATTCACACTAATATTTCCACCAGCCGCCACAACGCTCCCATTAAGCTGTGCAGCTTCGTCAATCATAATATTTCCTCCTGCAGCAGTTACATTCTTCCCAACCGATCCCGTAATATTTACTTGCCCTCCAGCAACACGAACATCATCTGTCACCGTGCCGGAAATATTCACCGTACCACCGGCTGCAAG
>CAZKVU010000008.1:0-41542 GCA_964556475.1 uncultured Gammaproteobacteria bacterium | reverse complement strand
ACAATAATTATCTCGAAATTAGTGCCTGGAGTCATTTTGGCGATACAAAAGATGGAAGTGCGGCACAAACGGGTAGAGATTTCTTCAAAGGCATAACACCGGGAATGAAGATTGCCGTGAAATAAGGCTATTTGGAAAATAATAGGGGTTGTTCTTATTTAGTCGGTAATACCAAGCGCCCTTTCGGCAATCTTGACTTCATGATGAACCTGGTTAGGTTGGATACATCCACAATCTCCATCTGCAGTTCCGCTTATATTGAGGAGATCGATTTCAGCTTCTCCTACGACTTGATCAGTGAAATGCGGTGTGCCATTTGCAGTTGCGTCTTCTCGAATTTTCTTTACCATCGCAACAAGCTCGCAGTAACTAGATCCTCCTATTCTTGATCTTCTATCTTGGCATTCTGCTGAGAATGCACAAACTTTTTTGTTTAATGCGTAAGCAGGGGTCGGACCGAATTCAGGCATTGTATGAATGTAATGGATAGTTAAATTGACGTTGACAATAATAACGTGGTTGGAACTTGGTCTTTTATGAAATTTCTAATTTTTTTAAAAAAAAGAAAGGAGGTGATTCACCCGCTCCTTCCAGAACGGGTACCTTGTTACGACTTAGTCCCCATCGCCGGCGTTACCCTCGTCCCACAAATGTGAGCCTTCGGGTACATCCGACTTTGTTGGCTTGACGGGCAGTGTGTGCAAGAGACAAGAACGTATTCACCGCGGTTTAGCTGACCCGCGATTACTACTAATTCCGCGTTCATGAGGTCGAGTTTCAGACCTCAATCCCCACTGAGAGCCGGTTTGTGGGATTAGCTCCACTTTACAGTTTAGCAACCCTTTGTCCAGCTCATTGTAACATGTGTGTCGCCCAAGGCGTAAGCGTCATGCTGACTTGACGTCTGCTTCTCCTTCCTCCCTACCATCGGCAGGGCAGTCCCCCATGACAAATATAACATGGGGCAAAGGTTACGTTCGTTGTCCGACTTAACGGCACTCCTCACGGAACGAACTGACGACAGCCATGCAACAGCTGTGTAGAACCCTCGAAGGCTCGAAGTGTTTCCACTAAGATGCATCTACATGTCAAACCTTGGTGAGGTGCTTCGGTTTGTATCGAATTGAACCACATGTTCCACTAGTTGTGTGTCTCCCCGCCAATTCCTTTGAGTTTCAACCTTGCGGTCGTACTCCCCAGGTGGCTCGCTTAACGCGTTAGCTTCGCCACACCCCATACTGAAAAATCAACATGGAATGCAACTAGCGAGCATCGTTTAGGGCTAGGACTACCCGGGTCTCTAATCCGGTTCGCTCCCCTAGCTTTCGTCTCTCAGCGTCAGTTATTTTCCAGTAATCTGCCTTCGCCATTGGTGTTCTTCATAGTATCAACGCATTTCACTACTCCTCTATGAATTCCGATTACCCTAAAAATAACTCTAGTCATACAGTATTACTTCCCTTTCCTCTGGTAAGCAGAGGGCTTTGAAAAGTAACTTGAATGACCGCCTACAGACCCTTTACACCCAGTTACACCGGATAACGCTTGTAGCCCACGTATCACCGACGCTTCTGGCACGAAGTTAGCGGCTACTTTCTAGCAGGGTACCGTCAACCCGAAGGCTTCTTCCCCTGCCACAGCGGTTTACACTCCGAAAAGCTTCTTCCCGCACGCGGCGTCGCGTGTTCAGGCTTTCGCCCATTGACAACTATTCTTGATTGCTGCCACCCGTAGGTGTGGAGCCCGTATCTCAGTGCTCCTCTGACTGATCACCCTCATAAGGTCAGTTACCCGTCATAGGCTTGGTAGGCAATTACCCCACCAACTACCTGATAGGCCGCAGGCCCCTCCCTTGGCGAGCAGTTACGCCCTTTACTTTTGCAAGACTATAAAGTATTACCCCCGGTTTCCCGGGGCTATCCTCTACCTAGGGGTAGGTTCCTACGTGTTACTCAGCCGTCTGCCACTACATCTTGTTAGTGCAAGCACCAACAAGACGACGTTCGACTTGCATATCTTAAACACGCCGCTAGCGTTCATCCTGAGCCAGGATCAAACTCTTAAAAAAAGCGGTTATTCCAACCACATTACTATTGTCAACGTACACTCCTTCATAAATTAATGCGAAAAAAAATGAACTCGCATAAATTGGAGTAACCTCTATTATAGGGGTTTTGAAACAAAAGTCAACACGAAGTTAGCGCTCTTGTTGATTGTCCTGAGGATCTCCTTTTGACACATCATTCGTATCATGAGGATCATCATGAGGTGGATGGCTGAAGTCAAGAACAACAACAACGCCCGGAAATTCTTTCTGAATTTTCTTATATTCACCTTCAAACTGATATCCATCAATAGCAAGCTCTGACAAATTATCTAATTTATTCAAGAAAATTGGCACTTCGGCAAGGTGATTCATATGTAAATGTAGTATTTTGAGGTTTTTCAGTTTGAGAATATCTTGAGAAATAGCCTTATCGTCGTTATGGAGATGCAAAATACATATAACATTCGGATTTTTTAGAGCCTCCTCAAGTGACCAATAGGTATATGCATTATCGCATAGATGCTTTTTATCCCAATATGCATGTATTGATTTTGTAAATATGAAGCATGAGATTGCGAATATTGCGAGAAGATATATTGTCTGAACTGGATTAAGCCGTAATTTTTTTAACAGGGACATATGTTGACAGAGCAATCATACTCACCTTCTGGTACATGGAAGTCCTGCATGTACTTATCGAGTGGAATCTTATTGGTTGAGCTTGTTTGTTTTTCATTATAGTCTTCAAAAAGCTGTTTACACGGATCTCCACCGCCTGATCCCAGGCTCACGCTGCCAGAAATTGCTTTTTCTTTACATCCGCTATCACAAACATAGGTGTCTGGTGATTCATTTGTTGGAACACTTACCATGGCTGAGCAAGCCGGAGGTAACGATTTATCTGAAAAGAATTTTTGGCTGCAGGTAATATTATAGTCAACAAGACCACCACCGCACTGCCCAATTTTCGGCGGCTCCGGAGGTGTTGGAGGATTGAACGGGAAATGTGAATATTTAATAGTATCACCTGCCTCAGATGGTACTTTTCCTACTTCAAGACCTGATAGTGGTTTTGCAGCACAATATTCCTTAAGGTCCTTAATATTAACAGCTGGAAATATTGGACAAACCTTTTCTCCACCTTCGGTTTTGCCGCATGCCTGATAAACAGGTATGTAACATGATAAACCAAATTGAGGTCCGGGGTCTACATATACTGGCGATGCTGCCTCATCGAGTACAACTTTGCCACTTGTTGTACCTTTTTTTGAGAATACGATTGGATCAATGTAAGAAATGTCTTCTGATTGCTTAAGAGCTTCAGGTAAATCTAGTATCGTCATCGGTTTAGATTCTGTAATTGGTCTGATTTTTGAAAAAAGATTAACAGGTGAACCATCCTGGGCTAACCACATTTCCACCGTGCCAACTGATTCAGCAGGCTTCATATTACACGGAGACGAGGTTTCTAAGGAGCCAACTGATGAGCCATCCATTATCTGAGTCCCTGCAAGAGATTGCTGATATTTATAAACAAATGATGCAGCAGTATTGCCCGGATTTTCATAGCTTGAAATTTGTTCAAGAGATTGACCATCAAAAAATTCCTTTAATACCGAACTGACAACATTTTGAGCACCAGAGCTATCAATTGAACTTCCAAGTGAGGCTGGGGCATGATGATAGGTATAAACACCAGAAGGTTCCATAATTGTTAGATAATCACCGGTACTGGTATCAGTAAAAAAATATTGCATAACACCACCTTCGGTTGGCAGTGAGTATGTTGTTATTGGGAGAGAAAACTTACCTGCTATTTTTTGTCCGTCCTCTGCGGTTAGATGTTGTTGAAGCTTGAATATCGGCATAGATGATGGGATTGTATCTAAACTACAGGGTTCAGCAGCAAAGGCCTGAGCTACATGAAGAAGAGATCGTTTCTGATGCTGTAAATTTGGTGCCAATTCATATTTAAAATCGTATGTTTTTCCTTGCGAATTATCCTGAGAATTATTTGTTGGCGTTTGAGATTTTGATTGTGTACTTTTATTAATTTCCTCCTGGGGAATCAATGGATTATCTGGGCTATTATTAATGTTTATGCGTACGCCTTCACCCGGAACAACGGTAGGGTTGGGTTGTAATAATTTTGTTGAATCTGATCTGCGCGAAAAAAATACCAATACGAGGCTTGTGAGGAACGCCAGTCCAATAACTCCTGAAACAACAATAATCTTTTTTTTAGTCGAAAATGCCTGTTCTTCCTGCATATCTTCCATACCTCATTGTGCACTTTTTTTAGACCCTATTCAAGCAGATTAGTGAAGCACCACCCGCTTGAGCAATTCAGGTTTTCTAAAGAACTTCATAAGTCCCCGAATAGTAGACGATTCAGGATTATTGCTTATATGGATTGGGATTTTTACTTCATTCATCACTTCATCAGCAAGCCCACCGATCTCAGCAAGCTGTCCTGTTATTGTAATGCCATTCCTCATAAGTCCGTCAATAATTTCCGGTGGAACTGCTTCAATAATTTCTTTAATTCCGTCAATAAGTTGATTTGTAACAGTACCTAATGCCTCTTGAATATCCTGCGATGTTACCCTGACGGATTTTGGTAATCCATTTTCAAGCGATTTGCCGCGTATTGTTAAAACCTTTTTTTTATCTTTTAAATTGAATAATTCATTCTTGAGATTTTCAGCTGTCTGTTCCCCAATAGTAAGACCATATTTCAAATGGAGATAATTAATGATAAGTTTATCCATATGATCTCCACCAAGTTTCAGAACTTTTGATTTTACGATGCCGCCCATAATAATAATGGCTATTTCAATAATGCCGCCGCCAATATCGATAATAAACACTGGTGTTTTTGAAAAAATCGGTAGGTCTGATCCGTAAGCGGCTGCAAGTGGTTTTTCAATCAAAAATGCTTCCTGAAAACCAGCCTTTAAACATGCCTCCTGCAAAGCCTTTTGCTCAACCTCAGTTGATGTTGTTGGAACCACGGTAAAAGCTGCAAGACCTTTTTTAATGAAAGATTGTGAGTAATACGGATAAACAGATTTTTTAAGAAACTCAGCTATAAGAATAACGCTTGCATCAAAGTCCGAAATAATACCATTTTCCATCGGTTTAATAACCTTAATAAATTCAGGTGCTTTTCCGTATATATCTTTTGCCTCCTGGCCAAAAAAAATCGCCTGGCCGGTTTTCATGTTATAACCTACAAAAGATGGTTCGCGCAGTACTATCCCCTTTTCTTCAATCCCAATTCTTGTTGTAGATGTTCCAAAATCAACGGCAACAAACGTTTTCTTCAGAGGTATGAATTGCATTGGATTAATCCAGCTGAGTATTCTGTGCTTCATGTTATAATATCATACAATATTCTCTGTATGAAAAAGTTGAGTCTTAAACTACATAACGCTTTTATTTTCCTGTACACACTTCTCATAGGTGTTACCCCACTTCTCATGTATCACAAGACATCTGAAATATTTGAGTTTAATAAAATGCTTTTTATTTATTTCATTACGCTCCTTATTCTTTCTTTATGGCTTGTCAGGATGATTATATACAAAAAAATTATTTTTAGAAATACAACGCTTTCACTGCCGCTGATAGCATTTTTACTGAGTCAAGTTGCTTCAACATATTTCTCAATTGATCGACATACCTCTATATTTGGATATTACGGCAGATTTAATGGCGGCTTACTATCAATAATAAGTTATGTTATTTTGTACTTCGCATTTGTTTCAAATGTTAACCTTCATGAAATTCGACAGAAAATACAATATTTTCTCAAAGTTTCACTTGCAACATCATCCATTGTTATGCTGTGGGGGTTACCTGACAAATTTGGATTTGACTTATCATGTAAAATTTTCACTGGAAGTTTTAAAACGAGCTGTTGGACAAATGAGTTTCAGCCTGCAGTTCGAATGTTTTCGACACTGGGCCAGCCAAATTGGCTAGGAATTTACCTTGTTGTAAATATTTTGTTTGCGATCTATTTCATTCTTTCTGACGAGTTTAAGAGGAAGTGGCTGCTTTATTTCTACATCTTCATGGGGACTTTATGTGTTATGTTCACACAGTCAAGATCTGCAATGCTGGCATACGGAATAGGTTTGAGTTCAATTCTTGTTTATATATTCATGACAAAAATATTTAAGAAAAAGAGAGGTGAGTATTCTGATCTTTTTAAGAAAGTTTTATTGCCGATTCTACTTGTTGTTGTTTGTGCATCAGTCATGGGTTTTGCAACAAATAAAAATATGATTTTTAAGACATCCGCTAATAAAGATACACAGAAACAAAAGGTTGAAAGTCTACATAAGCGCACGATTGTTACCGATTCATTTGCCATAAGAAAAATCGTTTGGCAGGGAGCCTACGCAACAGGGCTTAAATATCCATGGTTTGGTTCCGGTGTGGAAACATTTGCATACTCATTTAATTTTTTGCGACCTATTGATCATAATATGACCTCAGAATGGGACTTTGTCTATAACAAGGCCCATAACGAACTACTTAATTATTTTGCAACAACTGGCATCTTTGGTGTACTCACATATCTTATTTTGATTGGCGTTGTTATCTCACGTATTAAGCCATTTCTTAGCGAGCATGATGAAAAGAAACAATTGCTTGGCGTCATACTCGTTACAGCATTTGCATCTATTACAGTAAGTAATTTCTTCGGATTTTCGACAACAACCATTAATGTTTTCTTTTATATAATTCCGGCATTTATGGTGCTTCTTCTCAATAGAAATCATGAGGATCATGTTGACGAAATTGAAGGGTTAAATGTAGTACAAAAGGCAATGCTGCTGATTCCGTTAACTATCTTTATGTATGGAGTAAGCTTTTTATCATTATATTATATGGCTGACGTTCATTATGCCCGCGGAGAGAATTACAGACTTATCCAAGAGTATGATCAGGCATTATTCTATTTATATTATGCAGATTCACTCAAAGGCGAGCATGTATACAAGGATAAAATATCCCAAGTATTGGCCCAGAAGGGTTTTTTTGATTCTTACCTTAATCATACTCAGAATCCTATGTGTCCAACTACCGAGGGAAAGAACGAACAATGTTTCGAGCTTGCCCAAAAATATAACGACAAAACACTTAAGGAATCTCCGAAAAATGTATACTATTATCGATCAAAAGCACGCAACAACTTTTTAGCCTATCAGATTACACAGGATGAATCAGATTTTGACACGTCTATCAAAGCAATCACTCAAGCACAGGATTTAGCCCCAACAGACCCACGCTATCCATATATGAAGTCATTGTTTTTTATAGGAAGATATGATGCTTTAGAAAGCCCAAATGAAGACGATAGAACAATGCTGAAATTCAGAGCACTTGGTCCTGCAAATACTGCGATAAAGCTTAAACCCGACTACAAGGATGCATATATGACCCGTGGACTTGCAGCAGAATATATTGGAGATATTGACGGCGCCCGAACTAATTTTAAGTATATTCTTGAGAAAATTGATCCTGACGATGAGCAGGCAAAGGCAGAACTTTCCAAAATCGGCAACTAATAATTAGCCGTAATACCCTAGGATATCGTTTATTCTAATCATTAGTACCTCGCTGAATGATCGTAAAGCATCTATCAGAACATTAACTTTTGACTGTTCATTGTTCACCCATTTAACAGGAAATTCTTTTACTCTATATCCATGTTTTTTAGCAAGGAACAGCATTTCAGGATCGAACGACCACCTATTTACACGCATTTTTGAAAAAATTGCTTTCATAGGTTTGCTGTTCCCTCCCTTTAATCCGCACGTCATATCAACATAAGGTAATCCTAAAAACAATTTTGTCATTTTTGTATATACCTTTCCCATTGTTTGTCGAATAAGCCCCTGTCTCTTTTCAACATTGCTTTTTTTAAGAAGTCGAGAGGCTATAACAATATCTGCGTTTTTGGACAGTGCTGAAATAAACTTAGGTAGTGTATTAATATCGGCAGAAAGGTCAATATCAGTAAAGAATATCATTGATCCATTTGCTGCTTTAACTCCAGTTTTCAGTGCATTCCCTTTTCCCTTGTTCTTTTGAATATTTATGAGGCGAAGATATGGCAATTCCCTCTTAAATCGTTCTACAATTTTTTTCGTTTTATCTCTAGAACCATCGTTCACGCAAATAATCTCATATGAACCCTTTTTGAGAATTGTTTCGAGATGAATTAAGAGTGTCGGGAAGAATTGCTGAAACCGAGTTTCTTCGTTGTATAAAGGAATGATAATACTAAAATTCATTTTTTTCGTACTTGAGCAAATAGTGAAAGACCAAAAGGAGATGATATCATATTTTTCTTAAAAAGGGTATCTTCAAGGCGGATGAGACGGTAAAAAACTCCATTAAATAATGGGAAGTTTTTAAAATCCGAATGAATGTTTTCATTATTAGACTCCTTTATATTTTTGAATTTTCTAAATATTTTGACAAGTGGATATGGAATAACCACACGGTGAAAGAGCATGTCGATGGTAAATTGCGCATCCTCAAATTTCGATTGTAAGTCATTTTTTGCATAGCGTCTGAAATGCCCAAGTGCTTTATCCCAATATGAAAAGAGCGATTGATCAGCAGGGACATGTACGAGAAGAATTCCATCTTTTTTGAGCATGTTCCAGATTTTTTTAAGAGCTGCTTTATCATCTTTAATGTGCTCAAGCACATCAGCCGCAATAACGATATCTATTGATTGTGGTTTAAAATCATTATATTGTTCGAGTGTTTTTTGAATCGTCTTTGTAATCCCTCTTTTTTTGGCATACGAAATTGCTGAGCTGTCGGGATCAAGAGCAATAACATCCGCGACATCTTTAAATGAAGCTAATATATTAGCCGCTCCTGAACCAAGCTCAAGGATTGAGATACGTTCTTTTTTATGCTTTTTCATATATCTCTGAATGTATTCAGAGAAAATGTCTTTTTTTGCTCTGTGCCACCAGTGGCTGTTTTCCAATTCGTCGAGTTCCTGAATAAGTGATTTTTTCATATGAAACTTTTCTATTCTAGTATATAATTAGTCCATTATCCAATAGATTTACGATGGTGCGTTTTAATATTCAAAAAAAGGATCTACTTGCTGGTTTTATTATACTGGCCATTACGCTCGCATTCTTTTCAAGGCTTTTTTATCCTCATCTATCATTATTTATTACACCCGAATACAATGGAAGTGATACAACAAACTTCAATATTCCGGTTAAATTAATATTATCTGAATCACTTAAAACAAACACTATTCCATTATGGGAGAAAACCATTGCAACAGGATTTCCACTACTTGCTGAGTCTCAGATTGGCTATTTCTATATCCCTAACTACTTGTTGTTTAAGTATCTAAGCTTCCCAATAGCATTTAATCTTGGATATATTCTCTCATTCTTCCTTGCATGTGTTGGTATGTATGCCCTTATGAGATATAAGAAATTCGATGCAATAACAAGTCTATTTTGTGGATTTGTATTTGGCTTTTCGGGTTTTTACGTTGGACATATGAATCACTACAATATGCTTCAGGCAGCTTCATTGTTCCCCTGGCTCATACTGATCTTTGAATACGTAAAAAAAAGAGGTGATATTTTAAGCATTATCGTTTTCAGCTTTGTACTCTCACAGCAGATTTTTGCGGGTTATGCTCAGATTACATTTATAACACTGCTTACCATAGCCATGCTCTATGTTTTCGAACTTCTATTACCACTCAAGTCAATAAAAACGCGAGTTCCTGAATTTATTCGTTTTACTATTTTAGTAGGTCTGGGTACGCTTATTAGTATAGTTTTATGTTCAGTTAGTTTACTTCCAACAAGCGAACTCATTAAGATAGTAGCCCGCCCACGTAATTACGACGTTCTAACTGCCTCTTATTTTTCTTTTCCCATTGTTCAGTTCAAGGGTTTTCTGTCCCCATTTATTCTCGGATCTCCGAAAATGGGAACATTCCCCCCTCCACTGGTATATGGGGGAACATTTTTTTGGGAAACTGTCCAGTACATTGGTTTACTACCAATAATTGTCATATCAATTTTTACGATTAAGAATTATAGAAAGAAACATGTGCTTGCTCTATTAGGATTTATTCTATTCTTCATTATTTTAATGCTCGGAAAATTCTCACCCGCATATTTCGTATACTCATTCCCACCTTTTAATATTTTTAGAGTGCCTTCACGATTTATTCTACCCATGACATTAGGCCTCGTTTTCATTTTAGGATATGCCTTAAGAAACATTAAGAACAGGGGTTTCCTAAGACTTGACAAAAAAAAGATAGAAATTTTTGTTGTAATTTTATTTGCGGTAACTGTTTGTGACATTTTTTATTATTGGTATACGTATTATCCAACTGCACGTGCTGACCAGTGGATGGCTGCTCCTGAATTTGCTCAGGAGATACTCAAAGATGGCAATAAAGGTCGTGTGATGACTCCACGTGGCGGTTTAGATAAGGCAAGTGTTTACGGGAAGTATGGATGGAATAATGCTGAAGATTACTATGTATTCAGTCGAAACGAGATGTTACCTAATTCAAACTCAATTTGGGGTATTTCACAGCTTCAAGGGTACACCGGGCTGTCCACATTAAAAAGACATAATTTATATGAAGCAGTGCTGGAATTCGCGACTGAAAATAGAAAAAAAGCTCGCCCAGATGTTTTGCTCGATATTTCAAATGTTGGGTATCTTATCGTTTCTCGTAAAAGTGACCAGCCGTATCAAGGTATGGAGCTGATGAAGACTATTAAAGAAAATCATTTTGGAAATCAATATCTGTTGTATAAAAATCCATCAGTTCTCCCCCGAGTTCGTATTGTAACTGAATATGAGTATGAAAAATCAATGAACGATGTTATTAAGAAATTATTAATTATGAATGAGAAGTTATACACAACTGTTCTTGTTGAGGAAAAGCCTACAATAAAATCAGCACCTTATTCAGGTGATCCCATTAAGATTGATTGGCTCCAAGACAGGAATGAATATATTAAGCTGTCTGTTGATATGCCAGTCGATGGTTTACTTATTCTCGGGGATGTTACTGATAAAAACTGGCATGCTTATGATAATGGTAAGGAATCAAAAATAATTTTAACGAATATTATTCAGCAAAGTATCGAATTAAGAAAAGGCAAACATGTTGTTGAGTTTAAATACATACCGCAATCGTTTTACACAGGACGTACAATTTCAATCGCGGCACATATTATAGTTTTTGCAGTATTTGTTGTTTTCGCATTAAGAAATCGCCGTAGTTCTTCTCCCAAAGCTTAATCTTGTCTTGATCCTTTGTGCACCCCCTGTGATAAGCTATCATCATTTTGTAATATTCATCCTTTTCATATCGCGTCGTGTTCTTGATAATCTCTTTTGCCTCGTTACATTTATTGAGTGATATATATGCCAGTGATGCATCGACCTGCGCGAGTTTAAGATTTGAAGTCGGTTTCAATTTTCTGTATTCATCAAGATGATGGAGCGCATTTTTGTTATTCCCAGCTTCTAAAGCCACAATGGCTGATCGTACTCTTGCAAATTGATAGAATTCCAGAACATGCTCAAGTTGTAGATTTCCATATTCCTTTAGACTTTCATTGAATGGATTATGATAAACCTTCCAAAAATCATTATTAATCTTGAGTAGTTCCTGAACATTTGGCTCGTCACCTTTTGAATAGTATCTATATATTAATCCGTTTGGCAGCCATTTGCCATCGCTTATACCTTTCAAGTTAGCGTAATCATCAGGTAAGTCAGCATATATTTCATACTTATCATAGTTTTTTTTAATAAAATCTGCAATGGGATGGAGAGTCTTGTTATTTGGGAGTTTAATATCTGGATAATACTTCTGAATCATCTTTATGCTAAAGCCATTTGTTAGTTCTGCCGGATTGAGGGGTATTGCGTCAGCATATTCATCTTTCTTCCATTGATGCAGATATTGTGTATTGAAGACAGTATTGTCATTTTGGAGAAGGAATACAGCTTTTTTATCTTTTGATTTTGTATGAAGTAAATCTTCAGCAAAGTGCTCGGCAGTCAGATCATTTTTAAGAACGCCTAAACGAAAGTAGTTATATAGACCTATTCTAAGTGGAATCAATATAAATAGACACGCGATCAGTATCGCGATTTCGGGTTTTAAATTTTTAAGTGCTCTACGCAGCAGAATTTCAGTAAATGCTATGCCATGACCAAATAAGATAGTAATCATGACATATGAAGGAAGTAGAAATCTTTCAGCAACAGCAATTTCATATGGGGTTACGTATTTGTAACTTGCATATGTAAAGAAGAGAGGGCCAGTAAACAAGAATGCAAGTACTATGTATATAAAAATGTGTTTGTTTTTTTTGTAAAGACGAATCGCCCCAAGCACTGCAATGAGGATTGTAGGTAGTAGGAAATCTTGAACATAAAATCCGAATAATATTGGAATTTGATTTAAGCGTTCAGTAATCGACTGGTTGTAATTTTGTGCAGCAATAAAGGTGCCATAATAAGCGCGTGTGACAACCTTCATGAGCTTGCCGAATGTTACCGGATCACCCCATGTATGTGCAGAAACAAAAAATGTGGTTATTGGAAGCCACATATATGAGGCAATACCAATACAAAAACATATTGCTAGTGTAAGCATTGATTTAAATGTTTTTTTTGGCAGATGTTTTTTATTGAGCAAGATAATATATGCATATGAAGGAATCATAAAAGCAACAATATGATGATGTGCCACAGATAATCCAAACAATAAGACAGCAAGATATATTAATCTCTGTTTGTGGGAGATGCTCCACTCATATAAACAATAGAATATTGCAGTTGATAGGCATATTGATAATATAAAAACCTCGGGTACTATCGAATAAAGCCAAAAAACATACGTGACGCCAAGAGTAGCTGATGCAATAATGCCCGCGAAAATTGATGAGGTCTGTTTCTTAATAATAAGATAAATAAGCGTCAGAGTGATTGCTGCAGGAATTGAGGAAAGAAGACCGATGCGCCATGCTGGAGTACTGTATGGAATATGTGTCAACAAATACGAAACCATTGAATAGAATGGGTATCCTGGTGCATGTGCAAATCCCCCTGAAACTGCTGCAGCAGCGAAGTCTCCCCCATCGCCACCATATATCGTTTTAGTTTGGAAGAAAAGAAAAAAGAGAGAATAGAATGCAAATAACAAATATCCCATAAGCTAGTATTATATAAAAAAAGACCCCCTGAAGGGGGCCTTTTTTATTAATGTTGAGTTACATTAGTTCACCGTTGCACATCCATTGTTGGTTGTGGTGGTGTTGTTGTAAATCTCGTATGAGTTGGTGTATGATCCACCATCTGCTGACAGAGCTGCTGCATTACCTGTTGACTCGAAGTGAGCACAGATTCTGTAGTTACCTGCAGCATTAACAGTGATTTCGTACAAGAGATCATCCGTTAATGTTGTACCACCATTGGTTGTAATGGTCTTGCTGGTACCATTGGTCGGATCAAGTGGCTGAGTTGCTGCATATGTACAGGTTGTCCATGTACCTGATGAAGCTCTCAATACACCTCCTGAACAGGAGTTTGTGGCACCGTTTGTGGTAACAGAGGTTAATGCGCTGTATGATGAACGGTTATCTTCAAGATACTGTTCAATAATTGATTGATAGGTTGCAACGTCTTTTCGTCGTTGTGCATCACGAGCTTTTTGACTTGCTTGTGCTGGGTTTAGTGTCATAACGGCAATAGCACCCAAAATTGCAATAACTGCAACAACTATTAAGACTTCAACAAGGGTGAAACCCTTCTGCCTATATTTTATTCTATTAAGCATAGATTTAAATAAAAATTTCTAATAACTATATCCATAATAGATCATTCCAGAACAGCTTGTCAAGTAGCAATTTAAATACGTGGGTTATGTATAAAAATATTGTTAGGACAATCTAAATGAAAGTAATTTGTTGAGATAAGACTGCTTGCCTTATATATGCTCTGATACGGTATGAGATTTTAGTTCACCGTTGCACATCCATTGTTGGTTGTGGTGGTGTTGTTGTAAATCTCGTATGAGTTGGTGTATGATCCACCATCTGCTGACAGAGCTGCTGCATTACCTGTTGACTCGAAGTGAGCACAGATTCTGTAGTTACCTGCAGCATTAACAGTGATTTCGTACAAGAGATCATCCGTTAATGTTGTACCACCATTGGTTGTAATGGTCTTGCTGGTACCATTGGTCGGATCAAGTGGCTGAGTTGCTGCATATGTACAGGTTGTCCATGTACCTGATGAAGCTCTCAATACACCTCCTGAACAGGAGTTTGTGGCACCGTTTGTGGTAACAGAGGTTAATGCGCTGTATGATGAACGGTTATCTTCAAGATACTGTTCAATAATTGATTGATAGGTTGCAACGTCTTTTCGTCGTTGTGCATCACGAGCTTTTTGACTTGCTTGTGCTGGGTTTAGTGTCATAACGGCAATAGCACCCAAAATTGCAATAACTGCAACAACTATTAAGACTTCAACAAGGGTGAAACCGGACTTTGGGATAAAAATTTGCCTGAAATATTGCGTTTTAATAAGCAAATTGCTTAATTTTTCATTATTAATCATGTGCACAATTGTAATTAGTAAGTAGGCCTACTTTTTTTTATAACTGATTATATTGATGATGTCAAACTGAATATTGGCGTTATGATTGAAAAGACAACAAATCCGACAGTAATACCGAGTAAAACAAGAACTGTTGGTTCAATCATTGTTGTTAAGGCTTTAACAGCCATTTCTGATTCCGCTTCAAAATAGCGCGATAAATGATCAAGTGTTTCATCGAGCTTTCCTGTTTGCTCACCTACCCTCGTCATTTGAATGAGTATTTGTGGAAAAACTGCCTGCTCTTCCATTATTGCCCATAAAGGGTTACCTTTTTCAACACCTTTGCGTAAGTTACCAAGCGCTTCCTGATAGACAACGTTATTTGTTGTTTCAGTAATAATATCAAGTGCATCAAGAAGCGAAACTCCAGAGCTTACTAAAATTGAAAGTGTGCGAGTTGTGTCGACAAGCGCTGAAACCTTCAACACTTTCCCGACAATAGGCACATGGAGCATAATTCTATCCATTGTTTTTTTACCGGTTCGAGACTGCTTATATTTTAAGATTCCCCACCCGGCTGCACCGATTGATATTAATATGAGCCACCACCACGCTACAAAGAAATCTGAAAGATTTATGAGAAAGAGTGTTTGTGGTGGTAGTTGTGCATCAAAAGATTTGTACACATTGAGCAAATTCGGAATAACAAATGTAATCATCAGAAAAATAACTACAAACATAACAACAAGAATAATCGCAGGATAAATCAGTGCGCCGGTAATCTTCCCTTTAAACTCTCGTTGCTTTTCCAGATTATGAGCCAATTTATCAAGAACATTATCGAGTTTTCCTGATGCCTCACCTGCTTTAACAAGTGCGATATAGAAATTACTAAAATGATCGGGGTGGTTTTCTAGCGCCGAAGATAAACTGTTACCCGCTCGGATTTCATCTTCAATTCCGTTGATTAACTTAGCAAGACCTTTACTTTCTGATTGCTTCTTAATAATTTCAATACTATCTGTAATAGTTAAACCGGCATTCAACATAATTGAGAGATGTCGTGTAAGGTTCACGATTTCATTAAAAGAAATATGATTTACCAGTGCATCTGAGTTAAAAATAGGATTTTTTTTGGGTGCAACATCAAGAATGGTTATACGGTTGGCTTTCAGGATTTCAATAGCCTTTTCCTTTGTTTTTGCGTCTATTTCTCCTTTAGCAATTTCGCCTTGTTTAATGGCGCGGTATACGAATTTCATACGTTATGTGACCATTCGCTTCATTTGTCGAAGTCTAATGGCATATTGGAGTGCTGATTCCTTTGAAATTTTACCCTCTCGATAGAGTGTTAAGAGAGATTTTTCCATCGTTGTCATTCCTTCTGCAGCAGATGTGTCTAATACATTTTCAATAAGATGAGTTTTGTTTTCTCTGATAATCGATGCAACTGCCGGATTACTAATGAGTATTTCACATGCGGGGTATCGAGTTGTTTTATCAAGACTTGGGACAAGTCTTTGAGAAACAATTGCCTTCAATGTTGCTGCAAGCTGAAGTCTGATTTGATTTTGCTGTGATGACGGAAAGACATCAACAATACGATCAATCGTTTGAGGAACAGAATTTGTGTGAAGAGTGGAAAAAACCAAGTGACCTGTCTCAGCAAGTGTTAATGCTGCTTGAATTGCTTCATAATCTCGCATTTCTCCAACAAGAATGACATCTGGATCCTCACGAAGAGCAGATTTAAGTGCAATAGCCCAGTCATTTGTATCTTGTCCGATTTCCCTTTGCGATACGATGGAAAGCGCATTTGGATATACATATTCAATTGGGTCTTCGATCGTAAGGATGTGTTGCGCTTGTGTTAGGTTAATTTCATTTATTAACGATGCCAACGAAGTTGATTTTCCTTCTCCAGTTGGACCGGTGAAGAGAATAAAACCTTGTCTGACTTTAGTAAATTCCGTTAGATGTGTCGGAAGGAATAATTCGTTGAGTGTTTTGATTTTGGTGCTGATAAGACGGAACGCTGCCCCCATCTTTCCTTTTGAGTTATAGATATTGATTCTAAAACGATTTCCATTATAAGCATAACCTAGATCGATTTCCTTTATAGCAGCGAGTTTTTCTTTTTGAGCTTCAGTTAATAATGGTGCAATTAAACTATAAATAGATTCACCAGACAGTACATCATTTTCTGAACCATCAGTTGATCTAATTGGGTACAATTCACCATTGATTCTAATAGTTGCGAAATGATCCGGAATTAAGTGTAAATCCGAAGCGCTTTTATCAATCGTTATTTGTAATAAATTTTCTATTGTCATAGATATATTATGTTATTCAGATTCGGCAACTCGTAAGATTTCCTCAAGCGTTGTCATTTTCTCCAGTGCTTTAAGGTATCCATCCTGCTTCATCGTAATAAGGCCCTCAGATCTTGCCTGATCCTTAATTTGGTTAGCAGTTGAGTTACCCATTATTAGTTTATCAATCTGTCGGGATATTTGTAAGACTTCAAAAATACCTACGCGGCCGTAATACCCGCTTGAAGCAGAAGTTAAATCTGACCTCTTAATTAGTTTTAGGGTTTCAGGATTGGAAGCATACTTTTCCGGGAAAAAAGGTCCAAGGACTGATTTGATATTTTCGATAACTTCCGGTTCAGGCGTATATTCCTCAGATTTCGCAGGATCGATTTTCCTTACGATTCTTTGTGCAATAACTGCATTAAGAACTGAAGAAATAAGGAATGGCTCAGCTCCCAGATCTATGAGACGAGGAATAGCTGTCGCCGCATCATTTGTGTGCAGTGTTGAAAATACAAGGTGACCTGTTAATGCCGCCTGTAAAGCCAGTTGCGTTGTTTCAGTATCGCGAATTTCTCCTACAAGTATAATGTTAGGATCCTGACGGAGGAAAGATCGTAAACCCGATGCAAATGTCAATCCAGCCTGTGGATTAACTTGTACCTGGTTAATGCCCTTTAACTGATACTCGATTGGATCTTCCAGCGTTACAATATTCACGGTGGGTTTATTAAGCACGCTCAATAGTGAGTATAAGGTTGTTGATTTTCCCGATCCTGTTGGTCCGGTCACAAGAACGATTCCATACGGTTTTGATATTGCATCAGTAAGGGCTTTTAATTGAGGTCCACTTAAACCGAGTTCATTCAATGATGGAATACCGCCTGTTTTTTTCAAAAGTCGTAAAACAACTTTTTCACCAAAAGCAGTTGGTAATGTTGATACACGGAGGTCCACCTCTTCATCCGCCATTTTAAAATTAAAACGGCCGTCTTGCGGCGCTCTTTTTTCATCAATCTTCATTCCCGAAAGAATTTTTATTCTTGATATAAGTGATTCATGAATTGATTTTGGAAGCGTGAGTTTTTCCTGAAGTAAACCATCGATACGGTACCGTACGCGAGTTTTCCCTTCCTGTGCCTCAATATGAATATCAGAGGCACGACCCTTAATCGCATATTCAAGAATTGTTTTAACTATTTTTGCAATAGGAGCCTCTTTAATAAGAGCACTAATTTGATCTGCTTGAACAGTATTAACTGGTCGTTCAACTTCCTCCAAAGCAGCTGTAATATTTGGAGAAAGTGTCTGAGTATACGCGAGGTCGATAATTTTTTCGATATCTTCTTTAAGTGCCAAGACCGGAAGAATTTTTTTACCTGTTTTTTTCTGAAGGAAACTGATTGTCTGAACATCGAAGGGATCAATCATGGCAACTTTCAATGATCCATCGCCATCGTTTAATTCGTATGGCATAAGTGAATAACTTCGTGCAATTGACTCTGGAATAAGCGCAATTGCCTGAGGGGCAACAGGCATATTATCCGCGAGAACCCACGGAATATTCAGAAGTCCAGCTTTGTTTTTAAGAATATTGGTTTTTGGAATGTTTGAATACTGAAGCAAATAATCATCAATCGGAACATTTTTTTGAAGGGAGTCTATTTCGTATTTTTGAGCAAGATCTGCCGTGAGCAGGTTTTGCGAAACCAGCAAATCCAGAAACTGTTTTGTGGGAATAGACATACATTCACTATAAAAAAATTTGTAGTAAAATGCAATGAGCTATGATTCCATCAATTCTAGTTTCGGACCGTAAGAAAGAGGTAAAACAATATGTTTCCGAGCTGAGTAAAAAGTACTCAATACCTCATTTCTACATTTTTACGTATGATCCAGAAGCAACAACAATTACAATAGATCAAATTCGAGAAATACACAAATTTGTGGTCAATGCTCCGTTTAATAAAATAGTGATTATTAATCAGTTTAATACGGCCAAGAAGGAAGCACAAAATGCTTTTTTAAAAACTCTGGAGGAACATTCTGATAACACACACTTTGTTCTTGTGGTGTCGACTGCTTATGGACTTTTACCAACAATCGAATCTCGCTGTCACGTTGTACGTTTACATCAGGACAGCACAGAGCCATCGCCTCGAAGTAAAAATGTTAAGAAAAATTTCCTTGCTTTCGAAACGCTCGAAGAGGCACTTGATTTGTCAGGAAGTATGAAGAAGGATGGATACGCAAATGCTATTGATGAGCTTATTGTATCAACGCATTCCGCATTACTGAATGAGGTAGAAAAGGGCTCATATCAAAGAGATAACCTTGAAAAAAGTATAAAACTTCTCAGATCTGCACTTTCCACGAAAGCTCTCATGAACGATTATAATGTCCAACCGGAATACGCATTTGATCAGCTTCTTATTCAAAATTATATTACCTGAATATCTTAAAGTGCATTTTTAGTTGAACGAGAGTTGACTTTCACATTGATTAGTTGCTATTCTAAATGTATGCGCCGCCATGGATTTACTTTCGTCGAACTTATTGTTGTCATGGGAATTATTGCTTTAAGCTCGACGATGTTTATTTCAGCATACAAAACGTTCTCTCGAAAGCAGACACTGAAAAAGGAAACGCAATTATTCATAAGCACATTAAATCAAGCACGAAAACAAGCAAGTTCTAAGCAGGCGATGTGTGCTTCATACTCTGGGACATATCAAGTAAGTTGGACAACTACCGCATATACAGTTACTCCAACAGGCTGTTCTGCGGAACTTTCCTATACACTGCCATCAACAATAACGATTGACGCGTCCGGATCAGTTACATATAAAACAATTGCATTGAGCAGTGCAGCGGAATGCGTAATTCTACAAGATAGCTCTACTTCTCAATGTCGGAAAGTAACAATAGCTGCATCTGGTACTGTTGATGAAACAATTGAGTCGGATTGTAATTGTCCGTAGAAATAAAAAAGCATGATCTTTAGTAGAAAAAAGCATAATAACAATCTTGGTCAGTCAGAAGCGGGACTTTCTATGATTGAAGTACTTATTGCTATTTCAATATTATCAATCATTTTTATTTCAGCAGCATACGCAACAAGTATTTCACTTTCACGTTCGAAATATAATCAGGATAGGATTCTTGCTTCGCGCTATGGCGACGAACTTGAAGAATGGTTGCGTGGAGAAAAGGAGACGTCTTGGAGTACGTTTGCTGCCCGGTCTGCTGCTGATCCAGGTGTTACCTATTGTTTTAACAGTACAACCATCAGTTGGCCTGTTTCAGGAAGCTGCGGAACAACATTCGGGTTAAATAACCGCTTCCTCAGAGAAGCAACACTCATTGGTACGGGTACACAAGTGAGCATACGAATATCTGTCCAATGGAGAGATGCCTCGCGCACGTATACCGTACCAGTTGATACTGTATTTTCATTATGGAACTAAAAACTATGAAGATTAAAAAACGTAGTAAAATTCAAGGGTTCACACTTATAGAAACCCTTATTGTTATTGCAATAGTTGCAATGATTATTCCAGCATTATTCGGATTATTTTTTGCACATGTTAGAGCTCAGGCAAAAGTGTATGTATTGCAACAGGTAAAGACAAATGGTGACGGAGCACTTGGCATTATTGAAACTCTGGTAAAGGATAATGCTATTTCGATTCATTCAGCATCGCCTCCAACATCGGGAAATGAAGTATGTTCAACTGCCTCATCATCATATTCCAGCACGATGTACTTTCTTGATAGAAGCGGATCATATTTTAATTTCGCTCTATCAAGCGGAAAAATTGCATCGAGCAGCTCTGTGATGAGCACAGTGTATCTAACTTCAAATAAAGTGAGTGTTTCAAGTTTTACTTTATCATGCGACAGAGGCTCGACATATTCTCAACCCGTTGTTTCAATAGGTTTTACTGTGACCCAGGCAGGTTCTGGTGGTAGAACTGATGAAAGCGCAACCCTACAATATCAGACCAAAGTACAGCTTCGTCCTCAATAAAACTTGACTTATTTGCCGTATTTTCCGATACTGTTAAGATATGGCAAATACTGTCTTCTGTCTTGATATTGGTGAAAAATTTATCAAAGCGGTTGATATTGAACAGAAAAAAGATAGTTTGTTAGCGCACGCAGCAACTTATAGCGAATATTCATCAAATCCTTACCTTAATAATACTGATGAAATGATTCACGATGCAGCTACGATTGTTTCTAAAATTGTAGCTGAGGCTAAATTTAATAAGCGCGAGGTGAACATCGTCATCCCTGACACTCAAAGTTATACACGAATTTTAGATATGCCTTCACTGACTGACAAAGAGCTCATTTCAGCGGTAAAGTATCAGGCAGATCAGTTTATTCCGATTCCAATTGATAAGGTGAATCTTGATGTGTACACACTTTCCAGAGATAAGAAAGCAAACAAGTCTAGAATTTTGTTAGTGGCGGCGGCAGCGGCGATTATTGATGTTGTAACAAAAATAGCAGAAGGCGCTGCTTTGCTACCGCAGTCTGTTGAAAACGAGACAAGTGCGACGTTGCGTTACTTACTCGCATCAGCTCAGCTAAAAAAAACAGAATCACCAACGCCTGGTGCAAATATGTTTGTTAATTTCGGCTATACATCAAGCACTATCTTTCTTATGGATGCTCAGACAAGCATTCCTATTCAGGTTCATAATTTTCCACTTGGTGTTGAACTTTTCAAACGAGACATTAAGGCAAGTTTCCCTATCGACGAAAATAAAATTGACGAGCTTTTCCAAAGAATTGGTTTTTCTCAGCGGCTTCAGGGTCAAGATCTTAACACACTGCTCGCTTCCCCACTCAATGAATTCGTCTCAGAATTTAGACGTTTTCTTATTTCCTCTAAGGACCTGCTTCAAGGCAAAATTCTGAACGTATATCTTTTTGGGGAAGGTTCAAAAATAATGGGTATTGATGCAAAGCTAACTGCTCTTCTCGGATCACCCGTAAAATTATACAGCCCCTATGAATTGTTTGAAAATAATCAGGTTTCGGATTATTTTAAGAACGATTGGCAAATGCTCATTCCGACAATAGGCGGAGCATTACGATAATATGGATCTAGACATTAACCTACTCGTAAAAAAGAATAATTACTACAAAATCGAGCGCTATTTTCAACAGGGGCGCCGTATAACTGTTGTCGTTGGAGTCATTGTTGTATTGCTTCTCGCTGCATTATTTATCGCTCAACAAAACTTAAAGAAAAAACTCGATGCTTCTGCAGATGAAAAAATTTCTTTAAAAACAGAGCTCAATGCAAAAAAACCAATATCAGATAAAATTAAGCTGCTAAATAGCAAGATGGTGGCATTAAAAACCGTCACTGATCAATCACCAGATTTTGCGGTTTATTATGAGAGACTTAATAAGTATCTACCGCATGATGGTGCAGATGGAACATTAAACCGAATCAGTTTTTCCAGTCCTAACATTGCAACGATCGAACTAGAATTTCCCGATGTACTTGCACTCACTAAATTTTTAGGTGTTTTGGAATCAAAAGATTTTTTAAAGGAGTTCACATCGATTAAATTAAGTAATATAGTCTTTGCAGGCGGACCGGAGGCCTTGACGCTTAAAGTAAGTTTAGAATTCAATAATGAAGTTCAGAGTCAATAACACATACCTAACTTTGATGTTAAGGCATCATTGGCCGTATATCTTTTCATTGGTTTTTTTCCTTACCTTATTGGTTGTGATACTCCCTCTTCAGATAAATAAGTATCTTGAATTAAGACAAAATGTAATCAATGAACAGCAGGAAATTACAAGAATTAAGAATGAATTAACAAAAATTGATTCATATGAAGGAGCAAATTTAGATGATGATATGAAAGTGCTGCAATCTGTTTATCCAGATAACCCTGATCGATTCTCATTGTTCAAAAATATTTCACTGCTGCAGAACAACAATCTACAAATTCAGAATTTTTCATCCCCATTTAGCGATGATAATGATGAAAAACTTGGTATCAATGTAAGAAGCATTGCAAACATGGAGGGCTTTACGGATCTTATGTCTAATTATTTTTTCAAAACAGGGAAACTCGCCACAATTGATACGATTTTTTATGATCTGACATCTCAGGACTTAACCTTTACTTTATATTTTCATAGCAAACATATAGAAAAGGGATCAGGATTCCTCACCAAGAGAGATGATAATTATCTTACTCAAATCCAAGACATTCGTAAGGTTATTGCTACCCTGAGTTTGACTCCGGATTCTGCAAATGCCTTTATCAATAATTCTGGTGATAATTACTCTCCTAAGACAAATCCATTTCAAAATACAACCCAGGATTTTTCATTAATTCCAACGCCAACACCCTAATTAATAGCTTGCTTTTTGTCAGTAAAGATATTAGCATGAATGTATGTTGCGAAAAGGTTTTACATATCTTGAACTCATGATCTCGATCTCTATAATTGCCATTCTTGCAAGCGCAGCACTCTACATGTATACAAACGCGCAATCTGATTCTCGAGATTCTCGACGAAAGTCAGATTTAGCTCAAATTCAGTTGGCACTTGAAGCATATAAAGCAGATTATAATACATACCCAGAGAGCAGTCTAACTGGCTTAACGTATTACAATTACATTGAGAAAATACCTACTGACCCTGGTAGTTTCTCGTACTCTTATGTTGGCATGAACACTGAAAGCGGTTTAAACACCTCATGTACAACCGATTGTCAAACATATAGACTTATGGCTCGAGTTGAACAAAATGGTACGACATGTGGCAATGGATATGGAACATGTAACGGCGGTGCGGGAACCTGTAATTATTGCCTTACTCCATTTGGTCCTCAGTAGAAGGCGAAGCTGATGAAGATATATTTATATAGACCTTTGATGGCTGTGCATCATTTTTCCGAGAGTCACATAATCTCAAGACATCTGTAAGCGCTTTGATAGTGTATCCCTGGCGACCAATCACCCGTGCATAGTCAGCATCATCAAGCGTTACATTAAATCTCATAATTCCCTCTTCAGATTCATCTGTTATTGAAATAGCATCAGGGTTATCAACAATATTTTGAAGAATATACTCAAGTAGTTTGTGGAGATCGCTACTCATATTTGGCTCTTAAGTAGGCGATAGGTGCCTCGTGTAAATTGAGCTCCTTGACTGAGCCAATACTTTAATCGGTCCTTGTTAACATCGAGTACAGGATTTGCTGCAACAGGATCATAGAAACCAATTTTTTCTAAGTATTTACCATCACGTTTGCTGTGTTCTTCAGCAATAACAAGTCTATACTTAGGTTCATTTTTCCGGCCAATTCGCGTTAATTTAATTTTCAGTGCCATAAGTATTCCATTATATCATATACCGAGCTTTTGTAAAGCCTCACGAGCTGCACTTTCTTCTGCTTCCTTTTTAGATTTACCTTCTCCAATGCCAAGTTTATTATTACCGTCATAAACTCCGACATAATACTTTTTATCATGCTCGGGTCCTGACTCACCCTCAACTTTGTATTCGGGAAGTTTTTTAAATTTTTCCTGATAATATTCCTGCAGAACATTTTTTGACGGCATATAAAGTTTTTTAGAGATAATATTATCCAAAGTATCTCTAAATAAATAGGTTACCACGAAGTCATATGCTGTTTCAAAACCTTTCTCAAGATAAATAACCCCCAGTAGGGCTTCAAAACAGTCTGCTAGTATTGATTTATTTTGTCTTCCATCATTTTCCTCCTCGCCTTTGGATAAAAAGAGGAATTTACCAAGTCCTAGATCCTGAGAAGCTGTGTATAAACTTGTTGTATTAACAATAGCAGCTTTCATATCAGTGTAATCTCCTTCTTTATAGTCAGGATAATTCTTAAAAAGATACACTGACGTTACTAAAGATAGAACACTGTCCCCTAAGAATTCGAGCTTCTCATTAGATGGAATTTCGAAAGCCGGATTTTCGTTATGGTACGACCTGTGGACAAATGCATTCGTTAACAAAATTTTATCGCTAAACGAAATCCCTATTTTTTCCTCGATTTCCTTTATATGATCATTCTGAAGTGACATGTGTATCCTGTGAATCTTGTAATGTATTATCTGGCTGATGGCCAGTATGGGCTTCATAAATTTTTCCCAGAACAGCATTTACAAACGAAGGAGATTTCTCGCTCCCCAATTCCTTTGCTAACTCCACAGCTTCATTAATAATAACTTTAGGTGGTGTCTTTCTTTCAATGTTAAGCTCATACAAAGCATTGCGAAGGATAGAAATATCAACGCGGGCAATTTTATCAACAGTATACTTCTGAGCTACATCTTGAATAAGCGTATCAAATTCAGGGGCATGCTTCATAATGTCCTTTGTTTTATCAGAAAGGCTTTTGTGTGTAAGTGAGTCAGGATATGTTACAGCATAAAGCTCTTGAACAATTTTGAGCCTGCGCACATGACGTTTGTCCATATTATTTTGCCTTACGATGTGATTGTCGTGGTTTACCTGTTACTTTATCATACACAATTTGTGGCAATGCGCGCTTTCTCGCTGCCCTACGCTTACCTTTTCGCTGTGTTGATGCTCTTTTTTTGGGTACTGGTGGCATAATATCGTATTGTACAATACGAATCAATTTCTCGCAATTCGTTTCATATTAAGTGTATTAATACGGGTTTGTAATTCCTCAAAATCATCAAGTTTATAGCGCTGGATAAAGTCCTGCGCATGCTGAAGACTTTTTTCAATAAGAAATTCATCATCAAGCGTTGCAACTCTCATATCGCTAAGACCATGTTGTTGCGTACCAAAAACGGTTCCACTACCACGCGATTTTAGGTCAAAATATGCTAATTTAAATCCACTGTGCTCAGTTTCAAAGTAGCGAAGGCGCTTATTATTTTCACGGGTTTCATCAGTTTCAAATAAGAAGCAATATGATTGCTTATCTGATCTACCGACACGACCCCTTAATTGATGGAGCTGAGCTAGCCCAAATCGTTCCGCGCCCTCTATAAGTATGATGGTAGCGTTCGGCACATCAATGCCAACTTCAACGACAGGCGTTGAAACTAGAATATCCAACGATCCCTCTGCAAAACTTCTCATAATATCATCCTTTTCCTGCGATTTGAGTTTTCCATGCAGTAAGCCCATGCGCAAATGCGGAAAAATATCTTTTTTAAGCCTTTCATACTCGGTATTCACTGCCTTTATGCTTTTGAGTGTATCGGTATTTGATTCATCAACAAATGGGCAAATAATAAAAGCCTGAATCTGTTCTTTCATAATAGTGTCATTAATCCAAGAATATGCTTTATCTCGCTTGCTGTGGGCGATAAGTCGCGTTTTAACTGGGACACGACCTTTTGGCATTTCATCAATGATTGAAATATCAAGCTCTCCATACAATGTTAGAGCAACAGTTCGCGGAATCGGGGTTGCTGTCATGCTCAAGAGGTGTGGATGTATCCCCTTCTCTTTTAACTGTGCTCTTTGAGAGACGCCGAATTTATGCTGTTCATCAACAATAACAAGCCCAACGCTATTAAAGTCATGTTTTGCCGACAACAATGCATGTGTGCCGATAATAACAGAGCTTTCATCTAGTTCTTCGCGGGACGGCTTTTTCTTTCCAGTCACGAGCGATATTTTAATGGGTTTTTTTAGAAGGCTGAAAATCTTAGTGAATGATTCAAAATGTTGCTGGGCAAGAATTTCAGTTGGGGCCATATATAGCGTTGTGTGGTTGTTAAGATGAATTAGATATGCAGCAAGCGCAGCGATAATTGTTTTACCACTTCCAACATCTCCTTGTAACAATCTATTCATTGGCTGCTCTTGTTCAAGATCATGTAAAATATCGTTAAGAACCCTCTTTTGAGCGTTTGTTAATGTGAACGGCAGTGACTGTATAAAAGAAGCAAGTTCTTTACTGTGTTTTTTTATCTCAAGTTTTATCCGAACCTTCTCCTCGTGCCACAATTTTTTTGTAATGTTCGATGATAACTGTAATGTAAATATTTCATCGAATGCTATTCTCTTTCGTGCTTGCTGCGCTTTGTCAAGATTTTCCGGAAAATGTATATTTCTGTATGTAGTTGAAGCGCTATCGTAGCCACCCTCAGAAATAAAATCCTTAGGTAAAAATTCTTCTATATAACCTGAAAATTCTGAAACAACATTAAAAATCTTTTCTCTCAGCGTCTTGACGCTTAAACCACTGGTAACAGGATAAATAGGCACTATGCGACCACTATGTATTGATTCCGTTATAGGATATTCTGAAACTTCATACGATTCGGCAACAAATTCATTTCCTTTATTACCCAATCGTACCTTACCTGAAGCCGCGATGTAAAAACCCGGCTTAATAACCTGTCGAAGGTACTGCTGATTAAACCATGTTAATTCTGTTGAACCGGACTCATCGTCTATAAAAGCCTTTTGCATTGTGAATCCTCTCCGAGTAAAGACAGTATTAAACTTCATTATGCGGCCCTTTATGGTAACTTTATTGTGCGAAAAGAGCTCATCTGTTTGTTCAACAGGATCTATCGGGCTCGTCGACATCATGTCGCCAATTGATACTATGCGCGAATAATCCTCATATCGTGAAGGAAAGTAATGTATTAGATCAAAAAAGGTATTAATACCGAGCTTGCGAAGAACATTAATTGTACGAGGTGATGTTCGTGGCAAAGAAGATATAGGCGCTTCTCTCAGCTTAAGCATATATTATCTCATTGAGTACAAGAAAAGAGGCATTAATGATGTTGCAATCAGTAATAATGATGAGATAAAAATAACCAGCTTCATGGCCTTTTCCTTGTCAAGCTTTATGCGTTTCATAGCAGTATAGTATACTATACCTATGCAAAATCTTCGACGACGCACGAGACGAAGAATAGTACTTCCATCTCGTTTATCACGAGATAAATTCATGACATTGATACTTAAGGTGCTGCTCGCTGGCATTGTTGGCGCTTTTCTCCTAGGATTCGTTGCATTTATCATTTTCTCAAGAGATTTGCCCGCTCCAGGCGAAATCAAAAGAAGCTCAGGTTATTCAACAACATTTTATGATCGTGACGGTAAAGTCCTTTTTGAAATGTTCGAGGATAAAAATAGAGTCCCTGTATCAATCAAAGATGTGCCAAAAACGCTACAGGAAGCCACTGTTGCTGTTGAGGATAAATCATTCTATGAACATAAAGGATTTTCAACATGGGGAGTTATTCGATCAATTATTGTGTATCCAATAAAGGGACGACTGGGCGGTGGATCAACACTTACACAACAATTAGTAAAAAATGTATTGCTTACTCGAGAGCGTACAATAACACGAAAAATTAAGGAATTGGTTCTTGCTGTGGAAATTGAACGACGATTTACCAAAGATGAGATTCTGGAAATGTATCTTAATGAGGCTCCTTACGGAGGTACGTTCTGGGGTGTGCAGTCTGCAGCAAAAGGTTACTTTGATAAAGATGTTAAGGACTTGAATCTTGTTGAATCAGCAATAATAGCAGGACTGCCGCAAAGTCCGACCCAGTACAATCCGATTTCAGGCGTTGAAAATGCTTACAAGGGACGTACTAAGGTTGTTCTTCGTCGAATGAGAGAAGATGGTTATATAACTAAGGATGATGAAAAAAAGGCACTTGTAGATTTAGAGAAAGTAAAATTTGAAGGTTCTGCGCTGCCTATCGAAGCACCACATTTTGTTTTTTACGTTCGACAACTTATCGCCAAAGAATTTGGAGAGAAAATTCTTGATCAGGGTATTAAGGTAAAGACCACACTTTCACTTGATGCTCAAGAGTCCGCTCAGAGCATTGTTGGTAAGGAAATTAAGAACATCCGTTCGCTCAATGCTTCAAACGGCGCCGTTGTCGTTTTAGACTCTGAAAATGCTCAAATCCTCGCAATGGTGGGATCGTATGATTATAACGACAAGGATTTCGGGCGTTTTAACGCTGCTTTAGGTAAACGGCAGCCTGGATCTGCAGTCAAGCCATTTAATTACGCAACTGCTCTTAAGCAGGGCTATACTGCATCTTCACTTATTATGGATGTTCAAACAGAATTTCCAAATCAAGGTGGTAAGTCATACACGCCAGTTAATTATGATGGTAAGTACCGAGGGCCTGTTCAGTATCGATTCGCCCTTGCTAATTCGCTTAATGTGCCAGCGGTTAAAGTCCTAGCGCAAGTTGGGATTAGGAATTTCCTTCAAACTGCATATGATATGGGTATTGATGAATTTGAGCCAACTACAGACAACGTAAAGAGGTTTGGTTTGTCAGCAACGCTTGGAGGTGGCGAGACAACACTTCTTAATCTATCGAACGCCTATTCAACATTTGCTCGTGGAGGTGAAAAACTTGCCCCATCTGCAATACTCGAAATTCGAGATTATAAGGATAAGGTAATTTATGAGGCAAAAGATCCGAAACCACGAAAAGCAATCGGAAAGGATATATCGTTTATCATCTCTCATATACTTTCGGATAATAATGCCCGCTCAGGAGCATTTGGCACAAATAGCTTCCTTAATATTCCAGGTAAGACCGTTGCAGTAAAAACAGGTACGACAAACGACAAGCGTGATAACTGGGCTGTTGGGTATACAAAAGCGGTGACTGTTGGCGTCTGGGTTGGTAATAATGACAACTCCCCAATGAATCAGCGTATCGCATCTGGTCTAACCGGAGCATCACCAATTTGGCAGCAGGTTATGAAGCATATGCTATCGCGCTATGATGATGGGATTATCGATAAACCCGACAATGTTCAAGCACTTCAAGTTGATGCTTTAGTCGGAGGCCTTCCTAAAGATGGCAATGCTATCAGATCTGAATATTTTATTGATGGAACTGAACCAAAATCACCATCTGATATGTATAAAAAAGTTAAAGTTTCCCGTTCAGATAACAGCAGACTTGCAAATGAAGTTGAAATTCGCTCTGGCGACTATGATGAAAAGGATTATATTGTCCTGAAAGAGAATGACCCTATATCAACAGATGGACGCAACAGATGGCAGGAAGCGATTGATGCATGGATTGATAGTCAGGCAGATGAGCGTTTCAAAGTCCCTCGTTCAACATCTGAATCTCGTCAGGACGAAATCGTAGTGAGAATCAAAGAACCGGGCAATGAAACTCGAACCGATTCAAATTCTGTGCGAATTCGTGCAAACATTGCTTCTTTAAGCCGTGTTAGGAAGGTTGAAGTATGGGCAAATAATACTAATATCGCGACATATAATGAGGATCGTAAGGATGTTGACGAAACAGTAAACTTATCAAACGGTCAATATTCAATTCGCGTTCGAGCTGAAAATGAAAAAGGTCAATCAAATGAAAGCACTGTTAAAATTGGTGTTGGAATGGATTGGAATGCACAACCAACAAGTGTACCCTCTGCAACATTAACACCATTTGCCATCCCATCCATAATTATTACACCTTAGAGAGAGGTTAGAAGATCCTGTATTTTTTCACGAATGGGTCCGATATCTGTCTTACTCAATGCTATTTCGGGGGAGTAAAAAGTAATCGTTAATATTGACTTAATAGAGCCATCGTCCATTTTTTTTGAATCAGTCTGCAAAGTTGCATCATAAACATATTCATGAACTGACTTAATCGTTGATATGAGATGTGAAATTGATGTCGTATCTTTATTCACAAAAGAAAAATTTTCAGTTATAACATTTTGTAGCGGAGATGTAAGAACCACTTCCCTGCTCTCAGGTTGTTGATGTAATAATACATCGATATTAATATCAATGTAGATTGTTTGTGCGTCGATTAATTGAAGTGTAACGGGCGCTTCAACAAATGAATACCCAAGGCGATCAAGTAATAGCTCAACATCACCCTTTGCAACCTTGTGGTCAAAATTAATCGCGTTATGAAATACAAGACCTACATGTTTTTCTTCAACATATGAATTGTCCGACATGTAATATATTTCTCCGATTTCAAAGAGCTTAATAACCCTAAAATTATGTTTCTTATGTTCATTCATAGCATGAATGAGCGAATGCTCAAGTGTCGTTCGAAGCATGGTTTTGTCTGCCGTCAAACTGTTTTCAAGAAGTACCGGCTTTAATTGAGGATTGTTTTCTGAAACAAGTGGTTCAGTTATCGTCTCGTCATATCCCATGCCGACAAGCAAATCTCGTATTTTTTCTTCAAATTCAAACGATCGAGATTGAATGTCACGAGGCACACCTCCTGAAAGAGCTGTCATAGGAATCTGATCATAACCATGAATACGAATGATCTCCTCTATCAGGTCAGCCTCTAATTCTAAGTCCGTGCGAAAATACGGAATTGAACATTGAATCGCTTCATTAGAAATTTCTTTCGTTTGGATTTCGAGTTTATTTAATATTGCATTCACTTTTTCCTTTGGAAGCTCAACACCAGTCAGACGTTTAACCTGATTGTATCTCAGCTCAATAGATATTTCATTGAAAGGATGCGGATATGAATCTGTATGATCAATAATTTCGCCTCCTGCAATCTCCTTAATCAAGTAAGCAGCGCGGGCGAGAGCAATCTCAGTTAGCATCGGGTGCAAGAATTTTTCCAGACGTGTTGATGCCTCGGTTCGAATATCATGACGAATGGTTGAACGTCGAATGCTTGCCTGATTATATGTTGCGGCTTCAAGAATAATTTCGGTCGTATCAGACTCAATACCAGTATCCTTTCCACCCATAATGCCAGCAATGGCTATGGGTCCAGATCCATCGGCAATAATCAAATCATCTTCTGTAAGCGATACATGTTTTTCACCAAGCAAGCTAATTTTTTCGTCTCGGTGAGCAGGACGGATTGTAAGGTTCTTTTCCGGAAGTTTTCGAGCATCAAACGCATGAAGCGGTTGACCGTATTCAATCATGACATAATTTGTTATGTCCACCAGAGCATTGATTGATTTTATACCGTAGGCCTCAAGCCGGGCTTTCATCCAATCTGGCGAGTTACCATTCTTGATATTTTGTATGGTGATGGTATTAAATCGATAGCAGAGCTCTTTATTTTCAATATTAATGATGACATTTCCAGATGGAAGTTGTGAAATGTCTAACTTCTCAGGTAACGTAACCCGCTGATCGATAACAGCACCAAGCTCTCGTGCAAGCCCTATCAAAGATAAACAATCCGAGCGGTTTTGACGAACCTCCAGATCAAGTACAGTGAAATCACCGACCTGTTGAATAGGTCTGTCGAGCATGTAGCCAATATAGGTGAACTTTTCAGCAATTTCCTGAGCTTTCATGGAAGAAAGTTCAAGATACTCCTGTAGCCATGCAATAGGAACGATCATAATTAATTAAGCACTTGTATAAACTAATCCGCCTGAATAAAGATCACGAACATCATCGATACCATACTTCAGCATGACCAATCGATCTAAACCAAGACCAAAAGCAAATCCCGAATATTGCTCAGGATCGATTCCGCATGCCTTGAGAACGTTCGCGTGTACCATGCCTGATCCAAGGACCTCAATCCATCCGCGGTACTTACATACACTACAACCAGGACCATGACAGAAAGTACATAGTACATCCATACCGGCTCCAGGTTCTACTTGTGGATAATACTTACATCTCATTCGTGTTTTTACATCATCACCGTATAAAAATTTTAGAAATTCATGAAGTGTCCATTTAAGTTCGGCCATGTTTACATCTTCATCAACCACCAGTCCTTCATACTGATAAAAGACTGAATTGTTTGTCGAATTCGCTGTTTCATTCCGATACACTTTTCCCGGAACAACAATACGAATTGGCAGTTTCTCCTGAGTCATTGCACGTGTTTCAACTGATGAAGTGTGAGTTCTTAATAAGTATTCCGGGCTTTTGATGTATAAGGTATCTTGAAGTGCTCGTGCAGGGTGATCTTTTGGTAGATTTAATTTTTCGAAATTATATTCGTTTGTTTCAATTTCCGGGCCCTCATAGACGCTATATCCATAGTACCTGAAAAAAGAATTTATTGAACGAATGACTATTGTTGTTGGGTGAAGATGGCCCAATTTCGGTTTAATACCAGGTATGGAAAGGTCTACAGTATCCAGCTGAGCACGCACTTTCTGATTAATTGAAATTTCGGCATCAGCTAAGTCAGATTCGATTTCCTTTTTGAGTAAATTAAGCTGAGATGCAGCTTGCTTTTTTTCGTCGCCCGTCAGCGAAGTTATTGACGAGAAAAGTTCATTAATGAGGCCTTTGCGTCCCAGGTATTTAATACGAATTGTCTGAAGAGCATCGTGCGAGTCAATTTTTTGAACATCTGAATGAAAAGACGATTGAATCGCTTCAATTTCCTGGTGCATAATGCATAGTATACTTTATTTCTGTGCTGCTTCTTCGACGATTTTCTTGAAGATGTCTGGATGTTCGTTTGCCATGAGCGCAAGCATTTTTCGATCTAATTCTATGTTTTTGCCTTTAAGTTGATGGATGAATGTGCTATAACGAACGCCAAGCTGTTTAAGTGCTGCGTTCATACGAACAATCCATAGCGTTCTGAAATCTCTTTTCTTTAGTTTGCGTCCTGCAAATGCGTATTCGCCTGCATGCAACACAGCTTCCTGAGCTGTTCTATAGAGTCTGTGACGAGACATTCTATAACCTTTTGCTAGTTTGAATATCTTTTTATGTCTGTGATGAGTTGTTTGTCCTGATTTTACTCGTGCCATATCTTTTTATATCTATAACTTATACCCCAAGCATTTTCTTGAGTTTTTTCTTCTGTGTCCCTGTTACTTCCTTTGGAACAGCTTGTCTTCGCAATCTTTTTTTTGATTTTGCCTTAATGACATGACGTACGCCATGGCCTCTATGCAAAATCTTACCCGATCCGGTTACTTTAAATCTTTTTGCTGCTGACTTTCGTGTTTTATTTTTTACCTTTTTCATGGTTCTGTATTGTATATTTATTTTTTACGAACGACAATACCAAAAACAACTCTTCCCTGCATTTTCGGCTCAACTGCAATAGTTACTTCACCTAGTGAAGCTATAAATTGCTTAATAACTTCAACTGCCATAGTGCGTTTCTCCATTTGGCGTCCGAATAATGGCATTTTCACCCTTACCTGGAAACCGTCATTCAGGAATTCGAGCGTTTTCTTTCTGAATCGCTCCATATCTTGATCTCCTGCAAAAAGTGATAATTGAACATCTTTCGTTCCACCTTTTTTCTGTCCCTTACGGCTTTCCTTCAACTTTTTCTCTTCTTGATAAAGGAATTTATGGTAGTCAATGACTTTGACCACCGGTGGTTGAGCTTTCGGTGCTATAAGCACAAGCTCAACTCCTCTATCTCGAGCTGCTTGAAGTGCCTGTTCACGGCTTAAAATTCCTATCTGTTCTCCCTGATCGTCAATAACCCTAAATTCAGTACCAAGGATTCGTTCGTTAATAATGTGTCTTGGCGCTTGTTGAGGCCTTTTATAGTTGTTTGTTCTCAATGTCGTTTGTTAGCCGTTGAATAAACTCATAAAGGTTGATCATCCCTTGATCTGTGCCTTCCCGAGTTCGGATCGACACATACAAGTCATGCGAATCATGAGATTCAGGATTCGACTTTTGACTTTCCTTTTCACCTATTATACACATATATGGAGCCTTTTGCAATGTCCATTGGCGTATTTTAGCAGGCAAAGTCTTGCTTTCGCCATCCACTTCAGAGCGTATGTTCTGAGATTTCAATTGTGCACTTATTGCCTCTGATAGATCATTAAATTTGTCACTCACCGGGAGTACAGCAACTTGCACAGGAGACAGCCACAACGGGAAATGACCGGCTGTATGTTCAATGTAGACTGATAGGAAACGCTCAATAGAACCCATAATTGCATAATGGATCATAACAGGTGTCTGTTCTGAGCCATCATGATCAACGTATGTAAGGCCGAAGCGCTTTGGTTGAACAAAGTCGAGCTGAATTGTAGCTATTTGCCATTCACGGCCTAAAGCATCAGTGACCATAAAGTCAATTTTTGGCCCGTAAAACGCCGCCTCACCATTTGCCTCATAAAAGTTGAGTTTGTTTTGTTCGGCCATTTCTTTAATGGTTGTTTGAGCTTGTTCCCAGAGCTCATCTTCTCCGAAGTATAAATCAGGATTGTCAGCATCACGATATGATAATCTCGCTTTTAGTTCCATGCCGAGCGTTGAATAGAATTCCTGCGATATAGCAATAAGGCTTGAGAATACTTCCCTGATCTGGTCGGGACGACAAAAAACATGACTGTCATCTTGAGTGACTGATCGTACTCGAGACAATCCAAGTAACTCACCTGCTTTTTCGTCGCGATAAATTGTGGTTGTTTCCAGATACTTAAGCGGAAGTTCTTTGTAGCTTCTCGGGCTCGATGCAAATAATTGCGTATGATGTGGACAGTTCATTGGCTTGAGAACCATTTGATCGCTTGTTTCCTGGCTTTCAACTAAAAAGAGCTCATCACCAAATTTATCCCAGTGGCCCGATGTTTTGTAGAGTTCATTTTTTGTAATATGTGGTATCCACACTTTCTGAAATCCCTGCTTTATACGTAATCCTTGCGAAAACGTATTAAGTTCTTCACGTAAGATTGTTCCTTTTGGTGTAAATAATGGTAATCCTTTACCGACGAGGTCAGAGAAAGCAAAAAGGTCCATCTGTTTACCAATTTTTCGGTGATCTCGCTTTTTAGCTTCTTCAAGCATTGTGATATGTTCTTTAAGTTCATCTTTTGATTGGAACGCTGTTCCGTAAATGCGTGTTAGCATCTTGTTTTTTTCATTTCCTTTCCAATAAGCACCAGCAACAGAAAGCAGTTTAAATGCCTGCAGCTCTTTACTTGGATTTTCTGAGTGACCTCCTTTACACAAGTCTATAAAGCCACCTGAAATTTGGAATTTTAAGTCCTCTCCCCTTTCGAGAATGTCGTGGATAAGCTCCATTTTGTATGGATTCCATGAAAACTCAGACTCCGCTTGATGACGATCAACGTGTTTTTCTTCAAATGATTCCCAGTTCTTAACGACTTCACGCATTTTTTGCTCGATTTTTGGCAAATCTTCCTCAGTAATAACGGTGTTACCCATGTCAAAATCCTGATAAAAACCGTTTTCAACGGCAGGACCGATTGCGTTTTGCGCGCCAGGCCATAACTCTCGAACAGCTGCAGCTAATACGTGTGCTGCTGTATGGCGTAAACTATTTAAATATTCTGAGTCTTGAGAGTTCATATTGTGATTATATAACTAATAGTAATGTATGTCATTAAAAAACCCCGCGTTTGCGGGGCTGCTGGCACAAAACAACCTCCGCTTATTGCGGGTTAGTAGTTGTTGTAGTGGTTGTGCAATTACTCATAGTTATTTGTGGAAATTTTACACCTCTCATACTTAATGTCAAGCTGTGATCCCAAGAGGACTCGAACCTCTGACCTTTGCAATGTCAATGCAACGCTCTAACCAACTGAGCTATGGGATCTATCTCAATTTCCGCGAGCGCAGTCACAACTTTGGGCAACTGAGCTATGGGATCAACTACAACTCATTATTATAACATACGGATTTTGACTCTCTATGCTTGACATTGACTTCGAAAGTTGTGTACACTCTACTTAGTTAATAATATCCAAATTTTATGACAGGTGCTGATTCAGATTTACAAAAGGTTATTCCTCCTGGTGCAACTACTTATCAGGGAGATAGAGTTCGAGGTCCACAAGTGGTTAACGCTGATGGAACACTACAACCAGTAAGCGCTGATGGAAAGCCACGACTTGAGGGCAATGCTTTATTTGAGCATTTAGCTGATAATCGTTTTACTCCGGCTCAAAAACTTGTTGCAGATGTGCTTGATATTGATCTTAGCGACCTTTACGATGAAGATGGGTCTCCGATGGAATCAGAGCCAGATGTAATGGCAAGAGTAAACAGAATGGTTGCATTAGTTGAAAGTGGTAAGACAATTTCTGATGAAGAACTCCACGCAGTTGAATTATATGACCATGTAAATGGTTTGCTTTCATTACAGTTGGGTAGATTTCCTGAAGACAGTCCAGTTCATGAAATTTTAGCGACTGATCTTGGATTAGCAACGACAGAATTAAATACTGCTCTGGACGGACTTATTGCAGCGGAATTAAATGCTGCACCTGCACAAGCAGCGCAGCCTTCATCAGTGGCAGCCTAAAGCTTAAATTCAAAGTAGATTTACATCACATTTCGTGATGCGGAGAGCTCCTGAGACATTGAATATTGTGTACCTTGCTTTTTCGATCGAGTAACAAATGCAGATCCTCGTTTTGCTTTCTTTGATTGCATAGCAGCAAGCCATGTTCGAGCTTCCCCGACTTTAGCTTTAATCCCTTTAAGAAATTGCAAGAGTAATTCAAGATATCGAACATGATACACCCCTGGCTTTTCTGGGAGTGATTGTAATGCAGCTCTTTCTACTTGTTCTACTTCAGCTGATAGGCTCTCACTGTGTGCTCTTAGATCTTTTACTTCAGCCTGGATTTCCTGGATTTTACTTTGGATCTCGTTAATGAGTTGTGGTTTTTCAACAGTTTCATTATGTGTGTTCAAACTAAATACAGTTTGAAATTCAGGATTAGTAATTCCTTGCTTCTCCTGTTCGTGTTCTTGAGCAACCCTTTGATCAAAATCCTGCTTTTGCATTTCAATATCACGAGCAATATCAGCAGCTGATCGAGGAGTTGCAAGCGATTCATATGGATTAACAAAGTTCTGCCCTTTCTGAGGCGACTTTGTGGGGGTATTCATATGACAATCATTATACTATGAGTCAAGAAGGAAATCAAGAATCTTTTGCTTTCTCAGCATTGTAGCGTAAAAGTATAAATTTGATTGAATGACTTCTTTATTCTTTTGATCTTTAATGCTTTCCATGAACGACTTTAAATCTGCCTCATCAACGCTTATTTTTTCCTCATCGCCGATTTTACTGAGTGCGTACTCGATTGTGTACATTTCAATGATTTCTTTACGATATTGATCTTGAAGTGCCTCCTTTGTTAGATTTTTTGAGGCTAAATAGCTGTCAATAGTGAGGCCAATCTTCTGAACATCATCCAGCAATTTAGATAATCTATGTTGGATTTCGTGCTCAATAATAACCTCAGAGATTTCTACCTTTGTTTTTTTAAGAAGTTCATCTAATATTTTGTTAAGCATTTTCTGCTTAGCCTCAGCTTTTTCCTTCTCATTGGGCTCAGATGTATCTTTTCCGGGAACCCAAATTGAATCTTTAGCTGCTTCAGCCTTCATATCAGCCTTGATTTTTTTGTAATCAGGCAGCTTTACAAGTGGTTCAAGAGCAACAATAAGCTCAAATTCCCAGTCTTCCTTTGGTTTGGCCTTAGTTACCTTAATCTGAGGCTGCATTGCCGGTGAAATAGCCTCCTTTTTAACAATATCATTATATGCTTCAGATAGAAGGTCCTGAATAACAACATCATATACTTTTTCAGGCTTAACGTGTTTTTTTGCAAGCTCAAATGGGGCTTTCCCCTCTCTGAATCCTTCAACCTTAACATTTTGAGCCTGTTTTTTAAGCTCAATTTCGTAGTTTTTCTCAATATCAGCAAGGCTAATAGAGACGTTCAATGTTAACGTTTGGTTTTTAACCGGGTTTTTCTTATATGTGTACATACTTTATTAATAAACAATAATCAGAGTGCCAGAGGAGGGACTCGAACCCACACGCCTTGCGGCACACGGTCCTAAGCCGTGCCTGTCTACCAATTTCAGCACTCTGGCTGTAAAGTACTATTATAACAGTTCAAAGGGCCAAAACGGCAGAAATGGCTTTGAGGCAGGTTTGTAGCGTATCTATATGATATTGCCTCGGAACTTAGATAGGCACTGATTAGCCCTGAATATACTTATTCACCCTTAAAATAGCCTGTTCCTCACTCTTAAATTCTTTCATGAAATGCTTAACTTTAGGAGCCCATGTAATTGAACCACCAGCATAGCGGGGTCCAATCTGATCAATAGTTTGAGCGCCCTTATTAATGTAGTTTTCGCGTAATTTTGAACCTACAGTATCAATACCATGCTCCCAGCTGGTGAATACAATTCTACCACCACCGAAGCCGTAGGCATTATGTGTACCATGGATCATTCGTTGAGCAAATGTAGATTCAACTCCAGCGATAGATACGAGGAAGTAATCTTCAAGCTCGTATTTCTTGCTTGCCTCAATAAATGAATCAACATGACCAACAAGAGGTGAATTATACCGTGAAAGTACACGAATCATAGCCTCACGTTGAGCTCGATTTTGAAGAATTGAATCATGATCAAATTCTCTACCCTCAGAATCAAGGGAAATAAGCTGGGCTGAAGAATCAGCGATAGGCATTTCCTCAGCGTGAACAGCCTGTGTGTGAGCTGAAAAAATCGTAATTAACGCTATAAAAGCACTTAATATTGTTTTTCTCATAAAGTTGCAAAGACGCTTGCGTGTGACGGTTATTATATATAATCGATAACCGTAATGTTTGGATTTAAAAAAAGATCCCAGAGCCTCTCGTGATGTCCCGACAAACCCTAGGATCCTGAATATAATTATAACATATATTATAGGTTTGTCAAGTATAGGGGTATATGTTTACTGATTCTCTATTTTATTGAAGAAAAACCTTACACCCCAAGCCCATGAGCCATCTGAACTTGGTGTATATTTGCTCATAATATCTTCTGTTGTTACATATCCTTTATCGATATAGTGTTCTTTTATTCCCTTTGAAACCGTTTGTATAGCTTCTTCATATGAGTCAAAGCGTGTTATTTTATCACCATAAATGCCCCATCCCCAGCAGTTATGTGAATTTTCAGGTGAAAACTTGCAGCCGGTTGATTCCTGCAGTGCAATTGCGACAAGTAGTTTATAGTCATAATTATATTTATCAGCCTCAGCAACAAGTAAATCTGCATAGTCAAAGAGTGGAGAGTCGATTTTGCGTAAATACCGTTTTAAGGCTGCGGATCGGCCGTCCTGAAGCTCAACATTGGACTCCATGACGCCTAAAATAAGTGGTGAATTATGCGTGGGATCCTGATCATCATCTAAATGCTCAAGTTCAGAGAGTAATCTCTGCTGTGATGCGTGAACCTGCAAATGTTGCGCATATATTGTTACCAGAAAGAAATTCAGCAGTATTATGACCACAAATGAGGCCAGGAATACAAGCACTCGGTATGGTTTGTGTGAGTGGATTAACATAGTTACATTTTATAATAAAAAGCTGTACGTTTACCAATTTTGACCTTAGTAAGCAGTTTGTTTGATAATCCTTCTATCGCGAATGAGTACGAAATGACCGTTGCGCCTTTTTTCGCTTCTCTGATGAGTTTGTGTTCAAGTTTCTTGATGAGTTTCGGGAAAAGATAAATATAAATGATGTCAGCATCGTCGATTGAAGCTAAAAAGAGATCAGTTTCTGATAGCTCGATATTGTAATGAAGTCTTGAATAAAGACGGAGAATTGGGTTAACCTCATAGCCACGTGCACTGAGCTTAAATTTATCCTGCGCAATTTTGACAACTCTCCCATCACCGGCACCTAAATCCACAAAAGTATCCCCTTTTTTTGGGTGAGCATGAGAAAGGATAAGCTGGGAGACTTTATCGGCAGTTGGTACATATGGAGACTGGGATGCAATAGAAATAATGCCGGTAATAAGATAAATACAGGCTCCTATCAGGAAGAATAGTATAAGTAGGACTACTGCCAGGTACATATTTTGTTATAATAGTTTAGCATGTTTTGCCCCTGTAGCTTAATGGATAGAGTACGTGTCTTCGGAAAAATATATTGATACCGAAACAACTTAGACTTATAATAATTAAGTGAAAGTATGCAGAAAATGTAAAATTCAGAAGAATGATGATGAGTTTAATTTTAGAAATAAGAAGAAGCTCATTAGGGCGAATGTTTGTAAAAATTGCTCAAGAGAACAAATTAGGGCTCATTATTTAGATAATAGATCATATTACTTAAATAAGGCTAGAAGTCGAAATAATAAATTACGAACACAGACAAGAAAATTTATTTGGGATTACCTGTCAACCAAGAAATGTATTGATTGTGGAGAAAGTAATCCAATAGTTTTGGAATTTGATCATCAGAGGGATAAAAAAATTAATGTTTCTCATGCGGCTAAATTTGGATATGATATAAGTAAGCTTAAAGAAGAGGTAAGTAAGTGTGAAATTAGATGCGCTAATTGTCATAGAATTAAAACTGCAAGAGAACTAGGGTGGTATAAGAACTCGAAACGATAGCGCCTGTAGCTCAATTGGATAGAGCGTGTGACTTCGGATCACAAGGTTAGGGGTTCAAGTCCCTTCAGGCGCGCAGATACAATGATTAATTGTAAATATTGGTGGCTGTAGCTCAGCTGGTTAGAGCGTCAGTTTGTGGAACTGAAGGTCGC
>CAZKVU010000007.1:52882-55251 GCA_964556475.1 uncultured Gammaproteobacteria bacterium | reverse complement strand
TTATAATCAAAGGATGGATGGCATTCTAGGGGGACTTATCGAGAGTCTCGTTATTTCTTTGATGGTTTTTTTTGCCATCGTTATTACCTTAGCCCTTGTCGGTGTCATTTTGTATGTCATCGTGATGTTTATCCGCATGAAAGAAAGGGAGAAAAAATCACTTGAAATGGTGACGATTGAGGTTCGCCTCCCAAAAGATAATGAAATCAAAATTGACGCAGCTGAGCAGCTCTTCTCTGCATTTTCTTCTCTTGGAAACAGTGGATTCTTTTCATTTCTTGAAGTGGAAGACACGCTCGCCTTCGAAATGATTGGCCGTAAAGGTGAAATTAGTTTTCTTGTCAGTGTTCCAAATAAATTAAAAGACCTGACAGAGAAACAAATTTATGCATATTATCCTGCAAGCGACATCCAAGCTGTTGAAGAGCCAAACATTTTTACTGAACATGGAAAGGTTGCATTCGCTGGTTTGCGACTTAAACATGAAGATTACGAGCCGATTAAAGTTTTCAAAGAGCTTCCAACAGACTCACTCTCTGCACTGACATCGCCTCTTTCCAAAATGGCCGATGACGAAGGGGCGATTATTCAAATCCTACTTCGTTCAACAAATTCAAAGTACAAAAAGGAAGGCAAAGGCCATATCTCATCAACAAAAAAACAAGAAGCAACTCCAGATGAAGCAACATTTAAAGTCGATCAGAAAGAACTCGAGCGGGTAAGTGAAAAAATTTCAAAACCAGGATATGACGTTGCGATAAATATCGTTGCATCGGCACCAACAAAAGAAATGGCTGATATCCATCTTAAAAATATTAAGTCGGCATTTAATCAATTTTCATCAGAACAAAATTCCTTTACCGGAACAAAAGTGTACTTCAAGTATGGTTTCATGCTGAACTTCATTTATAAATTCTTCCCTATGACGAATTTTCCGTTTGCGAAATCCATCTCTGTACTCTCGTCTGAGGAACTTGCAACCATCTTCCATTTCCCGAATAAAACAATTGAAACACCGTATATTAAATGGCTGAAGGCAAAAACAGCGCCGGTTGACACTATGGTCCCGCACGAAGGTGGCACCATGATTGGTTATGGACATTATCGTGGTGTTAAGCGCCCTGTTCACATCAATCAGGAAGATAGACGCCGACATGTGTATATTATTGGAAAAACTGGTGTGGGTAAGTCTGTTTTGCTTGAAGATATGGCAATTCAAGATATTAAGGCAGGATACGGTGTTTGTGTGATTGATCCGCACGGGGACCTTGTGGAAAATATTTTGAAATACATCCCTGCAAACCGTGCTGAGGATGTTATTTACTTTGATCCTTCTGATATGGAGCGTCCGATGGGTCTTAATCTCCTTGAAGCAAATACCGAAGACGAAAAGCACTTTATGACAACAGCCATTATTAACCTGATGTATAAATTATATGACCCACAGCGAACAGGTATTGTCGGACCTCGTTTTGAACACACGGTTCGTAATGCAATGCTGACCGTTATGTCTGAAAAGGGGTCAACATTTATCGAAGTTGTTCGTGTTCTGACTGACCCAAAGTTTGTGCAGGAACTATTGCCAAAAGTAAAAGACCCTATTGTACGTCGTTTCTGGACAGACCAGATTGCGCAAACAAGTGACTTTCACAAATCTGAAACCCTTGATTACATCGTATCTAAGTTTGGTCGTTTTGTTACTAATGCAACGATTCGTAATATCATCGGCCAATCTGATTCGGCGTTTAATTTCAGAACGGTTATGGATGAGGGTAAAATTTTACTGATTAATCTGAGTAAGGGTAAGTTGGGTGAGGAAAATTCACAATTCCTCGGACTGGTTATTATTCCAAAATTACTTGTCGCAGCAATGTCTCGTCAAGAAGTTGCCGAAGAGAAGCGTCGTGATTTCTTCTTATACGTAGACGAGTTCCAAAACTTTGCCACACCGGATTTTGCCACGATTTTATCAGAGGCTCGTAAATATCGACTCGGTTTAACTGTAGCAAACCAGTTTATTGGTCAGATGGATGAAGAAGTGAAAAACGCTGTTTTTGGAAACGTGGGTTCACTTGTGTGCTTCCGCGTGGGTGTTACTGACGCTTCATACATCGCTCGAGAATTCCAGCCTGTATTTAGCGAAACTGACCTCATTAATGTCGACCGATTCCATTCATACATGAAAACAATCGTCAACAATGAGCCTGTTCCTCCATTTTCAGTCGATATGACCAAGGACTTTGCGGCATATAAGGCTGGAGCGAATCAACAGATTTCTGATGCGATCATACAACTATCCAGACTCAAATACGGTAAGCCTCGCGAGCTTGTTGAGGCTGAAACAGTGCAGAGAGGTAGGCTTTAAAACA
>CAZKVU010000007.1:42992-52782 GCA_964556475.1 uncultured Gammaproteobacteria bacterium | reverse complement strand
CCTTTTGAACCTCCATCAGTAAAGATAGTCAGAATCATTGAATAAGTATATCAGGTAGGGATTAGAGTTCACCGAGCTTTTCTTTACGCTCGGATTCCTGTTTAACAAGGTCAAGATATTTTTCTGTTGATGAGAGTCTTTTGTGACCTACGATCTTAGAAATGTATGAGATTGAGGCACCATTCATAAGCTGATACGCAATAAAGGTATTTCGCAAATCCTGAACTTTTGCATCCTCAATTCCAACCTCTCTAAAACATCGAGTAATAATACTTCGGATGTTTCTAACCAGAAGCTGTCGACCTGTTTTGGTCACAAAAATGAAATCGCTGTCTGTAACATGACGTACTTTGAGATAGTTTGATATTGCTCGTTTCACTGCTTTGTTAAGCGGGATCATACGATCTTCAACCTTGAGGTTTTCATCAGTAATATCACTTACTTTAATTTCAGCTAACTCACCAATTCGAATTCCAGTTTGCAGCAATAGTTCAACCATTGCGTATGTTCTTTTGTCAGACTTCGCAAAATCACGCAAAGCTCTATACTCTAACTTTGACAAAATTCGTGGTGGAGCTTGTGTGTACTTTGGGTGCGACACTTCAAGCGATGGATTCAACTTAAGCATGTCTTCGGTTTTAAGATATCTGAAGAATGTTCGGATTGAGTTTAATTTTCGTGAAGCTGACTTTTTTGTGTAGTTTTCGCCCAAAAGTTTACCAATAAAGCTCTCGATGTCGTCTTTCTTAACCTCCTTCACATCATTAATATCGCGTGAAGAAAGATACCCCATAAATTGCTCGAGGTCTTTCTTGTATGCTACAATGGTGTGTTGTGACTTGCCTTGACCTTTTAAGTGCTCAATGAAAGCATTTATAAGACCACGGAGATCTGAACTTATCATAAACACCCTATAATATCACAGATTGAGACAAAATGCAAGTCCAAATGATATTTGTTATAAAATAACATCATGCGCTTTGTTAAAAATACTATTGTCGTTGTCTTTGCCCTACTTTTTCTTGGATCGCTTGTAAGTAACATTTTTTCTTATCTGGATAAGCGAAACTTCTATTCTGAAATCGAGCAAGAATACAAAGAGGAACTTGATGCAAATAAAAAGCTCAAAAGCGAGCTCAAAAAGAACTCTGATTCATATCTTGTTGAGAAGGAAATCCGGGACCAGTTGCAACTCCTAAAACCTAACGAAAAAACAGTCATATTGCCAAATATCACTATCTCTCCGACGCCATCACCAACCCCAATTAAGAAACCATATGAAGAATGGGGCGATTTGCTGCTGAGAAAATAGAAAAAAACAAGCTACTATTCTATTCCCGAGAGACGATCTTATAGTGTATTTATGCGGATATTCGCAACTCATCGCGCCAAACCAAGACATATCTGATATAATACAAACGCGGGGTAGTGTACGGCCGCACAGGAGGCTCATAATCTCCTAGACTAAGTTCGACTCTTAGCCCCGCAACAAAAAATATTGAATAGAGAAAAACTCCTACCCGTTTTTCTTCTTCCTTCTTTTCTTAAGCTCAGAATCAATAATCACACCGCTTGTTGTATCAATGATCGCCGCCGTCCATAAACTTGCTGAACCAGTTAATGTAGCCAAGCCAATGAGCGCAACTGCCTCAATTTTCTGAAACTTCATAAACCAGTCCATGAATCCTTTTTTTTCTCCACTATTCTTCTCAGACATACTTAGATTGAATAAAATGCAGCATACGTTCGAGCCTATTAAAGCTAAACTATATTATACTAAAAATACGCATGAAACCTATTTCAGCCTATGTATTTACCCTTGTTGGACTTGTCTTGTCCATACTTTTCATAATAATCGCTACACAAAAGGCCCTTCTATTTATCGACCCTGATTTTGGCTGGCACATACGAACAGGCCAATATATTTTGTCCAATGGCATCCCGCATCTCGATCCGTTCTCTTACTCAATGCCGCATTTCCCATTTATTGCACATTCATGGTTGAGTGAGGTCATTTTCTCGATACTCCTCCCGAAAATATCGTATGGAGGTCTATCACTCATATTGGCACTTGTTGTTATTGCAAGCTTGTGGATTGTCCTTATTCCTACACTTACCCAACGTGCTTACTGGTTTATTATCCCTTTCACATTAGGCTTTACCTCGATCCTTTCCTATGTAAGCGTTCGCCCTCAAACTATTTCTTGGCTCTTCTTTTCAATCTTTCTCGTTGTTATTCTCGAGCCTAAATATTGGAAAAGGTTAAAAATAATCCTACCGGTTATTATGGTGCTATGGGTAAATATGCACGGGTCATTTGCCCTCGGCATTGGTGTGCTCACGCTCAAATATCTTCATGGATTCTTCACTCATAGAAAAATCTCAAAAAACGACCTCATTATCATTCTTATGACATACGCAGCAACACTACTAAACCCATACGGTATTCGCATTTGGCAGGAAGTCTTTGCCACACTTGGTGATGATAAACTCCGTACGCAGGTAAGCGAATGGAATCCTCTCTTTTTGCGCCTGACATTCTTCCACATTCCACTTATGGCTTTATCTCTTGTTATGGTTGTGCGGTTTTACAAAAAAATAGACAAGAACCTCATATTGCTCTTTGGCGCTATGCTTTTTTTCGGGTTAACAAGCAGTAAGCTCTTTCCATTTTGGGCTATCACAGCAGTATATCTGATTGCCATTTCATTTAATGTTTTCTTTGATGAGCTGAAAAATAACCGCCTTGCCCATGAGCGCTTAACAATTTTCCTGACGCTTACAAGCATCTTCTCGCTCGGGTTGTTGGCGATTTATCTACCTCGCGTGTGGTCAACGTATAATATATATACCGAGAGCCGATTCTACCCGCATGAAGCTGTTCAGTATATAAATTCTCATGCCGTTCCCGATCATCTCTTTACATCGTTTAACTGGGGCGGATACGTTCTATGGAAACTGCCGCAAAAAAAGGTGTTCATTGATGGGCGCATGACACATTGGGAGCAAAAAACAGACAACCCACACTACAGCGCTGATGCATTTACCGAATATAACAGCATACTCGAAGGAACCGAATTTCTCAGCATTCCAAAGAAAACAATGAGTCTAGATCGGGCATTTAAGAAATTCACTATAAACGCGGTTCTCATACCTAAAAAAGACTCGTTTGAGTTGATGAAAAAATTCCGAGATCGAATGGCTCGATTTGGATGGAAGATTGAATATCAAGACGACATATCGATTTTGTACGTCAATCCGCATGTAAAGTAAATCATCGTTGAAAGTGCCATGGTATATAATGAACGTATGAAAAACAATTTTCTCCTCAGTGTGATCATTCCTGTTTTCAATGAAGAAGGTAATATTGATCCGTTGCTCGATAAACTTGTTCCTATTGTATCCAGCTACGATTATGAGATTATCTTCGTGAATGACGGTTCAAAGGATAATACGACTCATGAAATAAAGCACCATGCAAATAACAATAAAAAAATAAAGCTCCTTTCATTTTTACGCAATTTTGGACATCAAACTGCATTATCAGCCGGTTATCAGGTTTCACAGGGAGACTGTGTTGTCAGCATTGATGCAGATCTTCAGGATCCGCCCGAGCTCATTCATGACATGATTGCAAAATGGCAGGAAGGGAGCAAAGTTGTGTATGCAAAACGCTCAGAACGACATGAATCATTCTTCAAGACAATCACAGCGCATGGCTTTTATTTATTGATTAATCAACTTTCAAATACAGTAATCCCAGAAAATGTCGGTGACTTTCGTCTGATTGATCGGGAAGTTGTTGATATGCTTAACAATATGCCGGAACGATCAAGATTTTTACGAGGTCTTGTTGCGTGGGGAGGCTATCCATCTGCATATATCACATTTACTCGAAAAAGCCGCACGATTGGACAGACTCATTATCCTTTTTCAAAAATGCTGAGCTTTGCAATTAACGGCATTATCTCGTTTTCAACAAAACCGCTGCGTTTTGCGAGCTATCTTGGTTTAATAACTTCATTCCTCGGCTTTTTTGGCATGATGTATGCTATTTACCGTAGAATCCTCCTGCCAAGCGACTACTGGGTGCCTGGATGGACCGCAACATTTGTTTCAATTATGTTTTTCGGGGGTGTTCAGCTACTCACTATTGGTATTATCGGGGAATATATAGGAAAAATTTACAACCAGCTTCAAGGTAGGCCGCAGTACATTGTTAAAGAAAAGGTTAACCTGTAAGTCTTCTTCAACATATTGTGAGTGATACACATCATCAAAAAAATAGTACAAATAACACGAAATATGTCGGTGTTATTCTTATTGGGATTGGCTTAGCATGTGGCGTATTTGCACTATACTTATTTGTCAAACGAGGGCAAAATACGATCTCTCCAGTCCCAGAAACAAACGACGTCAAGGTTATTTATATAACTCCAGGAAGCAACTAAAAAATAGAGTTACGGCGTTGATAAAAACTACGGTGTTGGAGGCCCGCTCGGAAGTTCAAATTTAAACAAACTGAATCCTTCTTTTAAGAAAAGTGTTTGAATAATCATCAGTATCAGAAATGAGCCCAAGAATAAAACTGTTCCGATAATCGCCCACAAGAATGTTGATTTAGCCTTTGCTACTTTCTCAGGGTCTCCACCCGAAAGCAGATACATCACAGATCCACTCACAAACATAATAAACAAAATGAGTACAACAAGGCCGGAAGATAATTTCAAAATATTCTCAAAGATGACCTCAAAACACTTGAGTGTCGGCATGCCGTCAACAATACATCCAGGGGCATCCCCTAATTTTTGAATAGGCCCTTGTGCGTTTGCAAAGGGTATAAGAGAAAACATACGTTTGATTCAGCCTTATTTAAACGGGGGGCTTTAATAGGTTAGGTAGCGTCACCGGACAGGATAGCCCGAGACATACTCGCTTGTTAAATATGATGTTTTCGATGCTCCAGATGATTGCGAGAACAGCAATAATAAGAACAACTCCAACGAGTGCTGCAACAATCTTTCCTCGCGCAGCAGAAACTGCGTCTGAATCTCCACCTGAGGTGATCCATGAAAGAGCACCCCACAAGAGATAGAACATTGCTGCTAAACCGGCAATAACAAAGAAGAACTTAATCATTGCTGATAGCAATTCTCCAAAGGTTGGAATCTTAAAGTTTAAATCTGAGGCTTGAACCTGAATATCTGCAGCTGCCGGTCCACCTCCGCTTGCATACAATTTTGTTGCGGCAGTTAAATATAAAAAGAATAAACTTCCGGATGTAAGGGTAATCTGTGCAGATATTTTTCTCATATAGTCAGTATTAATCATAAGAGAATGTTTGTCAAGCGGATTTTTCGCTACTATGTTAACCTATTTGTATATTTCGACACAATTTTTGACTATGTTAAACATAAACCAAATAAAGCTCATAGCCTTCACGAGTATGGTTATTGACCATATTGGTCTGTTGTTTTTCCCACATATTGTGTTCTTTCGCATTATTGGCAGGCTTGCTTTCCCTTTATTTGCCTGGCTTATCGCACGTGGTGCTCATCATACACATGATCTCAAAAAATACATGATACGCCTTGGACTCCTCGCACTTATTTCGCAAATACCCTATTCTATCTTTATAAAGAGCGCTGGTATTACTCATTTTCAGCTTAATGTTGTTTTTACCTTGTTAGCTGGTCTTTTTACGATTTTTCTCATTAATAAAACCCGATCCACCTTGTTAAAAATCATTATAACGACGATTGTTGCTATCGTTACCTTTTTTGTACAGGCCGATTATGCAATCATCGGCGTGATATCGATCGTCTTGTTCTACACTTATCAACATAATATTGCGGCAGTATTTTGGACTCAGCTTGTTGCGTGCGCCATCTGGGTTGTCTTCTTTCCTGTTTTCTTTCTTAAATCAAGCTCAAATTCACTCTATTTTTTTCAAGGAATTTCATATCAGCTCTCAGGTGTGATGTCTATTGTTATTATTGCTCTGCAAAGCAAGGGAGAAAGCAAAAAAAGCCAACCGCTTAAATATACATTTTATGCATTGTATCCGCTTCACTTTCTTGTTCTTTTATGTTTGCGCTGGTTTATTTAAATGTAGGCTAGCTGTGAAGTATTAAGGGTATACAAGCAGTAAACCATAAAGCTCAAAACTTGACTATTAGGGCCTTTTATGCTATACTACAGGATATATGGAAGAAGGTAAAAAAATTCTTGGTGTATTCCTCGTAGTTCTCTTTATTATAATCGTACTCGGTGTTGTTTTATCACGAGCACGATCACAAACAAAAAGTAAACCACTTATTGGCGGGTCTTTAGAAAGTATTTTATTCCCAAATCGACCAACACCGAAACCTACTATCGTCGTTGCTGAAAAAACAAAGACTACCACTGGTACTACAACAACTTCTACCTCGCAACCATCAACAGGAAGTAAGACTACAGGCCAAAACCAAGGTCAAAGTCAAAACGGACAGTCTGGACAACCTAAGGATGCAAATGCAGGATCAACAACCAATACTGGTTCGTCAAATCAATCTAATTCAGGCAACCAGAGCGGCAATTCTACCTCTGGTTCAACAACCGGTTCAACAACTGGCTCAACCGGTAGCTATGACCAGGGATCAGTTGTCTTAGGAGAATCGACCACTTCGACCACCTCCACTACTACTTCAACCACAGATTCTATGTCTAAAGGTGGCGTTGAAAATGCTCAAAACATTCCTGATACTGGAACACCTACACTATTTTTGAGCTTTGCACTCTCGGCTCTTGGCTCAGGTATTGCCCTACGAAAGATGTCGCGAATATCTGCGTAAAATTATCTGCGCGAAAACTCAGGTCTTAAATCGGCAATCCAAGCCCTGTTGCGAGGAATCTCACAATAAATATCGAGAAGAGCGCGAAGAGTAATCCAATAATAGACCCCATAAGAATCCGCCTTCCATGATTAATCTGCTGTGGATCTGATCGAGCCGTAGCAAGTACAGCGGTTCCATACAGGAAGGTTAGAAATGCAATTCCACCGACAATTGAAAAGAAAAATGTCGTAATTTGACTTGCAAATTCTCCAGGTCTGGTTGAGATACATCCGAGTTCAGTGTAATAGTGATACGCATCAGGCGTTGGCACACCAATGAGCGTTTTATTGTCTATTGGCGCTGCTTTTCCAACACCTGGATACATGCACGAACGACAGGCTTCCCAGCGTCCCGGAGCTTTTCCGCCATTACAATATCCACACACATCACAATTTGCAATTCGTTCACCTGCACCAGCAGTTCCTGTTCCCGGTGTCTGAGAAGTTGGAGTAATAAGAGGTGGGGTGGGTGTGGGCGATTCTGTGCCTGGAATAGGAAACTTCTTTGTCTGAGCACTAACATACGGTGCAAAAAAAGACGCTCCAATAAACATCCCGACAAATAGTACAAATATACTGCTTGCTATGCGTTGATATGCTCGCGGCCTCTCCATAACTTTCAGTATACAGCATGAACACCTAAGGCAAAAATGAATATGACATTCAGCTATACTATTACCTATGAAGCGTTTTTTATACGTGCTGATTTTGTTTACCTTCCTCTATTTTATGCCGGGATTGCTGCTTCAACCTGCGCATGCTGATGAACTTGACGACATCACCAATGAACTCTCTAAGCTTACCAAAGACCTCGATCAATCCAGAAAGGCAACAAAGCCCTTGGAGGATGATTTGGTGCGACTCCGATCGCAAATAGAGGGAATTAAGCGTCGACTTACAAATATTGAGTCAGACCTTGCTGTAAAAGAAAAACAGATTAACAAGGCAGAAAAAGCGCTTGATAAACAACAAGAGCTTATCCAAGGCCGCATCCATGAACATTATAAAAATATTAAAAAATCTGAAGCGTCACTTTTAGATTTGTTTGTGAGCACTGATCTGACGACTTCTCTCTCTAACTATTTTTACCAAAAGAAAGCTGCTGATAATGACAAAAGGGCAATCGTTCAAATTATTCTTTATATTAAAAATATTGATGATGCCCGTGTCGCGTTGAGTAATGAGAAAACAAAACTCTCACAGGCAAAGACAACTGTTGATCAACAATCACAATTCCTCAGCGGAGAAGTTGGAAAGGCAAAACAATACCAATCTGAGTTGAGTAATAAAATCGCCTCACTAAGCGCCCGTCAGCAATCGTTGATTGCTGCAAAGAGAAGCAGCTTAGGACTCCCGACAAGTTTGGGATTTGGCGCTCTCCATTGCACTGACGACCGTAATATTGATCCCGGATTTGGTAATGCATTCGCATTCTTCTCATATGGTATTCCACACGGTGTTGGTATGAACCAATATGGCGCCTACGGACGTGCTCAAGCTGGACAAAATGCCGAGTCCATTCTTAATACATACTATGCAAATGTAGAGCTTAAAAAGGACTACAGCACTGATATTAATATTCAGGTTGATGGTTATGGTTCGTATAATATTGAAGAATATGTTAAGCGTATTTATGAAATGCCTGAAAGTTGGCCTTTAGAAGCCCTAAAAGCTCAAGCTGTTGCTGCACGAACATATGCGCTGAATTATACAAATAATGGTGCTAAATCAATCTGCACATCGCAATCATGTCAGGTTTTCAAACCAGATCCGAAAACCGGAGCATGGGCACAAGCCGTGGAACAAACTCGTGGATGGGTTTTGCTCAATGGCGGATCACCTATTACCGCATGGTACGCTTCTACTGCAGGTGGGTATACTCGCTCCTCAAGTGACGTTGGATGGAAATCAACGCCTTGGACAAAGCACCAGCTTGACGCAGATGCCTCGGTAAATAGCTTCTCAGATCTACAGGCGCATGCATATGATCGTGGTTCGGCATGTTTTTATGCTGCTCAAGGATGGCGAAGCGAATATAACAAATCAGCATGGCTCAAATCAGAAGAGGTCGCTGATATTGTGAATGCCCTTATGCTTGCGAAAGCAGACAGCTCTACGCAGCAACATTTATCGCAAGTTGATAAAGCTAACCCAGACGGTGTTGATACATGGGATGCCAACCGGGTTAAAGATGAACTGCGAAATCGTGGAAAAAGCCCCTACAATTCTATTTCAAATATTTCAGTTGGTGCAGACTTTGGATCAGGACAAACTAATAGTGTTAATGTTTCTGGCGATGCGGGAACAAATTCATTCTCTGGTAATGAGGTGCGGGATTTTGTTAATCTGCGATCACCTGCCAACATTTCAATTGTCAGTCAACTCTGGAATGTTGAAAAAAGATAGGTATACTATGAGCATAGTAATTTTATATGAGTTCGCTTATGCTTATGGATTCTGATGTAAGATCAGACTTTGGCCTTGCTCCGATTACCGATATCGCTGCGCTTACCGACCACAATATAAGCCCCGAAATGCTCGATGCAGAACCAGGTATTTTGTATGTTGCTCGAGAGGATGTTGCCGCACTTCCATTTCCTGTGCCACTTCAGTTGAAGCCCGATCAAAGAGCAGAGGTGTTAGTTGATCCTGCTCATGACTTTATACGTACATTTGGGGACCGTGTGCGCATTTCAGGGAGGAGCGGACTTACACAAGCTGGCTCTGATATTGATGTTTTATTTGATGGGAATGGTCAACCCTATGCTCGTATAACTAATCGTGGCTATTCAATCTTAGGAGCTGATGATGGAGTTGTATTGGAACTTGGAGCAGCGTTTGTACATAGTACGAAACCAACACAGGGCGCAGAGCTTACTGCACTTGTGGCAAATGTTCAACATCTAGAACATCAGG
>CAZKVU010000007.1:39146-42892 GCA_964556475.1 uncultured Gammaproteobacteria bacterium | reverse complement strand
CAGGGCGCAGAGCTTACTGCACTTGTGGCAAATGTTCAACATCTAGAACATCAGGAACGGCCATGGAGGGTTGTTTCACCTGAGGAATCAGGTTTAGAATATGAAGCGGTTGCCATGCCTGTTGAGGCAGTATATCGTTCTCGTCTACAACATAATGGCAATGGTCATTATGATCGTTGTCTGAACTTACCTTCTATACCGCGTGGAACTCACCGAGAAGCATTATATGAACATATTGGTCTTGATCCTCAACCACTTCTTGTTCATTCAGATGAAGAAGGTGAAAAGCAAGTCGTTGCGGCATTGCGTAGAGATTCTGGCCTCGTTATTTCGACATCGCAAAGAGTCTCTCTCCCATATGGCACTGGCCTACTTATTCAACATGCTGTTGCTCATGGCCCAAATGGCAGTAGAAGACTCCATCATCTAAATAGTCCTGCTCTTAAATCACATAGGCGCAGTGGCAAATTATATGACCATGGGCTTATTTATGAAACCGATGGTACTCCAGACGAAGTTATTGCATATGCATATCATCAATTTAGATATGCCTAGATTTAGCTATGTTTAGACGATCTCACAAAAATTTTTCTCACAACCTCTTCAATTTTTTCCTCCTCAATACTCATATCGCTGAATGAAATATGCTCGGTAATATCATGAACTAACTTTGGAAGATCAGAACGAGATGCTCGATACATAATTTTCGGAAAATTAACATGTGCTTTAAATGGAATTTTCTTTAACTCATCGGTTTTCGGCATTTCATCAACAACGACCTCTATTCTTTTCTCATTTGCATACGAGTTGATAAGCTCTTGAAAAGAACCATCATAGATCAGTGCTCCATGATCGATAATAATAACCCTCTTTGCAAGATGACGAACATCTTCCATATAATGACTCGTGAGTAAAATCGTCGCTTTATATCGACGTTGATATTCCTGGATAAAATCTCGTATCGTTTTTTGGGCGATAACATCAAGTCCGATTGTCGGTTCATCAAGAAACAATACTTTCGGCATGTGAAGCAATGCAGCGATCAGCTCCATCTTCATACGCTGACCAAGTGATAACGTCTTGACAGGCTGATTGATAAAATCATCAGCATCCAGCAATTCAGACAACTCACCAACCGTATTCTTAAATTTTTTATCAGAAATTTCATAGATTGCCTGATTAAGTTTAAGTGTATCCATTGCTGGAAGCTCCCATAAAAGCTGATTTCTCTGCCCCATGATAAAAGCAATATGCTTGAGAAATGACGGTTTTTTGTCAAAAGGAGTATGTCCTAAAACTCGAATTGTTCCGGATGTTGGATACAAAATTCCCGCCAGCATTTTCATCGTTGTCGTCTTGCCTGCTCCGTTTGGTCCAAGAAAACCAACAAGTTCTCCTTCTTCAATTTTAAACGAAATATCCTCCACAGCGCTTGTTTCCTTGTATTGTCTGTCAAAAATATTACGAATGAAGCCTGTTAACCCCGGTTGCGGTTTTGTCGTTTTATAGACTTTTGTAAGATGTTCAACCGAGATCATACAGATAGTATAGCAATACTAATTTAGCAAACCCTCTTGACATCTGCTAATCACCGATTTAGAATATGCTCATGAAAGGTACATATGTTCCCCCTGAAGAAAATCAGGGCAACCCGCTTGAACAATATACGGTTAACCTAACCGACCTTGCAAAAAAAGGAAAGCTCGACCCAATCATTGGTCGTGATAATGAAGTGCGCCGACTCATACAAATCCTTTCTCGTCGAACAAAAAATAACCCAGTGCTCCTTGGTGATCCTGGCGTTGGTAAAACAGCGATTATTGAAGGACTCGCGCAGCGAATTGTTGCTGGTGATGTACCAGACACACTCAAACATAAACAGCTCCTCAGTCTTGACTTAACTGGCTTAATTGCAGGAGCAGCTTTTCGTGGAGAATTTGAACAACGACTAAAAGGTCTTCTTACAGAAATTGAAAAAAGTGAAGGTAAATATATTTTATTCATTGATGAACTTCATACAATTGTTGGTGCTGGTTCGGCTCAAGGATCTGCAGATGCCGGAAATATCCTAAAGCCTGCACTTGCCCGAGGAACTCTCCATGCGATTGGTGCTACGACAGTCCGGGAATATCGCCAACATGTTGAAAAAGATCCTGCTTTAGAGCGACGATTCCAACCCGTTATGGTTGATGAACCTACTCCTGAAGATACACTGACGATTCTACGCGGTATTAAAGATAAATATGAATCCCATCATGGAATTAAAATTGCCGATGATGCTTTAATTGCGGCGGTAACGCTTTCGACGAGATATATTACTGATCGATATCTTCCTGATAAAGCTATTGATCTTGTAGATGAAGCAGCTGCCGCGGCAAAAATCGAAATTGATTCAATGCCAATAGAACTCGATGAAATAAAGCGCAAACTCATGCAGATTGATATTGAACTGGCTGCATTGAAAAAAGAAAAAAATGTTGATGAAAGACGAAAAAAATTAGAAGAAGAGCGAGCTGGACTGAATGAAACATTTAAAAAACTTGAGGAAAAATGGAATGAAGAGAAAAAAATCCTAAGCGAACTGCAACAACAAATTCTCGAATCCGAAAAATTAAAATCTCAGCTTGAAATGGCAGAACGGGATGCCGAGTTGGAAAAAGCTGCCGAGCTTAAATATAGTAAAATTCCTGCCGTTGAGAAACGGGTTGTTGAACTGCAAAGTGTATGGAATCAAAAACCCGCTGAGGAGCGACTTTTAAAAGAACAGGTGACCGACGAAGATATTGCTAAAATTGTCTCCCGCTGGACAGGAATTCCGGCACAGCGATTACTTTCTACCGAATCAGAGAAACTTGCAATGCTTGAAGATGTTCTAAACAAACGAGTCATGGGACAAGAGCATGCATTGAGCAAACTTGCAAAAGCAATTAGACGGTCACGTGTTGGGTTGTCTGAAGAAGGTCGCCCAATTGGTTCGTTCTTGCTTCTTGGCCCAACTGGTGTTGGCAAAACAGAATCTGCTAAGGCCCTTGCCGAAGCTCTATTTAATGATGAAAAAGCGCTTGTTCGCATTGATATGTCTGAATATACAGAAGCTCATTCAATAGCACGGCTTATTGGTGCACCGCCCGGATATGTTGGCTATGATGAAGGCGGCCAAATTACCGAAGCAGTTCGACGCAAACCCTACTCGGTTATTTTATTTGACGAAGTGGAAAAAGCGCATCCACAGGTTTTCAATGTTTTTCTTCAAATACTTGATGATGGTAGGTTGACAGATGGAAAAGGAAGGACAGTCAATTTTACCAATACCATTCTCTTGCTGACCTCAAACTTAGGATCGAGTTCGCTTGGCGGTAAAGAAAGTCCTGAACAGCGCGAAAAAACCGCACTCGATGCAATCCGGGGATTTTTCAAACCGGAGTTCATCAACCGGCTCGATGGAATTATCGTATACAACGCATTAGATGAAAAAATTATGCATGATATTGTAAATCTGCAGCTTGTAGAAACATCCCGCCGATTTGAAGATCGTAATTATCATGTTGAATTTACAGACGCAATAAAAAAGCACCTCCAGGATGTAGGTTTTGACGACATGTATGGTGCTCGGCCATTAAAACGCCTTATCAATGAACTTATTGTTGATGAAATCGCCTTACAGATTGTCGAAGGCAAGATTAAAGAGAAAGATAAGATTAGTGTCGACTATAAAAACAATAAAATTCAAGTTGAAAAACAGTCTG
>CAZKVU010000007.1:22429-39046 GCA_964556475.1 uncultured Gammaproteobacteria bacterium | reverse complement strand
GATAAGATTAGTGTCGACTATAAAAACAATAAAATTCAAGTTGAAAAACAGTCTGTAAATTAATATCATTAATAATCTATGACACCACAACTCATTACCGGTAACGATTTTCAGAAAGAAGTTTTAGAGCACGACGGTATCGTGTTTGTTGACTTTTATGCAGACTGGTGCGGCCCTTGCAAGATGACGGAACCGATCATTGAGGAACTCGCAGACTCAGAAAAATATAAAAGCAATGTTAAGTTCGTTAAAATTGATGTCGATGCAGATCAGGAACTTGCTTCTCAATTTAACGTATTCTCGATCCCGACATTTGTTACTTTTGTTAAAGGAGAGGTAAAAGGTCAATTCTCAGGGGCTCGAGACAAAACATCGTTTGAATCAGAGATTGATAGAGCTTCACAAGGCTAATTTTCTCAAAAACCAGGGCTCTCGTAAAATCACCGTTTGAAAACCCGCTGCGCCTTACCATGTGCTATTTTGAGTTGAATATGTGCCCTTCTCAGAAGGAAAATACAAAATTCTGCAAGCCAACGCAAAGAATCAGTAACTGGTTTTTTTTGTCCTTGTAAAATTTTGTCGTCACTAATCGGAAGTTGAACCTTTTGGTAGCCAGTAAAATGCTGCGGCGTACTTGCCTGAACGCCTATTTTTTTTAAGTCTGGCGGAACTTCCACTGTTTCTTTTCGGACATTTAAATACTTCTCTACTTCTGGATCTGGTTCATGTTCATGCTCAATTACTTCGTGCATTTCAGGTGTATCAGTTTCGTGTGATTCTTTTTCTGTATCGCCAGTGTTTTCTGCAGAATGTTGTTGCCGAGTTATTTCGACAGGTGCTATCCTGCCGCCCTCTGGAGATCCTGATCCTAAAAATGGTGATGGATTTTTATGCAATTCAACCAGATCATCAATGCTTGTGTGGTTTTGCGAATCAGACATACAACTCAGTATACTATGTTGTCGTATCTCGTATCAAAAGAGGTTAAAGGATATTTGTTATACTTTTGCTATGGAACCATCAGATCCAGTTTCACAGCCACCACAGGCACCCCCATCTCAGCAAAACATATCCGCTGTTCAACCAGTGCCCGAATCTGGAACAGAAAAGACTATAAAGACTCCACTGCTCATCGGTGGATTTGCCGTATTATTGCTCTTTATTTCCGGCTTGTCATTCCTCGCCGGGCGTGGATCGATTACTCGCAAAGTCACCATCGACGAAGGGGGTCTATCAGGAGCAACCACAATCCCCACAACGATACAGGAAAAACACGATACGATAATTCCGACATCGATTATCAACGCACAACCAACCACTGAATGGCAAATTTCTCCTAATCCAACATTTCCCTTACCAACTGCAGAATTACAAAGCACCGTACGAATAACCGGCCTAAATCCCCAATCTGGACCAGTAGGGACTCGGGTTATAATTTATGGAAGTGGTTTTACATCAACGAACAATGTTTATTTTAATTCCAATCAGAATGGTAATGGGGTTTCAGGAGCTTATACCGAACCATCATCACAAGGTGGCACCGTAATCTATTTCACTATTCCTGAAAAGGATAATCCAACGTGCCCGAATAACACGGCCTGCCCCATCAGAGCACCTTCCGCAGTTATTCCGGGAGAGTATCGAATCGGCATATTTAATAGTGAGCATGGGCTTTCAAATCAACTTCCATTTACGGTCACCCCGTAACCTCGTTTAAGACAAGCGCCTCAGGCGGCTAAGGAAATAAATCCATCATCTTCTTGTTCGCCGGTAGAACCTGCTGCATTGAGGGTAGCATAACGACTAAAATCAATGACGTTATCATCTTTTGTGTTTTCCTTCCATCTTTTTTCCGACCTACATTCTGGACATCGAATTTTACCGTGAGCTATCACCGCTTCAACCTTACGACCACACATTGGACATGTGCAGCAGAGCTTTTTCTGCTGTTCTGCCATTGAATATATCGACCCTGATTTAACCGATGGACAACTTGTACCGCTGTCTGTTGTTAATTCGCCTCGATCCCGTGCGGCTCGGTAACGATCATCCGCCTTTACATCAAATACATCAACAATCATTCCTGTTGGCGCAACAGAATAGCGATCAGACTTCATGTAATCAGCAATCTGCTTTGACCAATAGAAAATCCTGCCGAGTCCATCCTCTAGCTCTTGTAATCGCCGTGGAGTGACTTCAAGACGGCCCTGTGCCATTGAAAGCGCTAATGATACATACCCATGAATCAAGGGCTGAAGATCCTGGCTAACCCTCTGTTCAAATTCTTGAGTAAATCTTAAAGCGTTTGGGTCAATGCCACAAAGTTCTTCAATAACATAATTGTCAATTGCCTCATTCCCTTCAAATAATATCGGCTCATTAAGGAAATCTTCTGCAGTTGAAAATTGATGACTTGTCCAGGGTTGGTTCGCTAAAGACTGGACCCCTGAATATATTTTTTTTGACCGAGCGAAGTTTCCATATTTCTCGTCATACCTCAAAATTCTCTGTGTAACAGGATGACCGCCAAGACCCTCATCATACGACCCGACTTGAAAATAAAAAAGTATTGAATAATTCGTATCAGCACCTTTGCACGGAGAAGACCAGGCGACTCGTATGCTTTCAGGGCTTTGTGACTGACTCATACCTTGCTGCAATAAGCCAACTACGCGTATTAATCCTGAATGCTCTGCTCTTTCACGAGGACCAGCTTCAGCGAGCGCAGATGTTTCTGCAGTCATATCAACCATATCAACACCAGCTATATCAAATCTTCCGTCATGAGTAATGACGCCGGGCAATCGTTGCACAGGTACCTCAGCCGCAAATTCACTTGCAAATTTAAGAAGATTTTCCTCGATATACCATGCCTTTCTGGCTTCAGGTAATTCGCTATGGCGGCGCAAAAAATCTACTTCGTTCTCAACGTCGTAAGTAGAATAAATTGATTCTCTTTGAATTGTAGTGTCGGAGTATACATCCTCCGGAACTATCCGAAGCATTTCTGCCATATGTCCTTGCTCGAGGCTGCTTGCTGCAAGCTGCTATTTTTGGTCGGTCTTCGGGGTTATATGCTTGTGGCATACTTACCGCTGCGGCACACCTCAGGATTTACACCTGATTCCCGTAATAGAATGGCCTTCCCATCTTTAAAAAAGACAGTGGCCTAACCAAAAATTGTTTTAATCGAAAAAAATTTATAATGTCGTGCCTTCTGACTCATCCAATAAAAACTCAAAAAGAAAATCGAACTATAAAAAAGATCTCCAATAATAGTATTTCTGAAAAAGGGTAGCGCCATAATATACGATTGTAATAACCCACCTGCATTGTGTTGATACATGCTCGTCATCATCCAAACGCCAAAGTTTGTCACCAGGTAAAATAACACTGAATTTATCACGCTAAGAAATACAACAGTCATCCCTCTAACCACATTTTCTGTGGATTTTTTTTCCTGCAAACCAAATTGACGACCGATAATCATCGTTATAAAAAAACTCGCATATACAAAGGGCATGACTTCATAAAAACCAAGAAAAATATCAGAAAGCAGGAGAGCTCCAAAAGGAATAATATACGCTTTATAGCTCTTCAGATAATACCCTGAAAAAAGCGCCAGCGCGCCAATCGGCGCAATGTTTGGCACATGTGGAATAAGCCTCATAAGGGCGCCTGCGAGAATGACACCAACTATTAGTATGTTTCGAGTTTCCATTCGATATTGTCGTTATTATTAATAAGATAACTGCCGGCCCCGACTTCTGCCTGCTTGCCATTCACATAAAAAGCCCAGAATGTTTTGTCTTTCTCGCTTGCCTCGATTCCTTTTATAGCTGTTATAAAAGCATTTTCACCCTCGCCTTTTTTTACAATTTCGAAATTTTCTTCAAGTGCTTCAAGGGCTGTTGTCCCTTTGGCGAATTTACTTGTTGTTTGGATTGGCTCGATAGCATTATTAAAATGAATTGACTGAGTAACAGATATAAGCCCTTCGGTATTTTCCTGTTGTGATGTTGTTTCCTGATTAACTGATGGGGCAACTACTCGCGGCTGTGTCGATTTATACGTTATAAATCCGGCAATTGACACAAAAATGATTGAGAGAATGATTGATGGGATATGTTTTTGAAATTTTTTCATGATAATTGCTATGTGCTGACTTCCCGGCCTTTATTATAGCTCCGGCTCATAACGAAAAAAAGATCTGATAATCGATTCAAATACGATACTACAACATCAAATTCTGTATTTTTTTGTTCCTGTGTCCAGGCAACCACGTGTCTTTCTGCTCTTCTACATGTTGTTCTCGCCATATGGAACCATACAGACTCCTGTGTTCCTTGCGGAAGAATAAAACGATGCAACGGCGGTAAATCTTCTTCAAGCGTATCAATGCGTTCTTCAAGCTCCCTTATATGGCTTGTTAAAATATCTATTGCTATTGGCCCACCGCTCAAAGCCACCATGACATGATATAAATTTTGTTGGATCGCTGTTATAAACTTTTTGTCGATATCATTTATCTGAGTCGTCATAACAACCCCTAAAATACTTGACACCTCATCAACAGCCCCATACGCCTGCACCTGATCATCGCTCTTCAACACGCGTTTTCCACCAAACAGTCCTGTTGTTCCTTTGTCGCCAGTCTTCGTATAAATTTTGACCATAAGTCACCTATTCTACCATCTCAAGCTTGATACTTAGCGTCTTAACACTTTGAGGCACCGCAGCTATAGCATTTCTGACATCCTTCTTCATATACCATTGATGCTGCTCCGCACTCCGGACAAATATCGTGCGTTGTCATTGGTTTGTCTATTTCTTCCAGCGCCATTGCCTGAACAGCAATTTGTCCTTCAGCGAGGGCCGTAATCGCATCCTTGTTTTCATCAATAAGAACTTTTTTGATTTCCTCGACAGTGTGGCCATTTGTATGACCGTTCGTATGACCGTTGCCGTTCGCTATGTGTTCGTCTGTTAAAGATGCCTTTGCTTTATCTCCAAAACCATTGAGTTTGTACTTCATGCTTAAGGCTTTTGCAACAGCATCTGGCAAACTTCGAATTTGGTTTTTGCCAAAGCCCATGACGCTTGCGCCTCCGATATTAAGTAGCTCATCAATGATTTTCCTGATCTTTTGCTCGCGAGACATATGTGTTGCAAGTCGCAAATTCAGTGAAATCATCCTTCCAAGACCTTCTGCCATTGCGAATAGATCTGATCCTGCTTTGCCAACTCCATTAATAAACACTTCGAGCGGCTCGTTGTTTTCATCGGTGTTGATGGTGATGTACGCTACCCCAACTGGAGTTTGCATTTTATACGTTGTTCCATGTGCGACCATCGGACGAGGGATGATGTTAACAAGCGGTTTGTGCATCTCTGGCTTTGGGGCTTCTTGTTGAGCTGTTTGTGACTCTTCCTGTTTTTTTTGATCTGTATCGGTTCTTTCCAAAACACCCTGTCGTGATCCGTCTCTCATGTATGTAATTCCCTTTAACCCCATATCGTACGCCATCATGTATAGATTCTTTACATCTTCAACAGTGTGGTTGTTTGGAGCGTTGACTGTTTTGGAAATTGAAGAATCTATAAACTCCTGTGCGATCGCTTGTACTTTAACATGTTCTGCTGGTGTTAGATCATTTGCACTCACAAAATATGATGGTTTTTCTGCTTCTGGATTTTTCGCTTTCCATTGTTCAAAGAGTGGATGATAGACGATTTCTTCTCCACCTCTCCATCGTCGCTTGAAGGAAAATTCATATACCGGCTCAATGCCTGATGAAACTCCTGCAAGCATGCTTGTTGTTCCTGTTGGTGCGATGGTTAAAAGAACCGCGTTACGAATGCCATATTTTGCAATTCCTTTTTGTACACTTTTTGGAAGCTGTTGAATAAAGTGTCCTTGTAAATATTTTTCTTTATTAAACTTCGGGAATGATCCTTTCTCATGTGCAATTTCAACAGACGCTTCGTAAGCGCTATCTCTTAATGTCTTGAAGATTTTATTCACAATCGGGAGCGACTCGTTTGCGCCGTAGCGGATTTTCATTTTAATCAAAGCATCTGCAATACCCATGATTCCCAGCCCTGTTCGACGAATATCTTTTGCACATAATTCATTTTCTTTGAAGAAATAAAATGTATCATCTATCACGTTATCAAGAAAACGCATGGCAACCTTAACATCCTTACCAAAACTATCAAAGTCGAACTTTTCATTTTCAACATAAGCGCTTAAGTTCATTGCCCCAAGATTACAGACTGCCCATGGTCCAAGTGGTTGTTCGCCACAAGGATTCGTTGCGACAAGTTTTTCAAAATACCATGTGTTTCCATGTTTGTTGCTTCTTCCCAGGAAATGAAGTCCGGGCTCTGCAGAGCGCCAAGCTGCTGTACAAATTAAATCCCACAAGTATCGTGCTTTTACCGTCTTATATATTTTTATTTTTCCACCAAGCTTTTTCCATTCATCTAGTTCACCTTTCCATTCAGTGTCGTACTTAGGATCATCAATATCCGGGTACATTAAATCCCAGTCTGCATCTCTTTTAACAGCCTCCATAAATTCATCAGACACACATACAGATAAATTCGCCCCATGAATCTTGCTCAGATCCTGCTTAACAGTAATAAATTCCTCGACATCTGGGTGCCAATCCCACAGCATAAGCATCGTTGCGCCGCGGCGTGTTCCACCTTGTTGCACAACGTCGTGGGTTGCGTATGAAAAAAGCCCAGCCCATGTTACGGGGCCTGACGACGTTCCGTTTACAGTTTTTACACGAGCACCGCGGGGTCGTAACGAAGACAAATTCAAACCAACTCCTCCTGATCGTGCCTGAATCTCTACAAGCTGATTGAGAGCAGCCAGAATACCGCCTCGCGAATCATGTGGTGAAGGGATAACAAAACAATTGAAGTATGTTACTTTGTAGTCAGTTCCTGCCCCTGAAAGAATACGCCCACCTGGCACAAACTTAAAGTCTTTAAGCACATCATAAAAATTCTTCTCCCATTTTTTTTGGAGAGTTGCTGTCTTCTCCTGCTTTGAGATTCCTCGTGCAACTCTTTTCCACATATCGTCCGGGCTCTGCTCAACGGGTTTGCCATCAATATCCTTAAGTGAATAGCGATCGAGAAAGATTTTATTAGAGAGCCCTGACAATTTCATAGACAAAAATTAATAAATTTATAATGTTATTTACTTATAAAAGTTTCTTCAGTTCTTTCTCGAAATCCTCAACGTCAACAAAGCGCCTAAACACCGATGCAAACCTAATATATGCCACCTTATCTAAATCTTTTAACTGATCAGCAACGAGCTCTCCGATACGTGCACTGTCAAGCTCTGTTGATTCACCCTGTTTTAAATCTGCTTCAACGTTGCGAACGATTGTTTCAACCTGTTCAAGCGTAATTGTTGTCTTTCCGGTTGACTTGATAATGCCATTTTTGAGTTTGTCTGGGTCAAAGCGCTCTCTCCGTCCATCTCTTTTAATGACGATTATCGGCAATTGCTCAACACGCTCATATGTTGTAAACCGCTTAATGCACTTCGCACATTCACGCCGCCTTCTCACGGTCATGCCGTCGTCTGATGTTCGCGTCTCAACAACATCAGTGTTATCGTGGCCGCAAAATATGCAATGCATTTTTTTCTGTACGTATTAATTTTCAATAAAATCTCACTTTTGAGTTTCACACATTTTGTGTGTAACTCTTTTTACCAACACTACCCAGGGCGTGTCAAGACCTAACTAATATATCAAAATGGATCACCCTTCTTTTATTGAGGCTACGTTTTCTATAAGCCTAAAAATGGGCCTGGTTTTCCTGAAAAAATTTGAACACATTGCTGGTTTTACCTTTCAAAATAAGTCAATCTATAATTGCGATATGATTGTCCTATATAAATCACGTCTGCCATAACCACTGCTCAATAAAAACTCCTCTTGAGATAACAACGTCAATAGAAAGCCCCAACTTGTTAAAAGTTGACTTTATTTTATAAATGCAACATAATGAGTGATAACTCCTATGAATCCAGAAGAAATTCGTCAGAAAATACAGGAAGAAAAAGGCACGGCTAATGGTAATCAAAGCACTGTTGCTCCTGATCAGAGCTCGCACGATAGTTTAAATCCTCAAGTCATTTATTCATGGAAGGCCCCGTTGCGTGCCTATAAAAAAACATCCAAGGGCGTAATGCGTTTTTATTTCGCTTTGGGGCTTTTACTTTGTCTTATTGCTTTTTTCCTCGGTGAAAGAATACTCATTCTGCCAATCGGCGCCGTTCTTTTCCTTTTCTATGTGTTAACTATTACCCCGCCTCCCATTGTCGAGAATAAAATCACAAAGTTCGGTATTCAAACCCCACACGAAACCTATCGATGGGAATTTTTATCACACTTTTACTTTATGAGGAGATTTGATTACGAGCAGTTAATAATTGTCAGTCATGCCCCGTATTCACAGCATATTTATCTCGTTATTAAGGAGCCTCAGGAAAAGGAAAAAGTACTTAAGCTCCTATCTGATCATCTTATATTTCTAGAAAAACCAAATAAAACATTTGCTGATAAACTGTCGGATATATTAACAAATCTGATGCCTGAATCAGATGATTATGAAGCCACAAATGAACATAAGACTACACATGAGCAAAGTGCTCCTTCAGAACCTGCGGTACAATCTCTTTAACGCCAAAGATTCGAGCCCAACGTGTCACCCCTTCGTCTGATGTAATAATAACACCATCAAGCTCTCGCGCCAACATGAGTAAATCTAGGTCGGCAACGCTATCAAGAAACTTAAATCGCGTCGCTTGACGATACCTCTCTCGTAATTTTGACGTATGTTCTCCTATGGCTTTCTGATAAGATATATGATCAAGATTAATTTTCCCAGACATATCTTTTCCTGCGCTGAGCACCTCTTCCTCAGCAACCTGGAGTCCTCGATATGATCGATGTCTCATTTCTTCAACAAGTTTATAAAAAACATCTGCAGCAAATTGCATATTCGTGGTATTTGGGGCTTTCACAACAACTACTGACATAAATTGCTTTACATATTGCTCTTGCACATCTACGAATGTAAGAAACTCCTCCATTATGCGGGGAGGCATATAAAAAACACCCTCATTACGAGCTTTAAGAGCTTTACCAAGCCTTGTTATTTCCTCGATAATTTCCTTCGGGCTATTCCCCAATCCAGATTTAACTTCCAGATTAAAAAACATATTGGTATCGATAATATATGCGTTCATATACATATATTATACCTGAATATGCTTAAGGGAAGGCTGTTCTAATAAGAAAAGCTAAAATGCGTAAATGAGCGATATAACAATCAGTCCCCATAAAAACATGGTTGCCAAAAGTGGCTTATCCTGGGTAATGATTTTCTCTGGGGCCTCTCCTTGATCTCTGGTATAGAGTAATTGACCATAACGCGCGATGCCGTAAACAACAAGAGGTATTGTTACCATTGACCATTTACGCGCTTCAAAATCAGGCAACATCGTGGCGATTATCTCTGATAGCGGCGTTTTAATAATTGGAGGCTTTTCCAAAAACGTGTACAGAGAATATGTTGTAATGGTTAATGTTGCAAACGTTGCGCTCAAGAATAAAAGTAACGACTCACGATAGTTGTGTAATGATGAACGGGTTTCTTCTCCGTGATTAACAAACTCAGCATGTCTTTTAACCGAGGCGATAAATAGTGAAATAAAGAAAATCGTTAAAATAAGCCAAATTTGAATGTGATACCCTGTTATAACCTGTCCAGCAAATGCCCTTAACATGAATGAAAATGAGATTGCAAAAATATCCAATATTGGTTTTGTTTTGAAATACAGTGAATAAAAAAAATGCAGGACCAAAAAAATAAACGCTACAAAGAAAAACGGAATTGAAAACCAGAGCGACAATGTTAACGATGTAAGCGACAAAACAAATACTACAAATGTTGCATCCGGGATGCTTAGGGTTCCTGCTGCAATAGGCCTTTTTCTCTTTGCCGGGTGTTTTTTATCATATGGATAATCAATGATGTCATTCAGAATATATGATGTTGATGAAAGTAAACAAAAAAGCATAAACCCGATTGTTGTTGGTACGAGAGCCTCAAGAGAGAAAAGTTTTCCTGAAAACAATAGCGGAGTAAATATTATAAGGTTTTTGACCCATTGATTAGGACGGGCCGCGATAATTATTTTTTTAAACTTGTCTATATTCACGGCAATTTCAGTATATCATAGAAAGCCTCAAATCGTGGCTTATTTCTCATTCAGAAAGGAAGCGTCAAGGAAACACTCTGTGAGGTATCCTTATACGAAAGATACCTCTCCCACGAAACACGTATCTCTTTTTTTTCAGTAACATCAAGATAATAAATACATCCATTTTTTGCACCATATTCAAAAAGCTCCTTTGTTATCTCAACGTCATCCTTGCAATAACTTTTCAACTCGTCCATCTTACCTTCTTTATAGAGTTGAATTGCCCGCAAACCATGCCCAGACTTACCTTTGTTAAGTGTTGTTTGTGCACAATTATCCAAGGGCAATCTTCTCCCTAATTTATTCTTAATATCCGACAACAAATCAAATGTTTTAAATTGCTTAACGTCTCCTGGATAGTATGCTTGTAGAACCGGAAGATCAAATCCATCTATATTGTATCCCACAACCAAGGAAGCTTCTTCGAGTAATTTAAACAGCTTCGGAAGTTCTGATTCTTCATACAAATTGTACTTACCAGACTTGTAATCATACGCACACGCTACTGAGATGCCGAGTTCCTGGTGCTTTGTAGTTTCTCGAAAAGATTTTTTTGTCTCAAAGTCAATGATAATTGGGCGACTCATGATGCTCAAATATCAATTGACAAAGGTGTCATCGAAGTTTTTGAATACCTCCAATTTAAGAACATTATTATTTCGCTTTTTTTCACTGGTTCTCGGGGCGAGTTTTTTAGTTTTTATCGATTTCTGCAAGTTATGCTCTGTTTCGCTTTCAATTGAATGAAGATAGTCAAGCAAACGATCTTGATCATCCTCGTCAAGAGAATCAAAATGGCTGCTGATAATTTCATCGATTTTCCCAATTTTCCAGAGCGACTCAATAACATTACTGTCAAAGCTTGCGAGAGATGACATGTCGCCGGTAACTTGACGGATTTTAAAACCCATCATCTGGACATCTTTGAGCATATTTTCCTGAGTAGGCAGCTCTGCCTCGACTTCATTCATGATTTGTTTTATAATATCAAGAGCAGACTTTTTCATAAGCCCAATCATAATATGCTGAAAACTAAAATTCAAGGAGAGCTTACCGATGCATTAAAAAGTGGCCAGGCCAACAAGGTCGAAACCTTGCGATTTCTCATGTCTGATATTAAAAATGAAGAAATAAGTTCTCGCAAAGAACTTGAAGATGATGAGGTTTTAAACATTATTAAAAAATCCGTTAAAAAACTCATCGACGCATCGGCGCTTTTTGAAAAAGGAGGCCGATCTGATCTGGTTGAACAAAATAAGCTGCAAATAGACATCTTATCAACGTACCTACCTGCCCAGTTGAGTGACGAAGAGCTTGAATCGGAGGTAAAAAAATTAATTTCGGAAAACCAAGATGCATATAATTCTAACCCTAAGTCTATTATCGGCATAGCAATGAAATCACTATCGTCACGCGCGGACCCGCAGAGGATTATGAAAGCTCTTTCCTTATAAACTCACCGCTTTAGAACCCTGTCTTATAGCTTGCCAACTCATGGTATACTGCTTTTATGTTGGTGTATCTCCGTCTTGTTCAGACAACGATTTCAGAATTTTTCGTGTATCGGCTCAACTTCGTTTTATGGAGATTGCGCAATTTTCTCAGCTTATTGGTTAAGTATTATTTATGGATCGCGGTGTACGCACATAACAACAACGTATTTGGGTACACAGAGCAATATATGCTCACATATATTCTTGTTTCCAATCTCATTTCAGACGTTGTCTTATCGACCCGAACATCAGATATTGCCGGTGAAATTCTCAAGGGTGATCTCGTGAACTATATTCTCAAACCACTCGCATTTTTCAAATATCATGCAGCCAGGGATTTTGGCGATAAAATGCTTAACATCATCTTTTCAATACTTGAAATTGTTATTATCCTTGCGTTGCTTAAACCCTCTGTCTTTATACAAACTGATCTGCTTATGCTCTTTGCAACATGTGTGTTTATTCTCATCGGATCAACTATTTCATATTTTGTTAATCTGCAGATGTCATTTATAGCTTTCTGGTCTAATGAAGTATGGGCTCCTCGGTTTATTTTTTACATGCTCCTACTTGTCTTTGCAGGAAGTTTTTTCCCGTTAGATATACTGCCCAAGTCGCTTTACTATGCATCTTTCCTAACCCCCTTTCCATATCTTTTCTATCTTCCGAGTCGTATATACCTTGGCGTAGCCCCGCATGACCTTGTGTATTACCTATTGATGGGAGGAGCCTGGTGCTTCCTGAGCTATGCGCTTACTCGATTTATTTGGAAAAAAGGATTACATCAATTTAGTTTTTTTGGGCGGTAACATGAATATAAAACGAAATCTGCGCATATTCATCTTGTTTTCACAATATGCACTTAAGTCGATCTTACTTTATCCTGTGGGGACGATTTTGTTTACCCTTGGTAAAATTATCCGCTTTTTACTCTTTTTCTTTTTTGTCTATTTTCTTGTTTCAAAAACATCATCTTTGAAGGGCTATACAACTGATCAAGCGATTATTTTTTATCTGACGTTTAATGTGATCGACACTGCAGCTCAACTGCTTTTCCGGGAAGTATATCGATTCCGACAACTTGTTGTCAGCGGCGATCTCGATGGAATTCTTTTAAAACCGTATCACCCATTTTTACGAGTTCTTGTTGGAGGGATCGACCCACTTGATGCTGGGGTGCTCATTCTATACGTTATACTAACGCTTGCGTTTATTATTAAGCTCTCTGCAACACTAAGTTTGGTTGCAATTGTTATGTATTTCCTGCTTATTGTTAATGCGATGGTGATCGGTACGGCCTTTCACATTCTTGTGTTGGCTTTTGGAATACTTACGTCAAATATCGATCACGGTGTGATGATTTACCGCGACCTTACTTCTGTTGGGAGGTTTCCACTTGAAATATACCAAGAACCATTTAGATGGCTCATTACCTTTGTTATTCCTGTGGGGATCATGATGTCGTTTCCAACTCAGAGCCTATTTGGAAAACTTGGAATAAATTTAACTATAGTAGCGTTTGTATTGGCGGGTACTTTTATGTATGTTTCTTTAAGATTATGGGAGTCTGCTTTAAAAAAATATCAAAGTTGGGGAGGATAGACAGATCACGAATAAATCCCGCATATTTCACGCAAAATTAACGCAAAGACTATACGAGAGCTGCAACTTCCTTGCCCAATTTCACTGCATAATTAGTTCCCCTATCATATGGATACGTCATGTCTAAATTAGCAATGTAGAAATTCTTTACCGGTGTAATAAAATCTGGCTTACTATGAAGAAAGTCACTATCAAATATTGGTTGAGCAAAAGGGCCTTTAAAAACATACGATCTCTTCACTGATAAATTTTTCTGAGAAATTGCTTTTAGATGTGGTTTAACAAACGAAATGAGCTCATCTTTGGCCATCAACATCTTTGGGTCATCTCTTTCTAGATAATAACCTATATATGCGATGTGATTACCACCATAGTGCTTAGGATCAACAAAATTTGTATGCTGGCCAACAAACATAAGCGGAATTTCTTCTGTGCATATGTTAAGCCAATACGTTTTATCCAAGATTGGCTGCTCTGTTTCGAGTATGAGAACGAGAGCGTGAAGATATTTCAAACTCTTTAACTGCTTTGTATAAAAATCAGGAAGAATGTTCTCGCCAACCTTTGTTAAAATCGGTGATGGGAGGGTTGAAATAACGCAATCAAATGTCATATCTCCAAAACTAAACCTATCTCCCTCTTTTTTAATCTCTGGAACTTCGGTACCCTTGTGAATAATTACGCCATCGTCAATAAGTGTTTTCTCTGTAAAGTTAATAAAGCTTTGAAAGCCTCCCTGCATATACCCAAGCTCGCGGGTTCTTTTATGAATACGCGCCCAAAGGAAAGAAGCAAGAACTTTTCCCGAATATTTCCCGAACTTTTTCCGAAAAAGTTGTTCGAAAAACACCTTCCACATTCGATTTCCCATATAGGTTCGCACAAATTCCTCTGCACTCAAGCCTTCATACATTTGTAGAGCAGGAGATATCTTCAAGCCCGCGAGTATGGAAGCCGCTCTCAGCTTTTCCAGCGGTGATAGCAAAGGAAACTTTAGAAAGTCTTGCGGTGAATCTACGGGAATTATGCGGTAATTTCCGTCAACCTTATAAAGTGAATCTGTATGCGGTGTGCTAAAGTAAATACCGTCATACCCTATCTCTTGTGCGAATGATTGAATGTCCGTATCGTTCTTGAATAAATGATGATATGCATATTCAAGTGGCCATTCCCAATCCTTTTCCTGAAAACCATGAGCAAGGCCACCTAGAACAGGAGCTTTTTCAAAAACAGTTACATCGAATCCTTGTTTTTTTATGTAATATGCTGCTGTTAAGCCGGTAATACCGCCTCCAAGAACTGCAACTCTCCGCACCATTTTACTGTTTTATAGAATTTGATAACAAAGGAACCATTGGAACAACCCATGGAGCAAATGAATTCCGAATGAGATTACGCTTGTTAAATAAAACACTTTCAGGAACAAGGCTCATTCCATAGGCAAATACATCATTTATGTCTGGTTTGTTTTGAAGGGTAACTACGTATATATGACATATTTCATTCTCTTTGTATTCGCTCAGCGGATCATCTGCTTTGTATCGCACCTTCCCAAAATATTCCAGCATGGATTTGTTCACAACTTCGTCCCCTAATACCCACTCTCGCCGAATTGTATCTACAATAGTATCTTCCATTTCTTCACGCGAATTCAGTTTGGTAAAAAGAGGATGCGATGAACATGTTAAATCTAAAACACTGTCAAATACGGGGTGCTTTCTATGTTGCACAACCCACATCCCATCGTATCGCAAACCAACGGTAAAAGCCCTATGTAAAAGCCCCTGTTTATGAGCCTCCCATTTTTCTACTGGCCCTACCACATTGTCATCCTCATCCACTGCAATTATGTTCTGGTTCTCATCGTAATAATTCATATGTGTATTGTAACATTGAGCACGTCGTTATTGAGCATGCCCGCGATTAGCCTTGTTACTAAATAATCTGTATAATGTGAAAACACTATGCGACGCCATATTCGGACTATTTTTTCTATTTTTTTAATTGGTGCTCTTTTTTCTATTGCATCGGTGTCTTTTGCTGCGGTCTGTGAGGGACAGGACGACTGTAAAAGCAAAATTAAGGAATATGAAGAAAAGCTCAACAACGCTCGCACCCAAACAAACAACTTATCTTCACAGCTCAAATTTATGGACACTAAAATAGAACTCGCTCAATTTAATATCAAAAAAACCGAGGGCGATATTGATGAGGCACAAATAGAAATTGATAAACTTTCAAACAAAATCGACGAACTCAACACATCGCTCGACCATGTTAGTCGGGTGCTTCTTGAAAAAATTGTTGATGGATACAAGCGACGAGAAATGAGCATGCTCGAACTCTTTTTTGCCCCAGATAATTCATCCTTTACCAACCGCCTGCAATACATTCAAAAAGCCGAGGAAAACGATCAAATGCTCGCTCTTAGAACGCAACAGATTAAAAATAACTTTGTAGAGCAAAAATCACTCAGAGAGGTTAAAAAAGAAGAACTCGAAGAACTGGAAAACCAACTCAAAAAGCAGAAAGCCGATCTAGACAGTGAAAAAGCTCAAAAAACTGAACTCCTCCAACAAACCAAGAATGATGAAAAGAAATATCAACAATTACTAGCGCAGGCCCTCTCTGAATTCCAGGCTATCAATGCTGCTGTTGAATCGGGCCAAAAAGTGGGACCGGTTCAAAAAGGTGATCCTATTGCGCTTGTTGGAAATACAGGATGGCATTCTGACCCCAGGTATAGTTGTTCAACAAACAAACATCTACACTTTGAGGTTAGACAAGACAATCAATGGGTTAACCCCCACAACTATGTCGGGGGTGATAAATCTTGGAGAATGCCTCTTAACGACCCCATTATTATCACTCAAGAGTTTGGCCACACACCTTACTCTTGGAGATATGCATACAGCGGTGGTGTTCACACAGGGCTTGACATGGTCAGCGAAAGCAGTGACGTTATATATGCTCCTTTTGATGGAACCTTGTATACGTCAAGTCAAAATTGCGCGGGAGGACCCGCAATAATAAAGATAAAGTATATTGACCATGGCAATGGACTAAAAAGTTTCTTCTTGCATGTTCAGTAAATTACCTGCTGTCCGGCTGGTATTGTGCCTGCATGTCTACCTTTTTAAACCGTGCAATAAAAGTACCTAATTTGGTACCGCGTGGTACCTGTTCCATGGGCTTTAGGTGCATGGACCTTCGCACAATAAG